>JAQUDD010000007.1 GCA_028685875.1 Candidatus Absconditabacteria bacterium
TATCCCTGTAGATTCAGAAGGGGCTTTTAGCATGGAATTTGAAAAGAAAGAAGTGACGGATACCATACGTCTCGTTGCTGATAGTGAGGAAAAATGGCGATCGGATACTCTCGTCTTGACGATCCCCGCGGTAGCTGGAGAGCCTGGTTGAGCTACTCCAGGAGCCTGTTTTGGGACGAGCATCTCTGATGAAAAAATTACCATTGAGGATTATAAATCAGGAGCTTACCCAGAATGTGGTACTACGCCGATCATCCCCGCAAATATAGGGGGATATTCTGTAACAAACATAGGAAGTAGTGCATTTAGTAGTGAACAATTAAGTTCAGTGACCATCCCAGACTCAGTAACGAACATCTGAAATTATGCATTTGTTGGGAATCAACTCACCTCAGTAATGATCCCTGATTCGGTAACCAGCATTGGGAATTCTGCATTTCAGTCTAACCAACTGACCTCATTAACGATCCCAGGTTCGGTGACTAGTATTTGAGAATATGCATTTCAGTCTAACCAACTGACTTCAGCGACTATCCTGAATTGAAGTATCGGACAGTATGCATTTTATGGCAATCAATTAACTTCGCTAACTCTGGGAACGGGAGTGACCAGCATCGGATATATGGCGTTTGAGAGCAATCAATTAAGCTCGGTGGAGATTCCGAATTCGGTAATGACTATTGGAGAGAATGCATTTCGTAATAATACATTAAGCTCAGTTACCATCCTGAATTGAAGTATCGGACAGTATGCATTTTATGGCAATCAATTAACTTCGCTAACTCTGGGAACGGGAGTGACCAGCATCGGATATATGGCGTTTGAGAGCAATCAATTAAGCTCGGTGGAGATTCCGAATTCGGTAATGACTATTGGAGAGTATGCATTTCGTAATAATACATTAAGCTCAGTTACCATCCTGAATTGAAGTATTGGTAGTAGTGCATTTGCTGATAACAAATTAACCTCACTAACGCTAGGAACGGGAGTAACCAGTATCTGAAGTTCTGCATTTCAATATAATCAACTAAGCTCGGTGACTATCCCTAACTCAGTGACGAGTATCGGATATGATGCATTTGGAGGAAATCCTAGATATCCATCTGTAGTAAAAGGATATAGAGAAAATGGAGAAGTGGGTATTGACGTAAATCCTTATGCTTATATTGTACTCAGAAATTGGACATCAACGACTCCTCTGAGTTGAATAGTAGCAGATAATCCAGGAGACCCTACTAAAGTCCTTCTCCAAGGGCAAACAGCACCCTGAGCCCAGTTGACCGGAACTTTGGCAAGTGGGCAGCCCTATACTATCCCCGTAGAGGCTGACGGAAGCTTCAGCATGGAATTTGCAAGGAGAGAGGTAACGGATACGATGACGCTCGTCGCCGACAGTGGAGGAGAAACCTGGCGATCTGATTTTCTTGTTTTGACGATTCCTTCATTACCAAGAGATCCTGAGAATGAGGACGTTCCGGAAGCTTGTTTTGGTATCCGAGTATCTAATGGAGAAGTTACCATTACCCGTTATTACGGAGGGACCTACCCAGAATGTGGTAGCACAGTGGTCATCCCTGCAACTATCGGAGGATTGCCCACCACGAGGATCGAAAATTTTGCTTTTGAAAATAAATGATTAACTTCCGTGACGATCCCAAGTTCCATAACAAGCATGGGAGGTAGTGTATTTGAGAGAAACCAATTAAGTTCAGTGACCCTAGGAACTGGACTAGCCAGTATTGGATATCGTGCATTTTTTGATAATGAATTAAGCTCGGTGACCATTCCAGGCTCTGTAGCGAGCATTGGCTGGGATGCATTTGCCTATAATCAATTAACTTCCTTGACGCTGGGAAGTTGAGTAATTGCTATTTGAGGAAGAGCATTTCAGAACAATAAATTAAGCTCAGTGACTATACCAGATTCACTAACCCTCATTCAGGAAAGGGCATTTGCCTATAATCCTTCCTATTCACAGGTGGCAGTAAAAGGATATAGAGCTGCGGGGGGCACAGGAATTACCGTGGAATCTAACGCTAATATTGTAATAAAAGAACGAGATACTACGACCCCTCTTACAGGACAGGTAGTAAATAAGTCTCAGAGTCCTGTTATGGCCGTTGTTCAAGGAGAAACAGAAAGCTGAGCTCAAGTAAAGGGAATCTTAGTAGATGAGACTACCTACACTACTCAAGCTGACGGAGAGGGAAAGTTTACTCTTGAAGTACCCAAGAAAGACGTCCCTGATGAGATTACTCTTGTTGCAGATAGTGGGGAAGGAAAGTGGCGATCTGATCCTCTCATCTTAACGATTCCTGCACTGGAATCAGCAAGTGATCCTGAAAATAAATGGAGTGGAGGAGGAGCAACCTTGGTAAAGAAGAATCCTTGTACAGAAGCAAACTGTGCTGAGATTCCGTCATCTTGAGCGGAAGCGAAAGATCCAGAAACTATAGTAGTAGAAGATGATATTAGTAGCTCTCCTTCAAAGGGAGAAATGCAAGAACTCTATACTCGAGCCTATGAAAACGGGCTCACTACGATGCCAAGCCTTGAAGCAGCAAGATTTGATGATGCGATTACCAGAGCAGAAGTTGCAAAAGTCATCTCTGTCTACGCAACACAAGTGCTCAATAAAGAAATCCTTGAAAAAGAAGCTTGTAAAGCATTTATGGATATCAAAGAAGTGAATGAAGAATTACAGGGATATATCACTCAGGCATGTAATCTTGGATTAATGGGATACCGTGCTGATTGACTAACGGTGAAGAAGGAGTTCAATCCTTATGGAGAACTCACCAGAGCAGAAGTAGGGACCATTCTTTCTAGACTCTTATGGGGAGATACCTATGCTGCAAGTAGTGAAGATGCTTGGTATGAAAGACATCTATTAGCGCTTAAAGAAGCAAAATTCTATACTTCTATTGACGATCCTTTTATGAAAGAACTGAGAGGAACCGTGTTTTCTCTCTTGTATTACCTTAGTGCTAACTAATATGAGTTTTTCCCTCTCTCTAAAAATAAAAAGATCCTAGAATATTCTAGGGTTTTTTTTATTTGTTTCCTTGTAAGTATTCTGCATAATCCTATAATTACCCCTAGGGCAGTTTTTTAGATTAAGAAACTGTTTATTCTACTACTATTTATTTATATATTTTTCACATGGACTACACACAACTCGCTCTTCAAGAGCATAAAAAATATAAGGGAAAACTGGCAACCCTTTCCAAGGTTCCCCTTGAAACTAGGGATGATCTCTCCACCTATTATTCACCTGGAGTAGCGGCTCCTTGTTTAGAAATAGCAAAAGATCCTGAAACTGCGTATGATTATACACGGAAAAATAATGCTGTAGCTGTCATTAGTGATGGTTCTTCTGTGCTTGGACTAGGGAATATCTGAGGACTTGCAGGACTTCCGGTGATGGAAGGGAAAGCGATTCTCTTCAAAGCCTATGGAAATGTGGATGCAATTCCTCTTGTGCTGAATACGCAGGATCCTGATGAAATTATCAAGATTGTCGAGGCAGTTGCTCCGACTTTTGGAGGAATTAATCTCGAAGATATCGCAGCTCCCAATTGTTTTTATATAGAATCAGAACTTAAAAAAATGCTGAATATTCCTGTTTTTCACGATGATCAACATGGAACAGCAATTGTGGTGCTTGCTGGTCTGATCAATGCTCTTAAACTCAAAAAAGCTGATTTAGCATCACAAAAGATTGTTGTTTCCGGTGCAGGGGCCGCAGCGTTAGCTATTGGGAAACTTTTGCATCACGCAGGAGCGACTAACATTATTTTTGTTGATAGTAAAGGGATTGTTAGCCCGGACCGTAGCGATCTCAATCAATACAAACAAGAGGTGTTGGCCTACAATCGTGATCAGCTTCCTGGTTCTTTGCAAGACGCATTACAAGGCGCAGATGTTTTTGTAGGGGTAAGTAAAGCTGATCTTCTTACTGTGCAAGATATTAAAACGATGAATGTAGATCCGATTATTTTCGCTTTGGCAAATCCCAATCCTGAGATTCATCCTGACCTCGCAAGGGAGGCGGGGGCATTCGTTGTGGCTACAGGGAGAAGCGATTTTCCAAACCAAGTCAATAATGTCCTTGCTTTCCCAGGGATTTTCAGAGGAGCATTGGATGCGAGACTTCCTCAGATCGAAGAAAAACACAAAATCGCAGCAGCACATGCTTTAGCAAATTATCTCGAAAGGCCAGAGAGAGATCATATCCTTCCTTCCGCTTTGGATAAAGGAGTTGCGCTCGCTGTGGCAGAAGCAGTGAAAAATATATAATTGACTTATAGAAGTGAATATGTATGCTTATGAAAAATTAAAACCATAAATAAAAGATTATTGTATGAATATTTTTGGAATAATCACATTAATTAGTGCTACAGGTATGGCATTAATAGCGCTTCCAGCACAAATTTTTAAAAATTGGAAAGAAAAAAAAGTAGGAATCCATTGGACATTAGTAATTCTTGCCGGGGTTGTATATTGTTCTAGGGGATTATTTGCTTTAACGAATGAAAATGGAATAATCTGGTATACTTTAGTATCAGACACTATTGGAACAGCATCATCTTTAATTTTAATCTTTCAATCTTGGAAGTATCGGAAGAAGAGATGATGTTGTTATGAAAATGAAAGGCAGATTTATAACCTGCTTTTTGTTTAGCTCTTGAAATGATTCACTCTATAGATAATAATATTGTATGAAATTAGCAGCTATTCATTGCCGAATTATGCCTGGAGGAGCGCTTGAAGTCTTCAAAGACCTCATCCAACAGGAACTTAGAAATGATCCCAAAGCTGAGATCAAAGCTTTTACCATGATCGCAGAAGAAGGGACAAAGTTTTTAGAAGTGCAAATCCCCTGAACAGAAACGCTCAAAAATATTCCCATTGTCGAAGCTTTACCCAGCTGGATCAGCAGTATCTTTAAATATTTCAGCAGGCGCAAAGTACCTCTCTTTTCCTCACTTTTCGATTATCGTAATCTCATCGTTTTTTATCCTTGGATTATGAAACGCCTTTCTCGCAAAGTAAAGAAATTCTGACCGAAGAGAATTGTGATTTCTTCCTTTGCAATCGCGAAGAATATTGCTTATTGTCATTGCGAGGGATCAAAGTGACCGAAGCAATCCAGTGAAGATATAGATTGCCACGCCTCAGTTCCTTCGGCTCGCAATGACGTATATGTAAAACTCTATCTTCATTCGCCGATGCAGTATATTTGGTCGCATCGTGATGAGTATCTTGCAAAATTTAGCGGACGAAAGAAGAAATTATTCAGTTTTTTAGTGCCTCATTTGCAAACATGGGACAAAAAGTTTACTCACTTCGATGAAGTGCAGTTCAATAGCAAATATACGCAATCTCTCGCAAAAAAAATCTATGGAATAAAGGGAAAAGTTGTTTATCCAAAAATCAAAGACAGCTTTTATTACGCAGGAGTGCAACCTAATCCTCAACCCTATTTTGTCTGTGTGGGAAGATTGGTAACTTTTGTGCGTGAATGTGATGTGATTATCAAGGCATTTAATCAGTTGCAATTACCTTTATTGATGATTGGCTCTGGTCCTGATGAAGCATATCTCAAATCCTTAGCAGGCGATAGTATTATTTTCCTTGGACGACTTCCTTCGGAAGAAACTGCAAAAGTCGTCAAAGATGCCTCAGCACTTATCAATCTCACCAAGGAAAGCTTTGGAATTGGAACAGTTGAAGCCTTGCTTATGGGAGTTCCCGTTATTGGGTATGCAGGTGGAGCAACTCCAGAATTGGTTGATGAAGAAAGTGGGATCTTGATTGAGAAGAAAACTATCAAAAATCTGGTAGCAGCAGTAGAGGAGTTCCAAGGGAGGACTTGGGAGAGAAAACAGATTTCTGAATCTATTAGGAAGAAACTATAGATCAAGAGTTACTTTATTTATCTTACCTCTCTCCTATGCATATTAAACAAAAATTTCTTCTCTTCTTTTCTTTCCTTCCTTTTATTTCAGGAGTAAGCTTTGCACTATTTAGTGATGTAGAACAACATCAGTATGAAGACGATATCATCCATCTAGCGTCTTTGTGAATTGTACAATGATATCTCTGAGGAACCTTTAAACCCGATCAATCACTTACTCGTGCAGAGCTCTTGAAAATTGTGATGACAGCGAATATAACTCCCTTAACTTCTCGTGATGCCTCTTGTTTTTCCGATGTAGAAGGACACTGGGCAAGAGATTTTATTTGTACAGCGAAAGAACTCAATATTATCAAAGGATATGATGATAATTCGTTCAAACCTGATCAACCGGTGATTATTGTAGAAGGTCTGAAAATTGCTCTTGAGGGATTTGGAATTACTATTGATACTGAGGTATATGGTGCTCCTTGGTATGAGCATTATCTAGGATTTGCTCATAGTAATAATCTTGTCTCTAGATATGCTATCTTTCCTGAATGACCCTTATCTCGTGGAATGATGGCTTCTATTGTTAATCGTATGTTGCTTCATGGAGAGAAATCTTGGTCTGGAAATCGCGAAAATAGTTCTTTAGGATGTGGGACTTCCAAACCATCTCTTCCTCCTACTTCTTTACAGGTTTGAGAGCAAACTCGTAGTATTTTGACACAAGTAGGTTCTCAATATTCACAGAATATTCCCGCTAAGCTTATTGTTGCTTTTCATTGACGCACGAATACTAATACTCAGGTGGCAGGATATTATGATGTAGACTCTGCTCGTGATGCAATTATTGTTTATCCTTTATGATTACCAGAAGAGGGTCCGAGTCGTAGTCGACAGGATGGGGGAGATAAAACTTCACAACTCAGAGATTATCAGCTTTTTGATACTATAGTAGAAGAAATCTGAAAACACTACTGTATTGATCAGGATCAAATTTTTGTGGTGGGGCATAGTTTGGGAGGATGGTTTACAAATATGTTAGCCTGTGCGCGTGGTGATGTTATTCGTGCGGTAGCTAGTGTAGGTTCGAGTCCCATGAAGTTTCCTCTCTGTTCTGGTCCTACAGCAGCTATTATTATGCATAATCCTAAAGATAATTTAGCGAGTTTTGCGTGAGGAGTTCAGAGTCGTGACTATCTCTTACAACTAAATCAATGTGGGCCAGAAACGGTAGAGTATTCATGACCAGAGTGAGCAAACTGTGTGAAATATATCAATTGTATTTCTGATGCTCCTGTGGTTTGGTGTCCCTATACTACCGCTAGTGATACTCCTCATATGCGACCAAGATTTGCTGGAGATATGATAGTTAAGTTTTTTGATACTCTTTTAAAGTAGAAAAATGTCCTCATGAATTTGACATATTTATAATATGTATGTATAATGGGTATGTGATTTTATCCCATTATAAACACACATTATGAAAAAAGTGCTAAAAAGGATTCCTTTAACAAAAAAAGAATCTGAAAGAACAAAGACAGAAAAGCTTATTAGAGATGTTGCTTTTTTTGCTGTGGTGATTTTCACAGCTATTACAGCATTCACAACTCTCAGTATTCAGGCTGATCTTGTGGAGATGGAGGCACAACTTGCTTCAAGTTATCTTTTGCAATAAGCAAAATTTGATTCAATATTGAAAGATAAAGATCGGGGATTTTTCCGATTTTTTCTTTTTTTCAAATTAATTAAGGGATCTTTCTTATGTAGTTAATGCTCAG
Organism: Candidatus Absconditabacteria bacterium; assembly: GCA_028685875.1. Lineage (GTDB taxonomy): Bacteria > Patescibacteriota > Gracilibacteria > Absconditabacterales > Absconditicoccaceae > UBA3291. The sequence continues at coordinate 7,687 of JAQUDD010000007.1, forward strand.
ATTCCCGAGGGATAGTTTGCTATTTTAGTGATTAGATGGGGAATGGCTTTTTCTTTGATGGTATCTACAGAATGAATCTTAATCTTTGCAATTACGCCCAGTACTTCATCAAAGAGAAGTCCAAGCATTGGTTCCTGTTTCACCATCCACGCTCAACGGTTGAATCTTAGAATATTCACTGACTTGTAAAAGAAAAGATCACATCGCATTCCATTGGGAAATTTCCGCCTTACTCAGCAGTCATAGATACTTTCCTCCGCTTCTGAATAAGGCAAAAAACATGCACGCATCGCATCAATGATTACCTGATGTTCTTGTTCTCGAGCATGCATTTTTCTTTGAAATTTCCTAAAACAGTTCTATCATTTGTTCTTTCACTAGTATCTGATTTCCTAATAACTCTTTGCAAAAATCACTCTTCTCTCACTCTTGTTTCCTGTGATCATATCTACTCCTTCTTCAATGGGGTAGTCAAAAGGTAAACATCTAATGGTAGCTTTTGTCTCTTCCTGAATTTGTTCTGCGGTTTCTCTCGTTCCATCTCGATGAGCCAAAACAAATCCTTTTTCAACTTTTTCTCTAAAATCTTCATAGCTATCTGCTGTATAGGTGTTCTCCTTAGTAAAGGCAGCATGCTTTGCATAGATGCTGAGTTGCATTTCTTCCAAAAGTTTGGTAACCGTATTACTGAGTTCATCAATAGTAATGAGGAGCTTTTCTCCCGTATCTCTTCTATAGAGTTCTACTTTCCCATTTTCAACATCTCTTTTCCCAATAGCAATTCTTAGAGGGACTCCTTTTAATTCATATTCATTATACTTCCACCCTGGAGATTTTTGATCATCTTCATCAATGGTAACCTTAATGTCTGATTTCCAGGTATCCAAAAACTCGCTCTGGACGGTAAATACAGATTTTTCTAATTTTTCTAATTCTGGAGAGAGATATTTTTTAATCCCTGCTATATCTTCTTCACTTTTGAAAATAGGTACAATTACCAGATGAATAGGCGCTAAAGCAGGAGGAAGGACAAGTCCTTTATCATCTCCATGTGCCATAATGAGTCCTCCAATAAGTCTCGTACTTATTCCTCGAGATGTAGCGTATACATATTCTTGTTCATTATTTTTATTGGTGAATTGTACATCAAACGCTTTGGCAAAATTCTGACCTAAATCATGAGAAGTTCCTGCTTGTAGCGCCTTGAAATCTTGCATCATGGGCTCAAAGGTATAGGTATGAATTGCCCCCGCAAATCTTTCGTGAGTAGGCTTTTCTCAGAGATAGCTGTGCATAGCCATGAAATTTTTAGCAAAGTCATAATACACATCCGCCATTTTTCTTGCTTCAATATCAGCTTCTTCTGCTGTAGCATGTGCAGTATGTCCTTCTTGCCATAAAAACTCAGAGGTCCTAAGAAAAAGTCTAGTTCTCATTTCAGCTCTCGTTACGTTTGCCCATTGATTAATGAGGAGAGGTAGATCGCGATAAGAATGGATCCAGTTTCTATAACTGTCCCGAATAATGGTTTCAGAAGTTGGACGCACAATAAGCTCTTCTTCAAGTTTAGAGGTGGGATCTACAATTATTCCTTTCCCTTCAGGATCATTCATCAGTCTGTAGTGGGTGACTACTCGACATTCTTTAGCGAATCCCTCTACATGGCTTGCTTCCTTACTCAAAAAACTCTTTGGGATGAAGAGTGGAAAATAAGCGTTTTGATGCCCTGTTTTTTTAAATGCTTTGTCCAAAATATCTCTAATATTTTCCCAAATTGCATATCCGTAGGGTTTGATAACCATACATCCTTTCACAGCCGAATTCTCGGCTAAATCTGCTTGCTGAACCAAATCATTATATCGTGCTGAGTAATCTTCAGCTCTAGGAGTTAGTGCCATGTTCTTATCAAAAAAATAGTTAAAAATCAGATTAATATTTCTAGTCATGTTGAGCAAAGCGAAACATCCCGTGTATATAACATTCAAATACTATTTACTGGATCCTTCACTTCGTTCAGGATGACATGATCAGGTGGGGACATGGGCGATACATTTCCACATAGGCTTGGAATCAGCAAAATAAACTGACTACTATATAGTTAAGTCAGCTCCTATTTCAAAGGAAAATCAGATTTTTTCTCTTCTTCTTTCCTTGAAAAGGGGACTTCTTTTCTTATACATTCTTGTAGATTTATCTTTTAGGAATGTGATGCAAAAAGCGGAACTTGATAAACTCTTGGAACTTACAGCTGTCAATTTGGACCCTGAACAAGAAGCGGTATTTTTGGATTATTTCACAAGGATGAAAGAGATGTTTGATGAATTTATACAGTTCCCACTTCCGGATTCTGATTTGAGAGAAGGCGATACCAACACGATTGTGTGTTTTGACAGTCAAGAAGATTTTGTTGGAGGAGATATTCTACAAAATGTGGAGTCGGAACGCTTAGTCAATCATGCAATCGAAGTGAAGTCAGCTTTTTGAGCGTAATTTCTTTATCTTACAATTACTAACATATTATGTATCGCACACATACTTGTGGGGAGTTGAATGCTTCCTTTGCTGGGCAAGAAGTGACTTTGTCCGGTTGGGTGAATAGAATTAGAAAGCTAGGAGGACTAGTGTTTATTGATCTGAGAGATCGTTATGGAGTGACGCAGATGACGATTGATCCGCAATCTGATGCTCTTGCGATTGAAGGAGGAGATTTAGAAGGGATAAAGTCTGAATTTGTTCTACAGATTATTGGAAAAGTAGTAGCGAGACCAGAAACGATGATCAACCGTGGTATGGTGACAGGAGAGATTGAAATTCAGCCTTCTGTTGTAAAAATTCTTTCGACTTGTGCGGAATTGCCTTTCACTATTGATAATGAAAACCCTGTGGGAGAAGAACTGAGATTAGAATATCGTTATCTGGACCTCAGGAGAAAGACGCTGAGGGATACGATGATGACCAGGCATTCGCTTTTTACCCATACGATCAACTTTTTTGATCAAGAGGGATTTTTGTATTTGGAGACGCCGTGTTTTACCAAAAATACGCCTGAGGGATCCAGAGAATTTGTGGTGCCTGCGAGATTCGATCAGGGGAAATTTTTTGTACTTCCACAGTCGCCTCAGCAATACAAGCAAATGCTGATGGTAGCAGGGTATGATAAGTATATTCAGATGGCGAGATGTTTTCGTGATGAGGATCCCAGAGGAGATAGACAGCCAGAATTTACGCAGGTGGATTTTGAGATGTCGTTTGTTGAGCAGGAAGATGTGCTGGAATTAATGCAGGCGTATTTTCTGGATTTGACACCTCGTTTTCCTGAGAAAGTGCTTAAAAATATAGAATTTCCAAGATACAAATGGAAGGATGCGATGAATGACTATGGATCAGATAAACCTGATTTGAGGATCGAAGGGATGAAATTTGTAGATGTGACGGAGCGATCCAGAACGGTTGATTTTGCGCTTTTCAAAGAAGTGGAATGTGTGAAGTGTTTGGTTGCACCGAAGGAATTTAGTAGAGGAGAAATCGAAAAAACGCTTGATCCAGTTATTAAAGAAAATGGAGGAAAAGGATTGTTATATCTTATTCTTTCTGCTGAGGGACCGAAGGGAAGTTTGGCGAAATTTTTGAACCAAGATCAGTTGAATGAGCTGATAAATCTTTCTGGAGCCCAGCAAGGAGAAAGTTTATTTTTCCAGGTAGGAGAGCGGATTGGTGTGGTTTCTCTGTTGGGAGCGCTTAGAATTAAACTGTTAAAAGAATTACATTTGCTTGAGGATAAGCAGGATTTCTTGGATTTTGCATTTGTGATTGATGCGCCGATGTTTGAAATTGGAAGTGATGGGGGACTCGGAGCGGTACATCATCCTTTTACAAAGCCAAAAGATGAATTTGTCCCGTATTTGCTCGAATTGGCAGAGAAAATGAGAGGAGGATATCAGCTGAGTGATGAAGATAAGAAAAAGCTGACTTCAATGGAGAGTGACTCGTATGATGTGATCGCGAACGGATATGAGATTGGTGGAGGAAGTATCAGAATTCACGATCAGAAACTTCAACATGCGATCTTTACTATTCTGGGGCTAGAGGAAGAAGATATTCAGATGAGATTTGGACATCTTTTGAAGTGTTTCACCTTTGGGGTGCCACCTCATGGAGGATGTGCCTTTGGGTTTGATAGAATCGTGATGATTTATCAGAATAAGGAGAATATTAGAGAAGTGATTGCTTTCCCGAAGAATCAAAAGTATCGTGATCCGATGTTTGGATCGCCAAGTGTAGTTGATGATCAATTATTATTGGATTTAGGATTGGAGATTATTGAGAAGAAATAATGTTACAGGAAGTCAGACCCAAAGAAGTCTGATTTTTTGTTTTGACTTTATTTTTTTTATGGATATACTTATTTTGTTTTTATCTTGTATATCCAAAATATATGGCAAGGTATGATCAATTTGGAGAGCCCATTGAAGAAGAGGAAAATAATTATTGAGATGATTATCAAGGAAAAAATATAGATCCATGAAGACTACAAAAAAGTTCTCTTCCTTTTTTGCTTAGAGATGGTGTTTGGTGAGTATTATATCAACTTTTTCTGGATCTTCAAAAAAAGGAAACAGAAGATAAAATTGCTAAGAGAAAAGAATGAAAGCGAACACCATCAATTAAAAAGTATTCCTCCTTTTGGGAAAATGTTGTTTTAGATTCTGCTAAGCTGAAGTGATTTAGAGTCCATTTTCAGAATTATTTTTCTAGTTATTTTTCACTTTCTTTAAACCTTTTACAGGCAGAAGAAAATGCTAATTCTGAGAGGAAGAAACGTCTTCAAAATATGAGAAGGTCTCTTCGTTATGCGAATGGGATGTTTGCAAATGCTAATATCTATACAACACTTGCTAGGCAATGTAGGGATTTTTTTCTAAAAAATCCGGAACTTCTCGAGGATTTCTTGTGAGAAGAGTATTCTCAGGAAAAACTTGTTCCTTTTTTTGAATTTTTAGCTAGAGATAAAAAACACTCATATAATTATCTTCAAGAGGATGTTGGAGAGCAGATTGCAGGTACTTTATTTGATGCTGAGGAAGAGAAGAGTGATTTATCTGCTGTTGATGAGGAAAATGATTTATCTCGTATTGATCATTCTGATTCTTGATCTTCTTCATCTTGGGAACAAATTCCCTGAACAACATATCATTGGGAAAATTAATCTACTTTCTTTTGATTTCCCTTTTCAGAAAGCTATAGTTTTTTTGTTTAGCTTTCTAAGAATATACATATGCTTTCAGTTAATAATCTGTCCCTTGCCGTGGGAGAAAAAGAGATACTTGATCAGGTTTCTCTGGATTTTGTTTTAGGAAAAAATTATTGTGTGCTCGGAAGAAATGGAAGTGGAAAATCTTCCTTAGCAATGGCGATTATGGGGCATCCTAATTATGAAATTACCCATGGAGATGTCCTTCTAGATGGAGAGTCTTTATTGGAAATGGAACCCAATGAAAGAGCAAAGTTGGGGATTTTCTTGGCATTTCAGAATGTTCCTGAGATCCCAGGAATCAAATTTTTTGAATTCTTGAAAGGAGTCTATGATAATGCACATGATACGGTGACCACTTTCCTTGGTTTTAAGGCTTTGATTGAGCCAATACTAGACGAACTTCAGATTTCTAAAGAATTTTTGTGGAGAGATTTGAATGTGGGATTTAGCGGAGGAGAGAGGAGGAAATTTGAAATCTTGCAGATGAAGCTTTTGAAACCCAAGTATATTATTCTGGATGAAATTGATAGTGGATTGGATGTAGATGCCTTTAAGGTAGTTGCTGGATTGGTGTCTGAACTTGATTCTCCAGAGAACAGTTTCATTATTATTACGCATATTTTTTCTATTCTCGATCACTTACCGGTAGATGAAGTCATTGTAATGAAGGAAGGAAGGGTGGCACAAACAGGAGATAAGAGTCTGGTTGAAACCATTAAAGTGGAAGGGTTTGGGGAATAGTTTTTATGTTTTTTTATACTTTATGGAATTGACGAAAAATCAACAGTTGGTGTATCAGGCTTTGCTAGAAATTCCTAAAGGGAAGGTTGTGACCTATGGAGAGCTTGGCAGACATCTTGGACTTCATCCAAGGACGGTTGGGATGTTGCTGGGAAAAAATCCTTATCCTGATAGGTATCCTTGTTGTAAGGTTGTTGGGTATGATGGAGCGTTGACAGGATTTTCCTTGGGATTAGCAGATAAGGAAAGGAGATTGAAAGCTGAAGGTATCCGGGTTATTGATGGGAAAGTTCCAAAGGAGTATTTTCATTATTTTGTGTAATAGATTTTGCTGATAAACCCCTCCGGCACTTTGTGCCACCTCCCTTTCTCAGGGAAGGGAATATACTTTATTTTGTAATTTAATGTATGTTCAGCTTTTTGAAGAGACTTTTCAAACCAAAGGTAGCTCCGATGAATGTTATCCACATCAATAAGAAGGTATTACTTGATAACTTTGTGTATCTTAAAACTTTAAAACCTCAGGCAAGACTTTTTCCTGTGATTAAGTCTAATGCCTATGGTCACGGATTGGATCAATTTTTGAAGGTCTATAAAAGTGTTGATGTTCCCTATGTGGTGGTGGATAGTTTTCCCGAGTATAGTATAGTGGTTCGTCATAGCAGACATAATGTGCTTTTGCTAGGAGAGACGCTTTCTCAAAATTATAAGGAATTTGATCTCAAGAGAACAGCTTTTTCTGTGTATAATGTGGAAACCTTAAAGGCTTTGGCTAAATTAAAAAGAAATCTGAAGGTACATCTTTTTCTTAATACAGGAATGCATAGAGAGGGTATTCAAGTTGAGATGTTGCCTAATGTTTTGGAGATGCTTAAGAGATATCCTAAGATTGAAGTGGAGGGAGTAATGTCCCATCTTTATGGAGCGGATACCCCGAATTCGCAAGGAATGCAATCGCAGATAGAGCAGTTCAAACTCATGTATTATCAGGTTTTAGAGTATGGACATACGCCGAAGTGGAGACATATTTGAAATAGTGCAGGATTACTTAAGATCGAAGATGATTTCTTTAATGCTTATCGTCCAGGATTGGCTTTGTATGGATACAATCCTTTGTCCGTCAAGGATTCTGATTTTGAAAAGGGGGAGAGATTACAGCCAGCATTGTCTCTTTCTAGCGTACTTATTTCGCTTAATCAGGTTAAAAACTCTGAAGGAGTTTCCTATGCACCTCAGTGGAAAAATGATAAAGATATGGTATTAACTGCGACTATTCCTTTTGGATATGCAGAGGGCTTGCCAAGAAATTTGAGAGAAAAGATTTCTTATCGTTGGGAAGGGGAGTTCTGTGCGCAAATTGGGACGATTTGTATGAATCTTTCTATCTGTGAAGGAAAGGAAAACATGCAGATTGGAGATCAAATTTGGCTTATTGAAAAGGAAAAAGATTCTCTGTTGAGTGTAGAAAAAGTTGCAAAAGCGGCGAATATGATTACTTATGAGTTTTTAGTAGGATTAGATAAGGGAATTAGAAGAGAGGTGGAATAATTTATTTTTATTTTTAATTTATCCCTTAATATGGAAAAAGAACAATTTATAGAAAGAGAGGAATGATTTTCTAAAGAAGTTCTTGATTATAATAGAGCCTTACATACGGCAATGAACAATCCACAACGTCCTTTATACGATAGATGACCGTGAGATGATGAGAGTCAACTCATAGGAGTGTCTAAAACTCCTGGATCTCTAGTTTCGCAAAAGAAAGGAAACGGAGTCCCTTCCCGGAGGAGGCATGAATGAGATTAATGGTTTCTTATGGAGTATAATCTTAACTTTTAACTCAAATGAATTCCTGAATAAGGTCAAAGATTTCTTGTTCTTTTTCTGTCATAATTTCTTTTTCATTGGGCTTAAATTGCCCAAGGACATATTCGGAGACACCCGTATTTTCTCCTCTGTCTACGCCGATTCTAATCCTTTTATAGTTTCCTGATCAGAGTTTTGCTGTGATGCTTTTTAGTCCGTTATGCCCAGCCGTTCCTCCTCCTTCTTTAAAGGCGATCTTCCCGAGAGGGAAATCAATTTCATCATGGAGGACGAGAATATCTTCAGGAGAGATTTTATAAAAATTTGCGAGAGGAGCGATTGCTTCTCAGGAGAGGTTCATGAAGGTTTGGGGAGTACAAAAGATTACTTTTCTTTCGCTAGAACCCCCTCTGGCTTCGCCATCTCCCCCTGTCAGGGGAGAAGTGATGAGTATTTCAGCTTTATATTTATTGTCGTATTTGAGTTCTCAGAGTTTCTCTCGATCTAGAAATCTTTCTAGCATAGTTGCTCCGATATTGTGGCGAGTATTTTTGTATTGTTGTCAGGGGTTTCCTAATCAGATGATGAGCTTCATAAGATAAGTTATAGATATGAAAACGTGGAGTTTTACTTTCTCGGTTGCAGGATTACATCGTATGTTTTAAGTTTGTTATCAAAGTAATTTACATATTTTGTTACTTTGCTTCCTTCCTCTGATACTACTATTTTGAAATTATTCTTTTCTCCAATTCTAATTATCTCTTCAAGTTTGTGTTTATATTTGGGGACTTCTATTTCTACTTTATTGAATATTCATCATTTCGTATTAAAACTTATAAGAAACAATCTTAGGATCTAGGCAGTTTCTGGCTATATTAAATAGAGACTGTATTTCTTCTTTTGTTAGGTATTGGAATATTCTTGTGGCGATAATAATTTGATACTTCTTTTTAATCTCTATGTTATTGATGTCTTGGATTTTGAATGTAATATTTTTTCTTTTTTCTTCCGAATATTCTTGTAACTTGTTATACATATCAGCAATATCAATTGCATCTACTGATATTCATTGTTGCGCAAAATATATAGAGTTTCTAAAATTTCAGCATCAAATATCAAGTACACATTTAATCTCATCATTAATAAATTGCTGAGATTTTTGTACAATGACACTGGGTTCATATGATGAAATATTAAAAGTTTTTTCCCATGCTTCTTTTCGTCAATTCATATGTATTCTATATTTTAAAGCTTTGCTTTATCCCCTTAATTCTGCGCCAACTCCTTCAGCCTTTTTGATTGCTTGTTGCATGATTTCATTAATGGCTTCTGTAGTCATATTCCCATCTCCGATAATTTTAATCTTCACAGCGAGGGACTTTTTCCCTTCTGGTAGATTGCTTCCTTGATAGAGATCAAAAACCTGAATATCTTTTATGTCTTTTACTTCTCTAATTGCTGAGATAACTCCACCAAACTCAGCTTTCTCATCTATTACAAAGCTGATATCTCTCCAAAGAATCTGATCTTGAAGTGTCTCGAAAGGATATGTTTGTTCTGTGATTTTAGACTTGATTTCTTCTAAGATTTGTAAGTTGAGTTCTGCATAAGTACAGCTCGCACTCTCAGGGATTTTATTATTTTTAAGAGTGAGAGGATGTAAGGATCAGATCACTCCAATTTCGTTTCCTTGATAGAGGATTGTTGCTTGTTTTTTAGGATGAAAATATTTTACTTCGGTTGGACGATATTCTATTTCTCCTTTGAGCTCTAGAGCATTGAGGATGGATTGTATCGCATTCTTTGTATCAAAGAGGGTATCTTCTTTTCGAGAACCTGGAGCTTTTTTGTAGATAATTATTCAGGTATGAAGCTGTTCATCGATATGTGCAATTGCATACTTGGAGTCTTCTTGATTTTTAGGTTTTTCTTTTGTTCGTATGATTCCTGTATCGAAGAGTTTAATCTCATCAAAAAATTTGGCATTCTTTGTAGTCATTTGAACTAACTGGTAAAGAAAGCTGTCCCTTAATAGCGGACATTCTGGATTTACGGGGTTTTGGAGTTGGATGAAATCTTCACTACTTCTTCCAAATTCGGAAATGTTTTTTTCGCTTACCCGTGGATAAAGTTCAAGTTGATCAAATCCTTCTACTTTTACTAATTGTTGCTCAATATTTCTTATTAGTGCGATATTACCTGTGAAAGGAGTATTTTGGATTGCAGTTTCTGCAGGAATATTTTCTATTGCTTCGTATCCTCGAATTCTTGCAACTTCTTCGGTGATATCTTCTGGAATGGTAATATCTTCAGGACCTCTCCAAAGAGGTACACCAATTTGATTTCCTGTTAAGCTAAATCAAAGATTCTTTAGTATTGCTTCAGCTTTTTCTTGAAAATGTTCTTGTTCTTTCCCAAAGATGAACTGCTGCATTTTTGGATAGTCTACTTCAATATTTATTGTAGGAATGGGGTGTAGTCCTGGCTTGAGATAAGAACTAATTCCTCCAATCTCAAAATTTCCGAGTTCTTTCTCGTAATATTTCAGTTCATCTAAGAAGAGAAGGAGTGCGTAGAGTGAATAGGTAGGATTGATGTTTTTTTCGTTTCTTAGTTCTGAGTCGGTTCTAAGTCCGAGTCTTACTCCTGTTTTTCTAAGGGCAACTGGATCGAAATTCGCGATTTCTACGAGGATATTTTTAGTTTCTTCTGTTACTCCGCTGTTATTTCCCCCCATGATCCCTCAGAGGCAGAGTGCTTTTTTTTCATCAGCAATTACAATATCTTGAGGCAAGAGTTTGTGTGTTTTTCCCATAAGATCCGTAAATTCTTCTCATTCTCTGGCATTTCTTACGATAATGTTCCCTTCCACTTTGTCTGCATCAAAGAAGTGCACAGGATTCCCTGAGATATTCATAAAGAGATTAGAAAAATCTACCCAGTTGTTGATGGGTCCGTTTCCGAGGTCAATATTTTGTAATCTCATAAAGAATCAGCTTTTTTTTACTTCTATGGTATTAAGTGCTAGTAGGATATAGTTATGTAAACCTTCCGTCTCCGCAATCACTTTTTTTCCAAGTTTTTTTTCGTTATGTTCAAGGAGATCAAAAATATTAGTATGTTTGAATGTTTCTTGGTATTCTGTAAGTTTATTATAATTGATACCTCCAGAACTGTGATACATTGCATTGAGTTCTCGTGCAATTCCAAAATGCCCTGTGAGATCAGGTCTATTGGTTAACCCTTTGTTATCTACATCTAAAACGTAGTTATTGAGTCGTGCAAACTTTTCTGAAAGAGGAGTCCCTTTATCATCTTCTGTTATGGGCAGGTCTTGTGAAAGATCTCGGATTCGTGGCTGGTCTGTATCTTCGTTGATATCAAGCTCTCCTTTACTACAGATCATCCCGTTGGATTCTACACCTCTGAGTTTCCTTTTGGCGATCGTGATTCCTGCTTTTTCAAACACTGTTCCTTCAAGTGCAACAGGTACAAAGAGTCCAGAAGTTACGTTATTCGCTCAGCAAACGATTTGGAATTTCCCCTTATCTCCACAGTCTACTTGGCAGAGATTGAGATGGTCAGAATCTGGATGTTTTTCTGTGGAAGTGACTTTCCCGATGACGATGGAGCTTGGGATTTCTCTCTTGATGATTTCCTCGATCTCAACGGTTTTAAGGATGAGTTTGTTTGCGATATTTTCTGGGGTGTCATGTATGGAGATGTATTTCTTAATGAGCTGTGAATGGTATTTCATAGAAAATAGAATTACAGAAAATTAAAAGGTAGGGTTGTAGAATCACCGTGATGTCCGCTTTGCTGGTCAAGTCTGCGGGGTCGCTTTGCGAGATTGAAAAGATGATTCCAGAAGATTTAAAAAATTCTCCTTTCTCTAGCGACCTTTATAGTAAAGTTGTTTGGTGTTTCAAGGGAAGAGTTTGTATTTTAAAAAATCCCCACATGGTGACATGCCGGGATTTTATACTAGCGTTAAATTAGATTACAATAATTCTGCACAAATTTTCGATATTTCACTTCTAGGACCAGCAGGAAGATGTACGTAAGAACAAAAGGATTGTTCTAATAACCTATCAATAGTATATGACAAACCATTACGGAATACACTTTCGTATTGCGAGTCTATTTGTGTAATATCTCCAAGAATAAATAGTTTGCAATTTCTACCGATTCGGGTACATATCTTTTTCATTTCTCTGCTAGATGCATCCTGAGATTCATCGAGAATTATCGCGGAATTGTGAAAAGTTCTTCCTTTTAGGTACGGATAGGGCACGGGCTTACAATTATATTTTTGTAAGAAATCTTGCTTTTCTTCGTCTGTAACCTTTGTTTCATTTTTATTATTTTTAGATTTTTCAGCCCTGATTAATTCTTCCACAGCATCATTGAATGGTTCTAAGAATACTGAGAATTTTTCTTCTTTGTTCCCTGGAAGAAAGCCCATATCGCGATTTTGAGCGACATTATTGGGCCTTGTTAACCATATTGTATCAATTCTTTTTGCTTTATATAGCTCGATTGCTACGGCAAGGGCAAGTAGTGTTTTTCCGCTTCCCGCATCGCCGGCCAAAATTGATATAAAAGTGTGTTCATCCATTAAAGAGTGTATACCCAATAGCTGTTCCCAATTTAGGGGCTTTATGTTCGCAACAAATTTCCAATCACTTCCTTGTTTACCTGTTGGTTTATTCCCTTCATGGTCCCAAGATCCGATATATTCAATATTTTCTCCATTCCATTTGTAATATTTATGGTTATCTACGAGGAGATAACTGTTTGTTCTTGGTTGGTATTTCTGCTTAATTATTCCTACTTTTTCAATATCACCATTGAATACCTCAGTGACTTTGTTTTCGAGATTCTTTTTATCTCTCAATAAGTGATATTTATAGTTTTCAGCCTTTATTCCGAATGATCCAGCCTTACCTCGTAATAAATTATCTTTTGTTACAAGAACTACTTCTTTATCTGGGTTATTTTTCATAACTGTTAAACAACTAGCTAGAAGCTTATGGTCTGAGCAGTCTTTTCGATAAATCTTACGGACTTTTTTATAGTCTAGACTCTCTTCATCAAATGAAATAAGCCTAACTTTCCCTTTTCCTCTTCCTAATGAACATCCTTTTGTATAAAAAGTTTTCTTTTTAAAGAATGGTTCAAGTTCCCTGACAAATCCTCTAATGTTGAACCCAAAATCGTTATCATCCTTTTTATGATTATCTATTTCGTCCAAAGATACGGTTGAGATATAGATGTTATGTTCATCAAACCGATCAAGACATAAATAATCATCACCAATGATATTGGTATCAAGTACGTAGATTTTACCTTTATTTTCTGTTAAATTTTCCATATTTTTTTTATTTTTTTGTTGTTTTTTTCCTCTGTTTATCGGGTAGAGACTTTTCCATTATTCTTTTTTATTTTTCCATACTTTTTGTTTTTTAAGTTATACATTCAATTTTTATTTGTCTTCTCTTTATCTTTCTCTTCTAAGAAGTCAAGTATTATTGTAAAAAAAGTTTTCCCTTATCTGGTTTGTTTTTCTTGAGCTTTTCTTACTTTGCTTTATTTCTGTGTTTTTCTTGGATTGAAAAAACCCCCGCATAGAAGACTATGCCGGGACTTTGGTATGTTTATTTTCTGAATTCAGTGGGGATGTGTTTCTGATCTAGATAATCGCACAGCGCCCCAAGGCCGTATAGACTTGCCGCCATAACTATAATAAAAATAATTATTATCAGCAAGCATCCTGCTTGTTTCTCCTTTTTCATTTTTTAAAATTTTTTCAGTGTTTTTTATTTTTTTTCCTCATTTGTTGGGCGAGGCTTTCCCGTTATTATTTATTTTTAATTATATTTTTAAGTTTTTATTTCCCTTCTTTTATCCTTTTTTCTCAATAAGTCAAGTCTTTTTTAAGAAAAAGCTTCTACTTCTCTATCTTGCTTTTTTCAGGTTTTTTTTTATCTTATATTCAGCTTTTTAGATTTTTTTATTTATTTATGTCTTGGAGAATGCTTCTAAAGATTTTTGCTTGTGTATTTATCTTTGCTTTCCTTGTTACTTTAGTGTTTTACTTTTTCTATTTTCTTCGTCAGCCAGAACGTAGCATCCTTCACGATCCTAGTGTTTTTGTTAGTCCAGCTAATGGGAAAATTATTGCAATTATTGAAAATCCAACGGATGATACGGTACTCTATAAAAATAATAATAAAGTATTAGATCACTTTATTGATGGGATTGGGAGCGGAGCAACCATGATTTCTATTATGATGACGCCAATGGATGTGCATTATCAGAGAGCTCCAAGCGATGCGACTTTGATAGAACAGCAATATGTAGAAGGAAGAAAGCTAAATGCAATGAGAGGGTCAGAAAGCCTTAAGGCAACACTTCAAAATGAATATAATGCAATGCTCTTTGAGAGAGAAGATGGTGTTCGTTATAGAGTGATTCAGATTGCTGGATTTGTAGCAAGGAGAATCGTTCCTTATTTGCAGGTTGAAGATGTGGTGAGGCAGGGGGATATTATTGGATTGATTAAATTTGGAAGTCAAGTGACTATTATTTTTGATAGTAATGTTGAGATTGTGGCAAAGGTTGGGGATGTGGTAATTGATGGAGAGACACTCTTAGCGAGGATCAAGGAATAAATACCTTTAATATTTTGATTATGCTTTTTGTTAGATATCCTTTTTTTTGTTTAGAAAAGTGAAAGCCAAAAAAAGCATTTGATTTTTGGTGCGAGATTACTATACATTGCAGAGCACTCAGAAAAGTGCTGAGGTGATGGAATGGTATACATGTACGCTTGAGGTGCGTATGCCTTTACGGCTTGAGGGTTCGAGTCCCTTCCTCAGCAGTTATTCCTCGAAGAACCTTGATATTGGGGAATCGTCTAATGGTAGGACACCGGACTTTGACTCCGTTTATCCAGGTTCGAATCCTGGTTCCCCAACACGTTATTATTGTTATTGCGGAGTAGAGAAACGGTATCTCGTCGGGCTCATAACCCGAAGGTAGGTGGTTCAATTCCATCCTCCGCAACCAAATTTGATTCATACAGAACGCATATTACTCGGGAGTAGCTTAATTGGTAGAGCATCAGACTCTGAATCTGAGGGTTCTAGGTTCGAGTCCTAGCTCCCGAAAACTTCGTGATACAACAATATAAGAGATAAAGATAGCCGTGCCGGGATGATGGAACTGGT
The DNA here is from genome assembly GCA_028685875.1 of Candidatus Absconditabacteria bacterium. GTDB lineage: Bacteria > Patescibacteriota > Gracilibacteria > Absconditabacterales > Absconditicoccaceae > UBA3291. The sequence goes on from JAQUDD010000007.1 coordinate 22,720, forward strand.
AGACATGCTTGGCTTAGAACCAAGTGCCACACACGGCGTGCAGGTTCAAGTCCTGTTCCCGGTACATTGTAATGGAGTCAACTGTTGTGTGAATATTTCAAAGAAGAATTCTGTCTTAAAGGCAGTTTTTTCTTTTTATATTTGAATTCCTCTCATAAAATACTATATTCAGGGTGCCGTTTTAGGCATATTATTTTATTTATGTGTGTCATCACCGATGAATTTGAAACAAGAATTGGAGGCGAGGTCGCTTTTTTATCAATGTACTGACGAGAAATTATTTGAGATTTATGAGAGAGGTGGTGAGAAATTCTATTGTGGATATGATCCTACAGCGGATTCTTTGCATTTGGGACATTTTCTGACTCTGATGACTGCTGTGAATTTTATGAAAAGAGGAAATACATTTGTTTTATTAGTGGGAGGAGCTACTGGATTTATTGGGGATCCGAGTGGAAAAGATTCTTCAAGATCTTTTCTTGATGAACATCAACTTCGTCATAATCAGGAGGGGATTACCAAGCAAGTAAAACAGCTTTTAGAAAATCTGAAAAAAATTACTGGTCAGGATTTTCAATTTGAAGTAGTAAATAATTATGATTTTTACGCTCAGATGAATGTGTTTGATTTCTTTGCACATGTAGGGAAATATATTACGGTCAACACGATGTTGAGTAAAGATTCTATCAAAAAGAGAATTACTGATCCCAATCTTTCGATCACTTATACGGAATTTAGTTATATGCTTCTTCAAGGATATGATTTCCTTCATCTTTTTGAGGATGAAAGAGTGAAACTTCAGATTGGAGGAAGTGATCAATGGGGGAATATTGTTACGGGAACTGAGATGATTAGAAAAAAACTTGGAAATGAAACAGAGGTCTATGCAATGACGATTCCTTTAATGATGGATTCTACGGGGAAGAAATTCGGTAAATCTGAAGGAAATTCTGTGCGATTGGATCCTAATAAAAATAGTCCGTATTTTGTTTATCAATTCTTGATGAATACCCATGATAGTGATGTGGAGAAATATCTGAAGGCGTTTACTTTGCTCTCTATTGAGAAGGTAGATGCAATTGTCGCTCAACATCAGCAACAACCAGAATTGAGGTATGGACAGCAGCAGTTGGCGAATTATTTGATTGAAATAATCTTTGGAGAGGTTGCTGTACAGCAAGCACAGAATATTACAGAAATTCTTTTTGGTTCTGAGGATAAAATGCAAATTATTGCTCAGATGTCGAAGGGAGATCTTGAGGCTTTGGCGAAGGAAACGGGAAGTGTGAAATTTGAAGGAGAAGAGAGAAGAATTTTAGAACTTCTTGTTGAATCAGGGCTTGCACCCTCGAATGGAGAAGCCAAAAAACTGATTCAATCAGGATCTATTGTTTTGAATGAAATAAAAGTAGGAAATGTGACTCAAGTCTTGAAAAAATCTGATCTTATTAATGGGGTAGCTCTGCTTAGAAAAGGAAAAAAATCTTATAAACTTATTTTGTCTTAAAATTGAGAAAAATTTGACAAAGCATCAATTTTTCTTATACTTACCTTTGGTTATATTTGAATGTTTTATACTTTCATAGCAAAAACAAAAATGCATTATTCTAAATTCTTTCTTTCCTTTGTACTTGCAATTTGACTTTCTTTTTTCTCGATGGTTGGTGCTTGGAGACTTACTTTTGTCCCGGAATATCTAGAAAGAGAAGCTCAGAATAATATGTCTCATATACATTTTGCAGCAGGAGGAAACGACTTTTGAGGAACTTTTTTGTGGGCTACTGCAGGAACGTTAGAAGAACCTATTACAGTTCAGGCTAATACTGATAAATTAGATTGTAGGAGACAAGTTAGAGGACTTTATTACAATTCTCAGAGAGGGGAGAGGCTTTGGCCTTTGGATGATCTCACAGCGACACAGTTGGGATATGATGATTCAGGTTTAGTTTCTACTTGAGGACTGTATACTTCATGTTCTAATTCAACTCTTGTTTCCGATGAGAATTTTATTACTGTTTCTTTTGATTATTTAAGAGAAGCTCTTTTAGATTGAGAAAATGTTTTTTATGTAAAGAATGATGAATCTTCTTCTATTTCTTTTACTCAGATAAATATATTAGAGTCAGAACTTATTGTGATTTTACAAAATAATGCTTTTTCTGAATCAAAGATACAAGAATTCTCTACTAAAGCTTCCTATTTTCTTGATAATAATACTCTCTCTCTCATACCTTGAAAAGAATCTCTTTATTGGGATTTGTTTAAGTCTTTCGAGGATTATCTTCGTCAGTGATGGCAAGATATTCAAGAAACCTATGGAATCTATTGATATCTTACCCACACTTTTTCTTCTAAGGATTATAAGTTGATTGCATGAGTACAATATGAGGAAGATTCCGCTCGTAATTTGATACAATATACTTCCCCATTAGCTCCAACCTTTCAGAGATTTAATAATCAGATACCTTTAGGATTTGTCTATGATTTGAATGGTGGTTTGTGATTTGTCGGTTGTGAAGTTAAAGCTGGTTTAGATCTTTTGATTCAGACCCTTAATACTTCATGAGTTAATTATTCATTTTTGTTAACGGATGCATGACTCCTTGACTGGTCGACGATCCCTGGTGTAACTTTGCAATGTACTAATTTAGGTATTACATTGGACTCTTTGCTTCTGTTGAAGATTCAAGGAATTATCGGTCTTTCTTCTGATCTTTCTTCAGATTATGCAGCACTTGATGGAAACGAATCTAGTTCAAAGACTCAATATTTTTCTTCTGTGTCGGTAAATAATGCAACACTTATTAATGCTGCTAGAAGAAATGCGCAGGAGTTATGTAGAGGAGGTTCAACAGCTACTGTCCTTTGTTTGAAAGGGGACCAGACAAGATCTGTTTCTAGTTTAGCTGGTCAGATTGTTATTATAGAAAATGGAAATCTTACATTAAATGGATCATCTACGAATGATTCTCAACCATTAAATATCTTTATTGATAAAGGTAATCTAATATTGACTCAAACTTCTGATCAGAATGTCTCCTTTAATGCTCAGGGATTCCCTGAAGTCCCTGCAACTTCTGCTTCTATTGCTAGTGGAGTCTTTCTCAAAGGGAATTTTGTTGTTAATGGATTGGTTTCTGTTAAGGAGCAATGAACTAAAGCTCCTAAACTCTTTATTCATGGGAAATTTACTTCTTTGAATACGTATGCTACTCCAAGTACGGCAAGGCAGAATCAGTTAAATGCATTATTCCCAACTAATAGGCCTACATCTGATCAAATTGATTTAACGAAGGTCTTTACTTGGAGGTGTTGATATGGACAAGCTACTGATGGTTCTTCTTGTCCTCCATCGGAATTCCAGAATGCTCCTTTGGTAATTATTAATCAAAACTATCCTTCAAGGTTGCTTCAATAGTTATTAACTTATTAACTTAAAAATCCAGGCTTCTAATTGTCTTGGATTTTTTATTGAGATAAAAAGCAGATTTTTGCTTTTTTTGTGGTTTCTCTGTATAATGGTAATAGGTTTGTTTTTTTATTGAGTTCGAATAACTATGGATTATCCTTCCCCATCAATAGAGAATGTTGTACAACAGCAAGAACAGGCAAAAGTGATGCAATTTCTTTCTCTTTTCAACGAGATTGATAAACATTTTGATAAGATATTAAAGACTGAGGTTTTTCTTCCTTATAATGATAAGATTAAGAGAATTATTGAAGGGAAATATCCCATTTCTCGATTTCTAAAGATTTATCAGAATGATCTTAAATATTTTGGAGAACTCAGAAATCATATTTCTCATGGACTTAAAGTGGATGAATATCTTTATGCCATCCCGACTCAGAGGGCTATTGATAGGCTTTCAGATTTGGTTGAAAAGATTATTGAACCTCCACTCTGTATTGATCACTTTCGTAAGGAGGTTTTTGGTGTACAATATACGGATCTACTAAAAAATATCTTAGATGGGATGAAAGATAATGGGTATACACATGTTCCTGTTTATAGTGGAGAGAAATTTCTTTGAGTGATTACGGAAAGTTGAATTCTCCAGCGACTCTCTAGTCATATGTTGGATGAAAATTTCATTGATTTGAGAAAGGTTCGTATAGAACATTTGTATATTTCTACTTCTAGTAAGGATTACCTTTTTGTTTCAGCTCATACGAATATCTATCAGGCTGATGAAATCTTCACTCAAAGAAAGAAAAGAGGAAGGGGACTGGGGGCAATGTTTATTACAGAACATGGAACTTCTGTAGAGAAGATTATTGGAATGATTTCTGGGAATGATGTCGCATTGATTGATGATTTTGTAATTTAGAAATATAACAATAACTGGATAATAAAGAGAAATTCTTTATCTTGTACGTGTTTATCTTTCTTTTTTTTATGAAAAATCGGCAACCCTTTATAGATATTTTTTTGGAGAAAAATAAGCAAATTAATCTTTCTGCAATCCGTGATCCAGAGGGAGTTTTTGCGAAACATATTCAGGATTCTTTGGAAGTGAATACTATCCTGACTTTCCCAAAATGAGTGCAAGTTGCAGATATTGGAACAGGAGGGGGGTTCCCATTGATGCCACTTGCAATAACTAATCCCCAGGTTCATTTTACGGGAATTGATTCTATTAAAAAGAAGACAGTTGCAGTGAATGATATGCTTCAGTCTCTTCATATTACTAATGCAAAGGTTATTTGTAGTAGGATAGAGGAGTTAAAAGGTCAGAGTTTTGATATTATTACTGCTAGAGCGGTAGCTCATGTAGAGAAATTGATCCCTCGATCGTATCATTTACTCAAAAAAGGAGGAAAACTGATTTTGATGAAACAAGCTCTCAAAGAAGAAAAAACTGAATTAGATCAATTATGCAAGAAGTTTCATCTTCAGTTAGAAAATCAGCATCATTATTCTCTTTTTGAGGGAGATATTGAAAGAGTGATTTATGTGATTGAGAAGTTAAAAAAAGACTAGACTTATCTTTTCTTTTGTTTATACTTGGTTACAAACAAATACTAGTATTAACAAAAAAATAAAGTTAAAATGAAAAATTTACGTGACTTTTTTTCCGATAATCAGTTGGTATCTCTTATTGAGATATCAAGAAGATATGAATATGAAGCAAGTCTTGCTTTAGAAGAATGGTGCAAAAAAGAAAATATTCCAAAATATCTTCTAACTGCACTCTTAGATGGGCTAGAGGAATATCTCTCTAGGATATCAGATCATGCGGACGATGAAATTTCGCTTAATCATCTGATTTCCGTGGCAATTGAGGTAGAGACAAGGTATCTTGGATCGTTCCAAGGCCAGAAAGGTCAAATATTTTCCTTTACTCTTCCCAAAAGAGAAGAGTATGGGCATTATATTTTCCTTGACCAACTCTTCCTGGGAGACTTTAATGGGAATCTCTTCCTTCTTTGGAATAATATAACTCAAGAGTATATGTTTGGGAGTATTGAATCAAGAGAATTTTTTGGACAGAAGGCTCTGCCTGCTGTAGAAAAAACGGAGTTGGACCCAAAACTTATCGAAAGTTATATTATGGAACAAGGAGTTTCTTTATTCATTAGGACGAAGGAGTTTCGTCCTCTCTATTATTGTAGTAAAAAGAAGTTACTATAGTAAGTAGCCCCTTTTCTTGGGGCTATTTTTTATTTTAAAAGTTCTAGGATCAGATTGGTATCATAGCTGTGAGTATCTCCTTCTCCTTCCATAAATTCCCAATTTACTCTCTCTTTTAATTTTTGTTGGATATCTTCAAATTTTCCTGCAGGATCTCAGGGATTCTGCAATAATATGACGGGAAAATTGAGACTTCTTAATATTATCCCAAATTTTTCTACTAAATTTAAATTGATCCCGCAAAATATTACTTGTTTTGGATGATTGCTAATTTTCCCAATACTCTTCAAAAATACTATTATTCCAATTGATTTACAAATTAAAGAGTAGTCTGTCTTAAGTTGTTTAATATTTTCTATACAACGCTTTGTTTCTAATTCAAAATCTATGTTTTCTTTTTCGTCAATCCAATGTTGATAGGTTTGGATACTGCTAGGATATCAAAAATTTTCTTGAACTTTTTGGGCGAGTTCTTGAGACCAGGTATGGTTCTTTTTACTCATTCCTCAGAGAATATACTGTTGCATTTTATGTTTTGAAACTAAAGACCTTTGATAGGTGTATTTAGCAGGAGATTTCTTTCAATAGATTATCTAGGTAGTCTTTTATTTCTTTTCTTTTATAGCTTCGGATATAAGAAGGATGTTTTGTTTCGATGATTTTTCCTTTGTTAGTAAACTCTTGTTTCTTTATAAAATTACTTACTTCTTTCCCAAAAAGAATGATGTGCGTTGGTTGTTTTTCTTTAATTATTTTTAGTAAAATTTTCCATCATTCAGCTTTTTCTTGTTTGTTGGGGTATCTTAGTTTCTTTGTGTCATCTAGGGGAACTCAGGGGTAGAGGTTATACTTTAGAATCTTTTGTCCTTGGAGTCTTTCTTCAATCATGGTAATTATTTTTCCGCTATTTGAACTAGGACAAAATGCTGGAAGCATTTCTCAGTTTGTTCCATATTTATGAGAGAGTCCTACTAGAAAAATCATTTTTTTCATATTTGTTGTTTACGTAAATATCTTATAAAAACAATTGCTTCTCACTCTTGAAAAAATCTTATCAAAACTTATTCTTATCTGTGATTTATTATCTCTCTTTTTGATGCAACAACCACTAGCATTCTACCTTCGTCCGACAACTCTTGATCAAATGGTCGGACAGGATTCTATTCGCCAAACCATTGCTTCTTTTCTTGAAAAGGGACAGGTCCCTTCCCTTATTTTTCGAGGCGGTCCGTGATGTGGAAAGACCACCTTGGCAACCATACTTTCTCATGAATTACAGGCAGATTTTTTTGAACTTTCTGGAGTGAAGAGTAAAAAAGAAGATCTGAATCAGATCCTAGAGCATGCGAGCAAAAATCAGGCGTATGGGAAAAAGACGATCCTGTTTCTCGATGAAATTCATCGCTGGAATAAGGCGCAACAGGATGCTTTGCTTCCTTTTGTGGAGAGCGGGATGATTACGTTGATTGGTGCTACGACCGAAAATCCGAGCTTTACGATCAATAATGCTTTGCTTTCTCGTGCAAAGGTGCTGGTGTTTGAACCGCTTAAGGAAAGTGATATTGTACAGTTTTTTGAGCAAAATAGAGAGAGAATCCAGACTTTTTTTGTTGATGTGAAACCCCTCCGTCCTGCGGACACCTCCCCTGACAGGGAGGAAAAAAACAGTTCAGAACTTTCTTCGTCAAAAGTTTCTGCTGAGGAAATTCCGTCTTCTCCCTCTTCGTCCGAATCCCCTCTTCCCCCCTTTCTGAGAGGGGGTAGCGAGATATTTGAGCAGATTGCGAATTTAGCGAATGGAGATCTGAGAAATGCCTGTAATATTTTGGAATCAGCGATGATGCTTTCGCCTGATGGGAACTTGTCTGCTGAGATTATTGTGCAGGCCTTTGGAAAGCCGACGTATTATGATCGTGATGGCGAAGAGCATTACAATATTATCTCTGCAGTGCATAAATCGCTCCGTGATAGCGATGCCCATGCTGCTTGTTATTGGATTCAAAGGATGCTCGTGGGAGGAGAAGATCCGCGTTATATTGTGCGTCGTATGTTGCGTTTTGCGAGTGAAGATATCGGTCCTGCGGATAATAACGCCTTGCTCTTGGCTAATCAGGTCTATGATGCGGTGCATAAGATTGGGATGCCAGAGTGTAGGGTGTTTATTTTTCAGCTTGCACTGTATCTGGCTAAAGCACCAAAGAATAATGTCTGTGAAAAGATTGATCATGCAACGATGAAGGATGTAGAGCAGTATGGAAATCTGCCTGTGCCGATGGTGATTCGTAACGCACCGACTAAGATGATGAAGGAGTTAGGATATGGCGATGGCTATAAATATGCTCATGATCATGAGGAACATCGTAAATCTGATGGGACGATAGCAGTAGATAACCAGCATTTCCCGGATGAATTGACAGGGAGGAAGTATTTTTAGAAAAAAGGGCCTTTCAGCCCTTTGAACATAAGTTGTTATAAAGATTCTTATAAAGATCTTGCGCACTTAAAAAACTTTTTGAGTTCCTTTAAGTTTTCTGAAGATTTGATCTTCAAAATATTTTCTACTCTTTTGATAATAAGTTCTTTGTCAAAGAGTGGGATAAAATTTCCCTTCATATCCTCTCCATGGTCATAAATTTCCCAAGATACATTTTCTTTGTAGGGAATCCGAGTAAAATGCATATCCCTATCATAAGGGTAGTCAATGACGATGATTTCTCCTTTGAAAAAGATATAAGGGATTGTCATATTCTCTGTATAATACCTTGCTGTGGAGATACACTCCCAAGCATAGATATGTATCCATCCTTTTTCAGGACGTTTGAGCTTTCTAAGCAAAGCATCTTCGTTTTCTCGGATGATTGCAGAGAGTTCATTAATTACTTTTTCATTAGCATTCTCAATGGGATCATTGATATATACATCATATATCTCCCAAAATCTTTTTTCATTCCATCCCATAGTGTTTAATTTTATTGTTGTTTGACTTTTATATGAGCTATGTAATACATATTAATACAAAAAAGTCAAGTTTAAATTGTGTAGATTCTATTTTAAATTCGCGCACAAGAGATAGAGACCTTGAAAAAGAGAGGGATATATACAGAATTTTTTTGGCTTTGTCTCTTCCATATCCTATTTTATAGGTATTCACTAGGATGTTACTTATATTAAAGGAGCGAAGGTTCCCATGGTAGATTGCATCATTTTTTGTTTATGAAATCTCTCTTATTCTTCTCTAAATACTTGCAATTATCTGTAAAATATATATACTATGTCTATGCATTTAGCAACAAAAATAGAAAGTCCTAATGCCGAAGAAAAAACCACAAAAAAAAGCAAGTTCAGTGTACTTACAGATCAAGCCATTTAAAGATAATGAAATGTCGGTTACACACTGGGAAAAGGTTATTGAGAATTTAATCTCTCTCAAGACGAAAGTGATTTCTTTTGCTGTAAGTGGAAATGTGCATGGGATTAAATTTTATGTGAAGTTGCCCTCAGGATTCAAAAATTATTTTTCTAATACTTTCTACAGTAATTATCCCACCTCTGATCTCATAGAAGTTGCTCCACCAAAACTTTCTAAAAGTAATAGAAAATGGATCAAACTTGAAAAAGATGTATCTTATAAGTCGAAAGATTTTTTCAATAAAGATGGAAGCTATCTCGATCCGATGAATGATGTTCTTTCTTTATTTCAACATATTGATAAAAACTCTAGGTTGGATCTTTTCTTTGATTATACTTTTAGTCTTGAAGAATCTTCATACAAGCAGGCATGGAATTTGTTTGCAAAGTTTGTGAAATGGGCTTGGGCAACAAATGACAAAAAAGCTGATAATAAAGAAGAAGAAAAAAAAGATGAAAAGAAAAAACAGATTTATTTTGCTCTTTCTTATGCGGTTATTTCAGAAGATGAGTATACTAAAGACTACATAGAGACTAATCTCCCTTCAATTTTTGCTCCTTTTATTTCCAATGGTAAATATAAAACAAGAACCAAAGTGGAGTGGATGCATTCAGCTTTTTCGGAGATTATTAACTTCTTTCATATTCCCACTAAAGCTAATTTCGTGAAGGGATTAGAATATACCCTATATAGAAAACTTCCCTATCCAACCAATATCCCTAATGTAGAGACCTTTCCAGAACTCAGTAAATTAACGGTGCTTGGAGATACAGATTATAGGGGAGATAATATAAGATTTGGGATTAAGGAAGAAGATAAATTTAGGCATGTTTACATTGTGGGAAAGACCGGTACGGGAAAGTCGACCTTTGTGTCGAATATGATTATCTCTGATATGCAAGCAGGAAATGGTATTTGCCTTTTGGATCCTCATGGCGAGTTGGTAGATACGATTATTGAGTCGGTTCCGTCTCATAGAATTAATGATGTGATCTTATTTGATGTTTCTGATACGGAATATCCGATTGGATTTAATTTGCTTCAGGCAGGGAATGAAGATGAGAAAAATAGGATTGCTTCTGGAGTAGTTGCAACTTTTCAGAAACTCTTTGATAATAGTTGGGGACCAAGATTAGAATATATTCTGAGAAATGTAGTGCTTTCGATTATTGACTATCCGAATGCGACCTTGATGCATATTCTGAGAGTTTTGACAGATAAAGATTTTAGGCAAGAAGTGATTTCCCATGTAAAAGATAGTGTTCTCCTCAAATTTTGGAATGATGAATTTAATAAATGGCAGGACAGACAGAGAGAGGAGGCGATTGCTCCGATAACTAATAAGGTAGGACAATTTCTTTCTTCACAATTGGTGAGAAATATTTTTGGACAACCAAGAACTAGGCTTAATATGAGAAAAGCGATGGATGAGGGAAAAATTATCTTGGTAAATCTTTCTAAGGGAAAAATTGGAGAAGATAATGCAAACATGATTGGTTCCCTTCTGGTAACGAAGATTCAGATTGATGCGATGTCGAGAGCAGATATTGCAGCACATTTTCGTAAGCCTTTCTACCTCTATATTGATGAGTTTCAGAATTTTGCAAGTAAATCGTTTGTGACGATTCTTTCAGAAGCAAGGAAATATAAACTTTCTATGATTTTGGCAAATCAATATACTTCTCAGTTAGATGTAGATATTAAGAATGCGATTTTTGGAAATGTAGGAAGCATCGTTTCTTTCACCCTTGGATATGATGATGCTGCGATTATGACTTCGCAGTTCAAGGAAATGGTAGGAACGAATGATTTGATTTCTCTCCCTAAATATACGACGTATACGAGGTTGATGATTGATGGAATTTCTTCGGATCCTTTTAGCATGAAAACTTTGGCTCCTTATGCACCAGAAGGTGGAGTAGAATATATTGAAAAGATTAGAAGACAATCAAGGCAAAGATATGCAATGGAAAGAAATCAGCTTGAAAGTCTCCTTTCTGCTCGAGGGAAAAAGACTTTTTCTGCCCACGAGAAGATTGCAGAGAAATCAAAACTTGAAGGACTTTGACTTACAGAGTCTGAAGCTGAGGTGCTCGGTGATTTTACGGTGCAGCAACATCTTCATCGTTTCTCGATGTTTACTTTGGGAGAAGAGGAGGCAGATGCGATGGTTATGGATATAGATACTCAAAATATTAAATATATTCGGTATACAAAGCCTGAGAGTTTGTCTCTTGATCAACTCCAATATAAAAGAGGTGATGTGGTTCAAGTTCATGATGATAAAAATCTGACTTTTAGGGTTGATACGTATACAATCCCAGGAGAAACTGATTCGGCCGAGGCTATTTCTGTTTGGGTTGGGTCTAAAGATGCTGTTTTACAGCAGCTTGGGGAAATGCATACTCTTTCAGACCTTCCACTAGGAGTAAAGTCTCCACTTATCTTTGTTGTGAATGCAGAAAAATTGGCTTCCGGTAAGTCAGTACAAGCATTATCTTCTTCAACTCCTTCTTCATCTGCAAAGAAAAATTCTTCTCCTGTTTCGATGGAGAAAGGACAGGCATTTACGGTTAATGATATTACGTTATGAGAAAGCTATGATGGTTATGTAAAACTGATTTATAATTATGGAATTTTTGTGACAGTGAAGGGTGTAGAGGGGTTGCTTCATAAAAATCGAATTGCCTCTGTGGGAGAAGGAGTTGACTGGAAAAAGTATTATAATCCTGGAGATAAAATTAAGGTTACAGCGAAGGAATTTAAGGATATTGATGGAGAAAAAAGAGTAGTTTGGAGCCAGATTTAAATAATTCTTTTAGAAAGAAACTCGTTTAACGAGTTTTTTTGATTGTTGTTTATTTGTTTGTTATTGTTTCCCAATGATGTGATCAATAATTCCGTATTTTAATGCTTCTTCTGTATCCATCCAATTATTCCTTTCCATGTCTGCTTCAGCTTGTTTGTAAGTCTTCCCCGTATTATCAGCCATAAGTTGAGTGAGAACCTTTTTTACTTTTAGCATTTCTTCTGCTTCAATTTGGATATCTGTTGCTTGTCCGCTAATTCCTCCTCCTGAGATTAAAGGTTGATGAATCATGATCTTGCTGTTTGGGAGTGCAAATCTCTTTCCTTTAGTTCCTCCAGAAAGAAGCATTGCTCCAAAGGAAGCGGCTAATCCTACGCATATAGTCTGAATATCGCATTTTACATATTGCATGGTATCATAGAGTGCGAGTCCACTATACACTTCTCCGCCAGGAGAGTTGATATACATAATGATGTCTTTTTTTGGATCTTGTTTTTCCAGAAAAAGCATTTGTGCAATAATTGAGTTTACGAGGTGGGATCAGATAGCATCTCCTACAAAAATAATTCTATCTTCGAGAAGTCTGGAGTAGATGTCATATACCCTTTCTCCATTCTTAGTTTTTTCAATAACGGTAGGTATTAGTACCATGGGATATAATTAAGTAAGAAATAAAGTTAAAAAAAGCTGTTTACATTTCTGTGTATATCGTTTGTATAGCATATTTCAACTTGAAATTATGCTGTAAAATCCTAAGTTTCCTATATATGGATGTGTAATTTCTTTTACTTTCTTAGTAATTCTCCAATGAAAAGTTCTTTCTTGATTAAATTTCTTAGTGTGTTTTCGGCTTTTTCTTTGCTTTTTAGTTCTACTTTAGCTTCTACACTTAGTGTCGGAACTACTTCAACAACTACTAGTACAACACTTTCTAAGGATGCTACTGAACTTCAAGCGGACCTAGATGCTAAGAAGGATCAGCTGATTACTTATCTGGACAAGAAATTAGTTGTTATTCAGAGTTTTTATGATGATAGGGCAAAGGGTTTGGTAGATACTGCTCTTTTTAAGGCAGTTCAATGTTTGGGTTTTATCTCTTCTCTTAGTCTTCCTACTGATGTTTCCTCTCTAGAAAAGGAATATACTACTGCTATATTGGAAGAATATGTGGATATCTCAGCGGATATTAAGAGATTTTCTGTGGGACTTATTAGTGATAGTAAGGATGTTAAGACAGATATCTCCTCGTTTAATGCAGATTTTTCTCAAAAACTCTCTCTTTTAGATGAGGACTATCAGGCTAATTATTACAAGGTAAAATCTGATTTTGATACTTATTATTCTCAAAATGAAGCATTGGTAGATTCATTGGCAGCAAAGATACAGATGTTGGATGTTATTGATACACAATTTACGAAACTCATGGATCTTTCTGATTCTTTGTATGTTTCCTTGGAAAAAAGGACTTCTGTGTGGTCTTCTGTTGAATCTCTAAAAGATACGACAGCAAATCTTCTGAAGAGTGATTTGGACGATGCGATTAGTAGATATCAATCTCTTAATCCAGAAGTAAGTTTTGAACTTATGCTTGCAAAGAGAGATCTTTTGGTAGAGGAGTTTTCTGATGAAGCTACGGCATTTCTTCATATTATTTTCGAGAAAGACTTTAGTTATAAAGATTATCTTGCTGTTAAAAAAGAAGCTACAATATTTTTAGATCAGTTTATTTCTTCCAATTGATATCAGTGTGGTACCATTATTTCTTCTTCGGTTAATTGGGAGAGATCCTATTCTTCATTAAAAACTTCTTTGGACACCCTGATTAAGGGACTAGAATTAGCAATTGATAGGGTAGACTTATGGAATGAGACTCAGATTAAGGGAATTGATTCAGCTTTGTTAGCTGCTTTTAAAAATTATTATACTACAGATTTTGCTAAGAAGAAATCAGTCTTTTCTACCTATGTGATGCAATTAATAAGTGAGGCTTATTATCAAAATCAGACGCAAGTGGAGGTTCCAGTAACTCCAGAGATTTCTTGGGCGCCTTATACTTTCACAAGAACGTATACTAGAGGGACTTATGCCTTGGAATTGACCTATCTTCAGCAGTTTTTGACGGCTCAGGGGCTTTATACAGGACCAATTAATGGATTGTATGATGCATTGACTATTCAGGCAGTCTTAGATTTCCAACTTCAAGAGGGAATTTTGACAGGAAAAGAATCTAATAAATCTGCTTATGGTTGGATGGGACCGGCTACAAGAGCAAAGATTAATGAAAAAATGAATCCTTAATTCCTTCTTGTTTCTATGAAAAAGAAAAAAGCATTTACTGTAGTAGAATTAGTTTTTGTAATTCTTATTCTCTCTTTGATTCTTCCTTTGATTTTTGGGGTCTATACCAAGATGCATACTTTTAAGGTTGAGATAGATATTAAGCAGCAATTGATTCAACAGGGCTATGATATTGTTGAGAGAATAAATGTTTTAATGGAGGATTATACCATAGATTATGAGGAGTATTTTAATAGAAAGATGGTAGGGTGTTCTCTTTGAGGAGGACAATGAGATAGTTTTACATGGACCACTTCCTCTTCTGGCCATTGTGATCTTTTTACTCACTATGGAAACGCAAATTCTATAAAGAACATTCTTGGGGATAGAGATAGAGAACATCATTATTATTATTGTAGTTCTTCCGCGATTTCTTATTCTCCAATGGTTCTTAGCCTTTCTGATTGTATAAACCCCTCCATTAGATCTCCCTATTATCAGTCTTTTGGACAATATGCAAAGCTTTTCTATGATGTGAAAGATGATACTGATACTGACTTATCTTTGGTAGGAGATTCTGATGATGAAGATATGGGCGAAGGTCCTATAGCTATTGCGGATGCTACTGGAGTGCAAGAACTTTATCTTATTTCTCAGGATGGGACTAGTAGACTTTTTTTGAGAAGGAAATTATTAGAACAACTAGATATCAATGGTTGATGAATCTGAACTGGGGAATCTCTTTATGCAATACAAATGTTGAGGCTTAGATGATTTGATGCAGGAAGATTGCATAGTTTTGATGAAACAGATTCTACAAGAAATCCTGGACTTTACGATGGACAAATAGATACTTGGGCCTGTGATTATTCTCAAGGCTTTGTGGGAAAGGGTTCTGGTATTGGTACTGCTTATGCTGGTTATAAACTTCCTCAGGATGTAGATGATTGTTGGGTTGATTTGTATCAGTGAAGTGTAAGTACAGATGCTTGGAATATCACTCTTTATCCTCATGAAGATCCTTCCCTTTCTCGAAAGAAGGAAGAAATACAGATTAACCCCTATATTCAGTTATTCTTTTTGAATAGAATCTATTTACCAAGTCGAAAAGAAAAATTAAATTCTTCTCTGTTCTTTAATGAGTATAAAATTACTCTTCAAACTCTTTTTAATACGAAGAATTTTTATACCCGTTAAGGTATTGTTTTATCATCCTTTTTCCCTAAAAAAAACCCCGTTTTTTTGCTTTTTTTTAATTTTCTAGTATACTATAGAGGATACTGTTTATTCTATCTATCGGTATGGAAACGCAAAACTTTAGAGATTTACTAAGCAAGGCGATATTACAATCAGATATTGTAAGAATTTTTGATTATCTTTTGACGATTGGAGTGGAGGAAGGCGCATCAGATATCCATATTGAGCCCTTTGAGAATTACTGTAGAATCAGAATTAGGGTTGATGGGGTGCTTCATGAACTTGTGCAATATCCTAAATCTTTTCACGATAGTATTATTTCTAAATTTAAAATTGAATCCGGTCAAATGAGGCCTGATGAGAAGAGACTTCCTCAGGATGCGAGAGTTTCCGCTATTACGCAAACTAATAAAGAAATAGATCTTCGTGCTAATACTTTACCGACGGTTTGGGGAGAAAAATTGGTAATGCGTATTGTTGATAAGTCTAAGGAAATTCCAGATCTTAAATATTTGGGTCTTGATGGCTCTAATGGACGTATTATTGAAAAGAATCTCCAGTATCCGAACGGGATTATTCTCAATACTGGTCCTACAGGTTCTGGTAAAACAACTACTCTTTATTCTTGTTTGTCAGATATTAATAAGCCAGAGGTAAATATTACTACGTTTGAAGATCCAGTGGAAAATAAAATGATGGGTCTTAATCAGGCACAGGTGAGGTCTGATATTGGTTTTACTTTTCTTTCTGGATTGAGATCTGCATTGAGACAGGATCCAGATATTATTATGGTGGGGGAGATCCGTGATAGAGAGACTTTGGAAATGGCTATGGAGTCTGCTATGACGGGTCATTTGGTATTTTCTACTATCCATACTAACTCCGCAGTAGAAACAGTTACAAGAGTTCTTAATATGGGTGCTCAGCCTTTTATGCTTGCTGGTACTTTTAATCTTGTTATTGCCCAGAGGCTTGGGAGAAAGATTTGCCCTCATTGTGCGATAAAGGTTTCTGTAAAAGATGATATTAAATATCTTAATGCAAAACAGGCATTTCGTAGTTTTGATAAAGAACTCTTAAAAAGAGAAATTTTATTAAGGGGTATTTCTCAGGAGGAGTGGAATGATTTCTTTGTTGATGGATATGTTTCTCAAGGAACGGGGAAGGATCCTAAAACAGGAGAGGTTTGTCCGGTATGTAAAGGAGTTTGATATAAAGGTAGGGTTGGTATCTATGAAATGATGGACTACACGGATCAAATTAGAATGATGTTACTTGATGGAAAGTCAGCTTTTGAGGTTGGTAAATATGCTTTATCTCAAGGAATGATTGATCTAGAAAGAGATGGTCTTTTTAAGACGATTCAAGGAAAGTTAGATCTTCATGAAGTATATAGATTTGTGAAAATTCAGGATATTGTTTAGCTTTTTTCTTTATTATTATGTGAATTCTTTCAGGGATACAACAGCGAATAGATGCTGTGTTTATTAATCTACAAAAGCCTAGTCTCGAACAAAAGGCAACTTTTTTCAGACTTTTGGCAGTTTCTCAAAAAGCTGGTCTTGGAATTAGAGCTTCTATTCATTCTTTACAACAATGAGAAACTCATAAAGGTATGCTTATGATTCTTGAAGACATGATTCTCCAATTAACAGAAGGATCTAGTCTTGCTGATGCTATGCAATTTCATCCTCATTTCTTTAATCCGGATGAAATAGAGCTTATTAGAGCGACAGAAATTACTGGTAATATGGCTCAAACTCTTGAAGATGTTGCAGACTCTCTTGAGGAGAATCAGGAGATAAATCAGAAGATTAAAAAAGCACTTACTTATCCTACTATTGTGATTGTTTTTGCTATTGTTGCTGTTGTGGTGATCTTAGTTTTTGTAATGCCAACGATTATTGAAATGTATGGGGATATAGAGTTACCAGCTATCACTCAGTTTATGTTGAATACATCAGATTTCTTACAAGCGTATGGTATTTATCTTTGACTAGCTATTTTCTGACTTGTTATGCTTTATAATTTTGCCTATAGTAATTTATTATCTTTTAAGATTGTTATTGATGCTTTTCTTTTAAAAGTTCCTTTAGTTAAAGAGGTGATTAGAATTTTCTATATGAGTAGATTTACTTCTCTTTTAGCACAATTTTATGGGGCTGGAGTAAGTCCAATTGTTTCTTTCAAGTTACTTGCTAGCATTTTTGATAATTTCTCCTATAAGAGAAAAATGATAGAGATTAGAAATTCTATTAATGCGGGATTCTCTATCTATGAATCTATGGAAGGCTCTGATTTATTTGATCCTATCTTGATTCAAATTATTAATGTTGGAGAAAATACTGGTTCTTTGACGGAAGTACTTAAAAAGATATCAATCTATTATACTTTTTCTTTGAAAGCTGCTATAGATTCCCTTATGTCTATTATTGAGCCAGCTTTGATGGCTCTTGTTTCTTGTGTTGTAGGTGCTTTATTGGGTGCAATTTACCTTCCAATGGCAGATATGGTAAATGTGATTGGTGCATAATTTATCTTTGATATTATAATGAATTTCTCAAAGATTTTTTTCCTCTCCTCCCTCTCTCTTTTTCTCCTTTCTTTTCCTGTATTGGCGAGTAATCTTTTTGTTTGGGATTTATTGGGAACGCATATTGAGGTTGGTTTGAATCAAAGAAAGACTCAATTTTCCCTTCTCTCTGATGGAGATATAGATCCGTTGTCTTTCCAAAAAGCCATGGTTTTTTGGTCACAATATGATATTCTTGTTGATCTTGATCGTGCTTCCACTCCTGATGAAAGGGCCAAAGCTCTTGATATTTATCTTTCTAATCTCTCTTCTTTACTCACTCTTCAGTCTTCCTATCTACAACAAGAAGAGGAAGAAATTATATACTACGCTACTCGTATTTCCTCGTGTGAGCAGGATATTCCGACACAAAATCTGCTTTTTAATCAGGCTTTAGCTACTTATGATTATCAAACTGCAGATAGGGCATCTAAAGAGATTGCTTCTTTGAGAGCTTGTGTTGCTGAGAATACGGTATATCATACTTCTCACCTAGTTTATAAAAAGCAATTAGTAGAGTCTTCTTCTGTTTTACAGAAAAAATTTACTTATCTAGAACTCAATAAAGTGAAAATTATTCAATATTATGATCTCCTGAAGCCACAATTACTACAGGAGCTCTATGCTATTTCTCAAACACTTTCTGCTAATTATGCTTCCTAGAACTAGGTTTTTAGTTGCATAGTTTTTACTAATCTTTATGCTTTGGGGGATTTATCTCTTTTTTTTAATGATGGTAGCATTTCAGATTTTTGGTTGGGATATTTATTGGTATGGGATTTTCTATCTCGTTGGTTTTTTATTTGGATACTTGGTTCTGCGATTTGTTGGAAAAAGGGGATACTTCAAGAAGTTTTCAGGTTTACAAACGGTGTTGGCTAGTCGTCTGGAGGATTTAATGATTTTTTTGGTATTGTGAGTATTGATAGGAGGTAGATTGGGGCATATTTTTATTTATGATTTTTCTTCTTTTATAGGAAACTGGTGAGAGATGTTTGCGGTTTGGAACGGTGGAATGTCTTTTATCGGTGGAATCGTGTGAGTATGTACAGCAATGTTTATTTTTAAGTATTGGACTAGACTTTCTCGGAAGGAATTCCTTATCTTATTTGATATTATTTTGGTTGCGGTTCCTGTGGGAATCTTTTTCTGAAGGTTGGGGAATTATTTAAATCAAGAACTGTATGGTATTATTTTTACTAATAGTCTTGGTTTCTCTGAGTATACTGTTTCTTTTCTGCAGTCCTTGAATTTCCTTCATGTATATCCGAATATCGATGCTGCTTTGAGAATTAATACCAATCAGTTTTCTATGGTGTTTGAGGGAGTATTTCTCTTCATCTTAAGTATTTTTCTTTTCTTTTCTCAGATTAAAAAAACCTCCTATAGAGTAGGACTAATTTCTTCTTGCTTTGTTCTCTGATATGGAATTATTAGATTCTTCTTAGAATATCTTAGAAATGATTCTCAGGCGGAATTTATTGGTTATTTTTCTAAGAGCCAGCGATTTTTCTTGTTTTTTATCTTCTTTGGAATAGTTTTGTTTATTTGGGTGTTGAAACAGAAACCAGAGAGACTATAAGAGGTATCCATGTTTTTTAATTATCTGTTCTAATTGATCAGCTTTTTCTCCGTTTACTTCTTTTAATAGAGATAAAAGCTTATTTGCTGAACTATTATATTTCCCCTGTTTTAGGATTTGTTCAATTTGTTCTATACTAAAAGCTTTTTTATTTTTCTTGAGAAGTTTCTTGATAAGTCCTTCGATGTATCCTTGGTTTGAGAGGCTGTTAGCATAGAGAACATCAAGTACTGCTAACTCAAGGTTTGCATGGCTTATTGCATTTCCTTTAATTCTTATTTTTTGAGTAAATTTTGAGAGGAGAGGGTAGAGGTTTTTTTTTCTGCTTTCTAGTGTTTTGAAATTTATTCTTTTATCGAACATTACTATTTCTACGGATTGCTTGTGTTTGTTGATGATATGTATCTCTTCTGGGATTCCAATTCCTGTTCCCTGACTATGTAATTCTAGTGCGGTGAGTCATCAAATGTAATAGTGAGATCCACAGAACTTTTGACAATGTTCTTTTACTATTTTCCAATAAAAGAGTTCTTCTATTTCTTCTTCGCTTTTAGGATCTTGAGGGTCAGTGATAAAGAGAATATCTTTTTTAATGCTTAGGAGGTGTCCTTTATTTTTGAGTTCGTGGGTGATCTTATAGCATTTCTGAGTATTTTTTGTTCCTACAATTTTTTCTTCTAGGAGGAGGGTAAAATCAGACAATCTGATGATTTTATTTTTAAATTTTTTGGATATTTCTTCGTACTTTGTGAGATCTTCTTTTTTCATTGTCCTACTGTTTTTGCTATAAAACTCTTATTTTCTTTTAAGGATACTTCCAAAAAATACAAGGGATTTTTCCAAAAAATATGAATGATTTTTCTGTTGTATTTGGTGTGGATAATCATAAAAGCAGGGTAGTTAATTTTATCTCTCTACTATAATGTAAATGATTTCTCAAGGAATGCTTTTGGATGCGTGAGTGTGTGCTCAGAGAGAGGTAACTTGGGATGCAGTGAAGGCTTCCTTTACGGAGAGAGAAGATGCGAGTTATGATGTGCTCTTAGAGGTAAGTTCCAATAAATTTTGGGTCACTATGACGAGAGATGAATTTGGAATAGCTTCTTTTGAGATTATTAGTAGTAAATGATTTCTTGAATTAACGACTAAGCTGATCTCTTTAATTAAAAGATTAGTAAATCACCTACGAGAGATGGTTGATTAATGATAAAAAATAGAGAAAAAACTCCTAATGAAGTAGGGAAGGGGTTCCCTAGTGGTTTTTTTTTTGTATTATATTGTCTTGAAATTGGTGAATAATTTTCTATATTCTGGTCAAGGGGAGTTTTTTTCATTAACTCTACCGATCTTTACATCTTTTTGTAAGGAGTAGAAGTAGGAGGTTTTGTCCTCCGCATTGCTTTTTGGGTGATGTATACTTCAGGAACGAAATATTTTTTTAGATGATTTCGCATCATCTTTATTGAAGGAGGGTTTATTTCGTTCCACTACCATAAACAAATGAGAAAAACTGTCAACGTCGGGAGGTTTTCCAACCGACGTTTTTGTATTAAAAAGGTAGATCATCATCCCATTTACTTTGTTCATCATTCTTTTCTCGTTTTTCTTCCTCGCTTTGTCTCTCTTCGGTAGTATTCTCTTTTAACATTGTTTTTATATATTCCTTTTTATCTTCTTCTAGGAACCTTTTTCTTTCTCAAACAGCTCACTCATTTTCCCAGACCTTATAATTTTCCCGTTTCTCTATAGCTTGTTCATATAGTAATTTCTGAGCGATGTTTTTAATTTTTTTCTGAGAAAAATATCTTTCTTTGCTAAAATATTTTTCTGATCGGCTATCTCATTTACATCCGAAGATATGTTCAAATATTCGATATGTACTGAGATCTTCTATTCCCTTGAGAGTATGGATATCTAGCCATTTTTCTAATTGAACTTCTGCTTCGACATTGTTGTTTATTTGTTGTCTTATTCTTTCTTTTTTCTCTTCTGCCTCTGTTTGTTCTCTTTTTTCTTGTTCTTCTTTTTTTCTTTGTTGTTTTTCGTGGCGTATGCGTAACTTTGCTATTCTCTCTGAAGATATTTTAAAAGTGTTTTGTAGGGTAATAAATTTTCCTTCATGGCATAAGGTTGTTCGGTAATATTTTCTGATGGCCTTATAGTAATCTTCATCTTTCTCTTTTAGTTCTTTATCTTGGCATAGAGCCTGCATTAGTGTATCTTGTGAGCAAGAAAGAAAATGAAGATGGCGAAAATTCTTCTGTTTTATTTCAGAGATATATATTTTGTCTTCTGGTGTAACCTCCTTCTTAGGGGTTTCTTGGTATTCAAAGGGTATTTCTAGTTGTTGTATCATTATATATCACTATAAATAATTCCCTTTGTTTATACTTTTTCTTATTGAAATGTCAATATCAACTCTTATTGATAATAAGAGTGAAAAATTTATATTGGTCTTGTTTGTTTTGAATATTTTATTTGTTTCTTGTTGTTTATGACTTATGGAGAACCACATGTTGATGTGTTGATAGCAGAATATAATGCCCATCCTGTACATAACTTTGCTATGGAAGATGCTACAGTTTTTAGACATGAAGGTAATTTCATTTGTGGAGATGATATCACTGTCTACCTTAGGATAGAGGATGAAACAATTCAGAATTTTTCTTTTGATGGAAATACTGCTAGTATTACTACTGCTGGTGCGAGTTTATTAGCTGAACTGATTATTGGAAAAAGCTTGGATGAGGTAATGGAGCGAGGGTATGATACCTTGTCTGCTCAGGGCCTTAATGTGCTTCCTAGGAGAAGAAGGGCAGCTGTGATTGCACTTTTGGCAACTAGAAACGCTATTCATTTATATAGAAAGGATACTCTTCCAGGGACAGAAGACATTATAGTAGAGGAGTTTGAAGATTTGCTTGATGATTAGTTTGACTTATACTTGAAATATGTAGACAAATGTGTATAGTCTTGTCTACTTTTACTTCTTGTTTTTGTGGATGTGACTTCTCAAGAAACTGATTGTAAATGTGTTTATTTATGGATTTCTCTTGTGGTTATTTAACCACTTTGAGTTAGGAATTCAGATTATTTTTGATCCTGCACAGCGACATGTGAGTACGCTTCATTTGCTTTTGCTCTTTGTGGTTCTGGGATGTGTTTTCTGGCTTCTTAATTCACCTATTAAATCCATTATTAAGGTATTGTCCTTTCCTGTCAACATGTTGACCTTGGGACTTTTCTCCTTTGTTATTAATGTATTGATTTTCTACGTTTTTCAGTGGGTAACTACTACTTATGTACCTGGTGTGGAAGTGATTTTAGGAACCCTATTGCAGACCGCGATTCTTTCTTTTATTATGGCCATAGGTAGTACCATTCTTAAGAAGATTTTATGATAAATTCTTTATTCCCTGTTTATTAATATTTCATGAGACATTATTCCATTAGTAGAGATAAGGCGTCTGCTTTACTTGGTATTTCTACGAGAACGATTGATAGATATATCAAGTCTGGAAGACTTTCTTATAAGAAGGTAGCTAATAAGGTTCTCCTTTCTAAAGAAGAGCTTGATCAGTTGCAATCGGAATTTACTTCCCTTCGTCACGAGGTATCTACAGAACTTGTAAGTGAACGTGCTACAACTCCTGTCGCAGTTAGACAAAGTGTTGATCTTTTATCCATTGAAGAAAAAATTGATAAATTTTCTCTTATTTTTAAAGAGAAGGATAAAATGTTGGATGAGAAGAATAAAATCATTTTTATGCTTCAGGAGAGAATTGGTCAATTAGAAACTAAGATCCAAAGTATGATTGCACTCCCTGACTATACCAAAGAAAAACAGGAAGCAATTGAAGAAAAGAAAAGACTTGAGGCGAAACTTCAAGCAATGACTATGAAACTAAAAGAACAAGAGATGAAGACCTTTGTTGTAATCTGATTTGCGGTTATCCTTATTGCTATAGCAATTTTCTTCTATATGAAGATGGGAAGATAACATTCTATTCGGAGAACTTATTGAAGATGTTGGAGAAAATTATCTCTAGCTCTTTTTTTTGTTGTTGATAGGCGTTGTCTTTTAGCCAAGTATCAAATTCGTAATTACAGAAATTTACCATGTATTGTAGGCCTTTTCTTTCCAGTCCAGGATAGCTTTCTATTGCTCATAGCCTTAGGATAAAGACACCGTCTTGGTAGAGATCTTCTATTCCTTCAATAATTCTTTTGAATTTTTGTGGATAATATTTTTTTATTACAAACACTAATCTGTTGTAATAGTCTCCACCATTTCCTTTATAATTTTTCATATGTCTATTTGCGATCTGATAGTACTTCCCAAGTTCTTTCTGCGTGAAAAATCCATAATCAACGGTGTTATCTCGATCTCCGATGAAGTAATTTCTGATTCAGAATTTGTTGAGAAATTTTGTCCAAGATTTATAAGATCCTTTTCCATTGATGTTAATGATTTCGTATGTTCCTGTTATGTCTTCTCGTTCTGGTTGTTCTTGTAGCCACTTGAGATAGTTGGTAAAAAAATATAAATCTGAATCTCCTTCTACCATAATAATTTTGTCTACGAAGAAGATTTTTGAGAGATTTTCATATCTGAGAAGATGTACGAGTTTTGCATCATCGGATGCAATCTTTAGGTTGGGATTATAGACTTTGGTATTATTATCTCTATCTTTTTGAAATCTGTATACTTTGGTAATATTACTTTCATTAATAAAGAGGGCAGAGTAGGTAGAAAGAAAAAACTGTGTACCATATTGTCTACTAATGTTATTCAATAATACTGCAAGTTCTTTTTGGAGCTGTGGATGGGTATGTAACTCTGGTTCATCGATGATCATAAACCCATCTCTTAGATCATTCCCATAGATTGCACAAAGGATGAGTAAAATCGATTGTTGCCCACTACTGAGATTTTCAAATTGGTAAACTTCTCCCTTTTTGTTGTTAAATTTTATTGTGATTCACTCCTGAACATATTCAATGCTAATATCTTTGTGAATAAATTTAGCGATACTCTTTGAGAGGCTTGCCCAGAATGTTGACCTGTATATTCTATTCTCAATACTTTCTTCAATAGCTTCTGTGCTTAAGAGAATCTCTTCAGAATTCTTGTTCACGATACTATTTACTTTATTAATACACTTGAAAAATCCTTCTAATGCTTCATAAGTATTGCTTTTTTCGTTAAAGACAAATTGATCATATTCTTTTAGGCTTGTGAGAAAATTAAATTGATCAACATTTCTTTTACTTGAGATAATGCTAAAGGTATTCTTTAGAGGGTACCACATTCTTTCTTCAGCTTTTTTTTCAAATTCATTAAAAATCTGGATACAAATATAAAGTAATTCTTGTTCTTGGATACAAACTAAGGCAAAGAATTCTTCAGGACTAAGTTTAGTTCTTTCAATATTAAAGCTTTGTTCCTTCTCAGAAAACTCTGCATGAATACTAATATTTTTACATTTTTCTTGGATTTCTCTGTAGTCGAATTCTGGGAATCTGTATTTTAATTCACTGTATTTTCCTAGGATTTCGTTAATTCTTTCCCTATATTTACACACAAATCCTATGTTTTCAAAATCGTTCTCAAAAAGTTCTATATTTAATTCTATCTCCGCTCTTTCTCCTTGAAACTTTGAATTTTTACTTAATTTAGAAGTCTTTTTTGGATGTAATACAATAGCTTTTTTGTATTTGGTCTTCTTTTTTTCTGAAAGGATAGACTTATCGAAAGAGTAGTCAAGAATTAGGTTTTTAGTAAATTGTTTTATAATTTCTATGAAATTACTTTTCCCAGATCCATTAGGTCAGATGAGAATATTCATATTGAGAGAGTTCTTTTCATTATCTAAAATGATTCCTTCCATAGTGTCCATGTCTGCTACATAGGGGAAGCTCATCATATTAGAGATTTTTATTTGTTTTAATTTCATAGGAGAGAGGAGTGCTGACGGATAAATTTCTTTTCTTTATTATAGTAGTTTTTCTCTAAAAAATCAAATAAAATCTGTTTATTTTGTTTGTGTATTCTTTTTCCACTCCTCTTTGTTGTGCAAAGTAAATGTAAATTCTTTAAACTTCTGTAACTTTTTTCTAGAGGGGATTTTGTAGATTTTTTAATTCTTGTGATTATTTGTATGTGCATTAGGAAAGTTATAGAATGGTATTTTTTTAATTTATCTCTGATATTTTTGTGTTATTTTTTCTTGATGCTTCGTATAAATTTGATGATTTTTTTTATCAAGCTGAATGAAGTGAAGGTAGGTGTGAAAAATTGCTCTGTTTTTTCTCTCAATTTTTTGCTATTTTTCTCTTTTTACTTTCTGTTTTTTCTCACTGTTGATTTGGGTGTTTATAATACTTTTTCCATCTATTTTAGGATGGGTCTATTTCTTCTTTATTTTCCCTTCTCTTTTCTCTTTCTATTATATACTTTGCACAAGATACATTGTGCAAGGTA
>JAQUDD010000016.1 GCA_028685875.1 Candidatus Absconditabacteria bacterium
TTTTTAGTATAATAGTCGAGTTTAGAATTTTTCAGTCATTAAAAACGATAGCGGAAGGCTTTGGTTTTTTGAGCTTATTTCCTTTATATACTAAAATTAAAACCGATAGCGGACGGACTTATCAGCTATTTTTCTAAATCTATATAATTTAGTTTTAATCTATATAGTTTCATGATTAACATTTGACAATCTAATTCAATATAGAAATATACTTTTTAGAATTCATCTGTATAGTTTTCCATGGTTAACAGTAGACAATCTAAATCAATATATTTCTATATAGAACATGGGAAACCCCTATAGAATTTATACTTTTATAAAGTTTCCCATTAAACATTTTAGCAAGAAGCGTTTTTATGAATAATATATGATACGATGTTAAAGTATTTAAACTTTTGAGATTGTACGTTGGGAGCCAATTAGGCGCTCCTAATCTTTCAGTCAGGGCATTGTTCTTTATAATTTCTATTTAATCTTTTCGCAATTTCCTAATATCCACATCGATTATTATCTATGCTATGTGAATAATACTCTTTTTTGATCTCCAAGTCTAGGGGAGCAACCCCAAGTTTTATTTTTCTATAAACTAGTTCGGGGTATCCTAAGAAAGTAAAAGCCTAAGCAAGGAGGTATTTATAGTCAACCATCATATTAGGATATAGTAAGAAGCAACTTACAAAAGGAGATTGATAATATGACAGATATAAAATGCCCCGAATGTGGGTCAACAACTTGGATCAGAAAAGGTAAAGACTATTCGCGCAGTGGAATATTCCAGAGATATCAATGCAAAGAATGTTATCGATTCTTCAAAGATGAAAAGACCATCGCTGAGAAAAGAGAACTTGCAGACAAAGAAGAGGAGATCTAAAGATGTTTTCAACTGAGGCATACAATCAGAATACAGCTACGAACGACAAAGCCAGCGTTTTGAAGCTTATTCCGAATGAAAGGATACGCAACATAACCTTAACCGGAATCTTTGAAGGAGAAGGGGAATATGGCCTTTACACGATAGCGTTCTTCAAAACTGAAGACGGCAAGAAAGGCGTACTTCAGCTCTCTCCAAAACTCCAAGAAGCATTCGTTCAACAGACCGCTTCTGGAGCTATTCTGAAGCCTGAATTCAAAGGCCTTAGAATTTGGATTGGCAAGAAGAGTTTTGAAGCTGACGGGCAAGAAAAGACGGTTCTGGAATATGGGGTGGAGTAAATGCTCAGCCCCACATCTCAGGTTCAACTTTTTGTAATTGCCGGCATTTTGTTGAAAATAGTTTTTAAGAACGACATTGATAAAATCAAGGTGGGGAAATAATGGGGGAGGCGGCGGATTATGAAGAGTTCCTTCTAGCGGGCGGCGACATTGACTATGAAAGTTATTTCGAGGAAAAACCGAAAAGAAAATCACAAAAAATGGGTTTTTCGCAATTTAAACCAGAGCCAGAGAAGAACAAAGAAATTTGGAAAGAATGCTATGATTCAAGATACAAAGGGAAGAAGAAAATCGAAGTCTCCAATCAAGGCAACATAAAAGTAGATGGGGAAAAGAAGAAAATTGTTCAAGGAAAAATTAGCGATATGTTGGATTCAAACTCTTTCTGGAGTTCAAAGGGCGGGTTTGATTACAATTTTGTAAAAATCGGACGAAAATATTATCAAATGGACAGGTTCATTCTTGCGACCTTTGATAATGTAAATTACTGTCCAAAAAAAGCGGGAATAGTGCATTTAGACGGAAACAGACTCAATGATAATCTTGAAAATCTTCATAGAATTAACCAGAAAAAGACAGGATCTTTTTATAAAACCCTTATGGCAGGAAAAGAAGACCCAATAAAAAAATACCATGAAGAATTAGATGGTCTCACATGCTACATAAGAGGGGACGAATACTGCAAAATTTGTAAAAGACATAAAGACGCAATCAAGGATCGAAGAACGGTTAAAAAATCAGAGGAGCGAGCATAATGACAACATGGACAGAAGAATACGAGGCTGCAAAACAATTTGATCCAGACTATATTGATCCAATGGATTGTAATCCAGAAAAAAGAAGATTTGAAGTGGGGATTTTAACAGATCATCAGACAAAGGTTAAATGTTTCATAAAAACATCAAGGTGGGGAGATTCAAAAAAACCCATACTCACGAAAAAAGTTAAGCAGGATCTTAAAGAACTTGTGCAGAATATAATCAACGAAAAATATAGAAACCCATATCAGGTAACAGAAATACTTTATATAAAAGAAATCTAACATTTAAAAGTAAAGAGAGACTTAACCGGTTGGCTTTCCCCAAAACCAGCCGGCCTAGAACATCACCGATGTAAACACTACACTCATACATTGGTGTCAAACTATATAAAGCCTCTCTTTTTGTGAATTTGTAAAGAAACTCAAAGGAGACTATACCAATGTATGCAAACAATCTTAATAAACATTCAAAAATTGGCGCAAAACAGACAAGGAATTTTGAACAGCTAAAATCTCTGATTACCCAACTCTCAGTTGAAGATAATTTTGAAGATGCACTTGATGAGTGGAGAGAGACAGACAGATACTTCATCTCAAACGATGGGGAATATTGTATTTGTGGAAAGAAAAACATCCATGAGCTTTGTATTATTCGAAATATCGTAACAGGTGTCACTCTCACAGTTGGAAATTGTTGCATCAACCATTTCTGCGAAACCGATAGCAGGCTGTTTTTTAATGCACTCAGGAAAATCGACAAGGATATAACACGCTCGG
>JAQUDD010000014.1 GCA_028685875.1 Candidatus Absconditabacteria bacterium
TTCCCTTTCCATTCCACTGCGGTATTTTTTGCATAAATAGTAATCCCTCTCTCCCTTTCCTGATCATTACTATCCATGATCAAATCCTGACCTTCGAGTGCTTTCAAGGTTCCAGATTGCTGAAGAAGCTGATCTACCATGGTAGTCTTCCCATGATCTACATGGGCAATTATCGCAATATTTCTAATACTCATCACAAAAAACGACAAAGCTAAAGTTGCCTGAAAATGGGGATGCTTACTATGTTTTGTGGATATTCTACAGAAACGAGCAAGTTCTCTTTTCCAAAACCGAGAAAAAGTATAAGAAAAAGCAACGTTTTTTCTAGGGAAAATAGACTTGACTTATTAGGGATGGATGATTATATATACAATAACATAAACAATAAACAAAACAACCCTCAAAACAAAAAACAGCATGAAAAAGATCATTGCAATTATCATCTCCCAGAAAGACGGAAAAATCACTGTCAACATGGTGGTAAAAAATAGGGACAATACG
The DNA here is from genome assembly GCA_028685875.1 of Candidatus Absconditabacteria bacterium. Lineage (GTDB taxonomy): Bacteria > Patescibacteriota > Gracilibacteria > Absconditabacterales > Absconditicoccaceae > UBA3291. Next base: position 502 of record JAQUDD010000014.1, read on the forward strand.
CTAGTAAAAAGAAATTGGAAAATTGGAAAAAGAGAAAGTAGTAGTGGGGATGAGCTAAGTTACCAAGTTTTCCTTTCGCAATTTTTGGAACTATACAAAGAACATCAAGATGGAATATATATAGTACCTGACAGAGAGTTCGCAGTTCAACAAATATTTAACGATTTGAAAAAAAACAAAAAGATTGCTGCTCGTCCAAAAGTATTAGATATGAAAAGTATGTACCACCTTGTAGGAATTGAGATGGAAGACGTAGTGGAAGAGGTGGAGTTTACTCCAGAATCTTTAGTAGAAGGGTACCTTCTACTGCAGCAAAAAGTAGCAAGTTCAGAAATGTTAGAAACATTATTTGGATTCAAAAAAGGCTAAACAACATTAAACAACGTAAAAACTCCCAAATTTCTGAGGGAGTTTTTCATATATTGTTTTTACCAAAATTACTAACATATTTTCTCCCATTCCAGAAAGTGCTGAAAGACCTCCAAAGTCGCGCGCGTGTCACTCATCGCTCTATGCGCTTGATTATTCACAATCCCAAAATGCTGACAGACCGTTCAGAGTTTTTTATTTTCTAATGCAGGTAAATATTTTCTTGCCAGCTTCATCGTGCAGATCGTTTCATTTTCCAAATAATGCTCTAAACAGCAATAACAATAATGATTCAGAAAACGGTAATCAAAAGAAACATTATGTCCCACAAGATAATCCTCGCCCAAAAAATCACAAAAATCTGGCATCAACTGAGAAATAACGGGCGCATTTGCAACCATTTCATTAGTAATTCCCGTCAATCTAGTAATCCCACTTGAAATATGTCTCTCAGGATTTACCAAACTATGAAACTCATCAATCACACGCTCCCCATCAAATTTGAGTGCAGCAATCTCAGTAATACCATGTCTATACGGATGTAAACCTGTTGTTTCTAAATCTAAAACTACATACTGTTTCATGCACAAAACCACGGTTAAGAAGAAGTAAAAAGAGCTGACTTCTGAGAAGAGGCGGAAGAAACAGGTGCCCCTTCAAGATATTGTTCAACCGTGAGATGATTTGCTGATCTCTTTTCCTCCTGAATACGCTGAATAAACGCATGTCTAATCTTCTCAGAATCTTCTAACGCAATTCCTGATTCCTGTAAAATTTGCGTAAGAACCTTTTTATCATTCCAATCTCTCTTTCCAAAATTAGTGAGCTGAGCCACCTCGTGTCCTTTACCAGCAAACACCACCGTATCACCAGGCTTTGCAATATCCACACAAAATTGAATGGCATATTTTCTCTCAGGAATGATGAAGATTTCCTTATCTTCTTCGCTGAAATTTTCTTGAAAATTATAAGAAATCTGGTGCAAAATCTTGAGTCTATTTTCTGTATCAGGATCATCATCTGATACAATAATAACATCAGCATACTTATGAGCAATATCTCACATCATAGGTCTTTTCTCTTTATCTCTATTTCCTGGAGCACCAAACACGGTAATCAATTTTCCGTTTCCTTTTGCTTTCTGAGCAAATTCCAAGGTCTTTTCTAAACCATCTGGCGTATGCGCAAAATCAATAAAATATTTTACCCCATTTGCATATACCGGTTCCATCCTTCCCGCCACACCTCTAAAAGATTCTACGGATTTGAGTGCAAGCGGAATTGCTAATCAGATTTCTGTACTTACTGCTAATGCAGCCAAAATATTACTCACATTATAGGATCCAATCAACTGTGTTGTCCCAGAATATTTCTGTCCAAGATAAGAAAACTCAAAATACGTTCCTTCCAAGTGTTCTTCAATCCTTGTCGCCTTAAGGATAGCTGAAGATTGAAGAGAAAAGGAAACCTTTTTATCAAACGCCATCTCCTCAAACCGCTTTTTCCCATATCTATCATCTACGGAAAAAGCTGCATACTTATTTTCTTTCCAATTGGCAAGCACATATTTGAAAAGCTGCTTTTTGGTCTCAACATAATTATTCATGCTTCCATGATAATCAATGTGCTCTCGGGTAATATTGGTCAACACAGCAAAATCAAAAGTAATCCCCTCAAATCTACGTTGATCCAACCCATGAGAGCTTACCTCAATAATCGCAATCTTACATCCTCTTTCTTTGGCCGTTGCAAGCAAGGATTGAAGATCAAAATTATCTAAAGATGTCATTTTTTTCTCATTTACAAGATCCTCATTTCCTATCTTGATCGTTGCAGTGCTAATGGCAACCGTTGGAGCAACATGATCATTCAGAATGTTATGCAAGATATTTACCGTAGTAGTTTTCCCATTTGTTCCCGTCACTCCAATTACAAAAAAATCTTTGGAAGGACTATCGTAGAGTTTATCAGCCAATGCTGCCCTATATTTTTTGTAGGCTTGATAAAAAAAACTTGTTTTAACACTATCATAAAGTTTATCATAAGCAATCAACTTTTTTATCGTATCTTTTGCTGACATATCAGGATCATAATAGAGAATAAAAAACAATTCTGATTCACTATACTGATAGTTTTCGGATTTACAATTACAAACAAAAAAAGAGATATCCTTGCAATCACCGAACAGTTATCTATAAAGAGAACTAAGTTTTATTATTTAGAATACTATGGACCCCTTATCGCGAGTTTCCTTTCTCTTTTTTATTCTCCTCGCAATGTTCTTTTCCGCGAGCGAAACAGCTTTCAGTAGTATCCCTCCACACAAAGCAGACTCCCTTTACAAGCAAAAGAAGCCTGGAGCAAAGGCGCTCAAAGAAATTAAAGATTATCCCGATAAAGTACTCATGGCGATTCTCATTGGAAGTAATATCGCTAATATCTGTGCAGCCGCAATAGCAACGACCATCAGTATTGATATCGCGAATACCATCTGATTCCATCAGACCACCATCATTGGAATCGCAACAGTACTAGTAACCATCATTATGCTTATTTTTGGAGAAATCATTCCAAAGACCTTTGCTATTAACAATGCAGATAAAATCTGACTAACTATCGCAGGATTTTACAAAATAGCTGTAAAAATACTCTCTCCTATCATCTATCTCTTAACTTGGATCACCAAGAAAATCAATACCAATAAGATAAAAGAAGAAATCAGTCCAGAAGAAATTGAAGCATTTATCGAACTCTCCAAAAATTCTGGAGCTTTTGAAGAAGGAGAATACAAACAGATCAAAAAAATGCTAAGCTTCAGTGATATCACGGTAGAAGAAGCAATGACGCCAAGAATAAAAATCAATGCAATTCCAGATGCTATGAGCGTAAACGAAGCAATTGATACCTTACTAGAACTCCATCACACCCGTATTCCTGTGTATAATCAAAGCATCGATGACTCACAAAAAGTCATCACCCTAAGAGAACTGGTAAATATTAAAAATAATAGCGACGGAGAAATTTCACTCAAAGAGATCGCACTCAACCCCATCATTAAACTTCCTGGACCTACCCCTATTGACGTTGCACTTAATGCCTTTAAAAAAAGCTGTAAACATATTGCACTTGTAATGGATGAGTATGGTGGAGTCGCAGGACTCATTACCTTAGAAGATGTGATTGAAGAAATCTTTGGAGATATCCAAGATGAAAACGATATAGAAACCGCCGCAATTAGGAAGACACAAAAAAACACATGGAATGTACAATCATTTGTAAGAATTGAGGAATTTCTAACAGAAAGTTGACTTAGCTTTGAAGAGATCTGAATAGAAGAAGAAGAATTTTCTGGAGAAACACTAAGCTATCTGATTACAAGTATTCTAGAGAGATTCCCCAAAAAAGGCGAAGAAATCAAACAAGAAATTCATCTTAAAGAGGGAAATACCAACAAAAAGGGGGGGAAAGCTGATGGAGAAACACAACACTTTCTCATAATAAAAGTGCTTGAAATTAGCTGAGATACCATTGGAGACATACAGATTTCATTAGAATAACAGGCAATAATACTTAAGATCTTTCCTCTATCTGCTCAGCAATATCTAACAAAGTTCCTTCATCCCAGTGATTTCCCATCAATTGAAGTCCCACAGGAAGCTGATCTCCCCTATCTTCCACCATTCCCATTGGAATCGACATTGCAGGGATTTTTGCAATATTCGCGGTAACCGTATACATATCTTCTAAATACATCAATAGTGGGTTAGTAAGTTTCTCTCACAATTTACTTGCAGGAGTTGGTGTTGTTGGCGTAATAACAACATCATACTGAGTAAAAAATTTGCTAAATTCTCTCTGCGCCCAAATCCTCGCCTGCAGTCACTTTTTATAATATTTTTCATAATTCTCATGAGTCACTACATAATTTCCTAACAACAATCTCTTTTTTACCTCATTAGAAAATCCATCATTTCTCACCTTACTATAATACTCTAAAAGATTTTTACATCCTTGCATTTCTTCCTGAAGTCCATATTTAACTCCATCAAATCTCGCAAGATTACTGGTTACTTCAGCAGGAATAAGTAAATAATACACCGTACTTACCTTTTCCAAAAGCGGAAAATCTACGAACTCTACCTGATATCACAAAGTCTGAAGCTTTTCTATCTTTTTACGAAATAAGTCCTCTACTCTCTTATCCAAAGCTTCATTAAAAGCCTGATTGGGAACCGCGATACGAATATCTTTTGGCTTACGAAGAGAAGGGGTCAAAAACGATGTAACATCAGATTTCTCACTCGTTTGCAAATCTTTCGGATCATATCCTGAGATTACACCAAGAAGAATCCTCGCATCTGCAACGGTTTTGGTGAGCGTCCCTATCTGATCAAAGCTTGATGCCATAGATTGTACTCCATATCTGGAGATTCTTCCATACGTAGGTTTAAGCCCAACAATTCCACATAGCGCTGCTGGCTGACGAATACTTCCTCCCGTATCAGTTCCTAGCGCAGCAAGACATAAATCAGCAGCTACCGCAGCAGCACTTCCTCCACTACTTCCTCCAGGAATACGATCTACTCCATAAGGATTCTTGGTAGGTCAAAAGGCGGAATATTCCGTAGAAGATCCCATAGCAAATTCATCCATATTCGTCTTTCAGAGCATAAGTGCACCTGCTGCCTCAAGTCTCGAAAAACAGGTCGCAGAATAGGGAGCAACATAATGCTCAAGCATCTTGGAAGCACAACTAGAAATATATCCCTCTGTCATAATATTATCTTTAATAGCAATCGGTGCTCAACGCAACGGAGCAGAAAAAGCTGAATCCTTATGTTGTGCTACATACTCATCATGAAATCTGAGGAACGCAAAAAGATCAGTATTTTTTTCTTTTGCTTTATTTTGGTAGTGGTAAAGAACTTCAGCAGGAGAAAAGGTTCCTGATGCTACTCCGGAAAGATAATCAGACAACGTTAATTGCATATCCATAGTCAAAATAAGTAAACTAGTAAGGTAGTAAGGATTTGAAAACAAAAAAAAAGAGAATATCTCTTCCGCACACCAAAGCAATATTCCATCCAGACACCTAGGTGATTAAATACCATTTCACCTGACCCCAAGAGTAAACCAATACGATACACAAAATCCTAGGGTCCAGAATGAGCCAGATGGTTAGCAAAAACTATTCTATACATCAAAGTCTCTCCAACTCTCAGCGTGCCTCTCCTTGAAGAAGATTTTTGTGAGCATCACCACAAATTTGCTCTTGCTCATTGAGGGAATATTGACTCCAGATTTCTTGATAGGAGGAAAAGAGTTGTTCATACTCTTGTCTAACCTCTCCTGTAAACGCATCTGCACTACAGTATAAAGTATCAAGCAAGGCTGAACACGAGGCTCCCCATACATACTCAGCAGCTCATTGCTCTTCGTTATTTGATGATCAACAAGCCGTCAAAATCAATAATAGTCAGAGGAAGATAAACAAAGAAAGTTTTTTCATCAAAAAAGGAAATAAATAAAAATTATCCAATTAAATTTTTAAAATCTTCTAACGACTCAAAGCTCTTATATACAGAGGCAAACCTTACATAGGCAACAGGATAATCATTCTTGAGCGCCTCAAGAACATCATCACCAATTTGTTTACTGGAAATCTCATTTCCCTGACTCTGTCGCTGAATTTCAAGGGTATTCAAAAGATCATCAATTGCTTCAGTAGTAGAGTCCGTCTTTGCAGCAGAGAGAAGAATGGCTTTTTTAAGTTTTGAACGGTCAAACATTTCTTTAGATCAGTCTTTTTTTATGACCATTAAATCCGTAATCCCTATTCTTTCAAAGGTAGAAAATCTGAATCCACAAAATTCACACTCCCTTCTTCTTCTAATGGTCTGTCCATTATCAATAATTCTAGAATCTACCACCTTGGTATCAGCATTTTTACATTTTCAGCATTTCATCGGAGTATGTAGCTTATGAAGATAAAGAAAGCGGCAACAAATACCTCTTATTGTAATAGCTAATATGTTTCATCACCCCCCTTATCCGAAGGAGATCCTCAGAATTAAAAGAAGTAAGAAATTCTGATGGAGTTTTTCCGTTACTTTGTTTTTTCCAGTTCTCCCAGAGATGAGCAAAGAAATCCTTATTATCATCGAACTCAATAAAAAGAGAGAAAGGGAAAGAGAAGAATGCTAGACAACAAGAAATCGCAGTATCAAAGAGAGGATATAAACTTAGCTGGATTCCCAGAATTTCAAGGATAAAGAATTCCTTTAATACTTCCGGATGTGTTGATTTTTTTTGTTTTTTATCTTTTTGCAAGAGAAAATGATAATACAAAAGAAAACCAGGAAGCAGATCTCTCAAAAGGGCAAAGATACTCATAATGACCTGATCCGTATAATGTTTTTTAAGGGTAGGGAGAGAAAGCTGAGCAATAAAAGTATCAAATAACCAAAAATCGAACGAATACAAAGCATCTTTGAGACGAATAATATCTTGAACATCAACATGCTCTTGTAAAAGAGGAATCAAATGTTGAGCCTCTAACCCAGAAAAAACAGGAGCATAAAATTGTTTAACAAAATCTGATTTTTTTTCTTTGAGTAATACGCTAATCTTAGAAGAAAAATGCTCTTGAAACCAGTCAAGAAGTGCCGTATTTTTAACATAGAGTTTATTAATTTTGGGATTCATATCCTGCAACAAAACAACCAAGGCCATCTCATCAAAAAGGGAAAGCGAAAAAACATTGGACCTTATGGTCTTATTTCCCAGAGAAAGGGGAATGTAAAATTTCTCCCTCCCAGACCTTACACTCTTGTTTGCATACGCATAAAACGCAGTATTTTTGGAGTAAAAGAATTGTTGTAATCCATAAAAATGAATTGACTCAGGAGTTGTCTTAATCGGGGAAAATCCCTCCATCAGTGCATCCAAGAGTGCCGGTTTGAACATTCTTAGAAAAAAACTATCTGCTCTTTCTATGGAAAGTCCTCAGAGAAAGGTAATATAAAAATTTAAAAGCTGTTCCATGGTCATCGATTCTTTTTTGAGTCTCGCAGGGATTTTCATCTCATCAATCTGCTCTATATCATCTCCAATTTCTGACATCATTTGGTCAAATTCTTCCATCTCCTCATCAGAGGTAGACCTTACGACCGACATCATAAATTTCTGAATGCCCTGAAAGTATCCTCTTTTGAAGTGCTGAATATCCGTCAAATAATCTATAATAAAATCAAGTTCCTTGGGGTCTTTTAATAAAGCTGACAACTTTTTATCAAGGATATTCTTATCATACAAAGAAGCCACTAGATACTGTGCAATATCATGAGGATTATTTTCTAAAAACAAATATTTTAGATGGATATCCGCAGGAGCAAGCTCAAATAAGATATCTTCTTCTAATAAAGAAATACTAGTAGTATACTGAGAAGTAGGATATTGTTGTAAGAGTTGCTTATGAGTAGGAGAAAGCATGTCTCCAAAAAGCCAATGGAAATAGTCCTTATTAGGAACTGAAGAAACAAACATCTGATTGAGACGACGATAATAATGAAATAGTAAAAAAAGAATCTCCACCTGGCCCAAAAGTTTTTTCTTTAGGGAAAGGAAATGTTTTTCTGATACCTTATGTTTCAACTGTACAACCACTACCCCATAAAAATTAAAAAACAAATCCACGAACCAATTAAAATCTTCTTCCACAGAGTTGCCTGGGAATACTTTAATTCTCGAAACAAAGAGAAAACTGAGCAAATAAAAAGCATACAAACAATCCACAAACAACTTATGATCTTCTTCTTCAAACACGGAAGAGAGATAGAGCGAAGAAGCTAAGACCAATGCATTAGCGGTATTTGCGGGATTATAAAATTTATATCCATTAAGATTTGCTGTTGCTAAGTATCCATAATATCTATCCATTACAGCAGGATCGCTGCTAGGAGTTTCCTCTCCAATGCCCATCTTAAACTCAAAAGGATCTTGTGCAATATCAAAAAGATTCAGTTTATAATTTTCCACAATCCTCCTATTAATAATAGAAAAGAAATCTTTAGAAGAAATGAAAGAAACAAACAGAGAAGCAGGATTAATAGGATCCTTGGAAATCGTATCAGGAAAATAGGAGAGTAAGAGTCTCTTAAATAATTGCATATCTACGCTAGAGTATCATAAATCTATTTCTTAACAACCTGAGTAATCGTAAGGGTATAGTACAGCGGTTCATAGGTCTCCATAGGATTGAAATCAATGGTATACATATTCACTCCCTCTTCTTGGTCTATAAATCTAATAATTCCCGTCCCTAGAGTAGAGAGAGCTACTTCTGTCCCAATTTCTGGGGAAATTTCAAGCACATCAAGATATCCCTCTGCCAATTTTTGTTGCAAAGTATAGTCATAGAGATCCCCAAAAGTCTGGTCAGGAGTGAAACTTCCAGAAAGTTGATCATCAACTTGTTTACCTAAGAGTATCGCTGAAAAGAAAGGATAGAGGTGTTCAGACCCCACGGTCAAGGTTGTAGTCCCAGAATCATACACCTTCCCATCTGAAAAAGTCAAAGTATAATCAAGGGATACCTCATCAGCAGCATCAATAATTCTCGGTGCTCCACATCCCACTAAAAGCAAAAGTCCAAGATAAGAAGCTAAAACTAACATTCTTTTTTGTATGCTTTTGTGCATGAGGAAAGTGATAAAGAATAAAAAAATCTGAAGCATCTCTGGATGATATAGTGTTTTGGAAGATGTTTACAATAGAAAGTGTCGAATTTGTCTACATCAAAAAAAGAGGGGCAAAGTGCCTCTTTAAGAGATATAGACAAGACTATGACCCCAATAAGATACCAAAAAGTTCCTGAGTTTCCTTAATCTCTTGTGCTGTCAAAGTGGAACTTTGAGAGGAAGGTTTTTTGAGAGAGCTTGTCGAAGAAGTTGAAGAAGGAAGTAAAACAGTTCAGGAGGTGGATCAAGAAATAGCAGCTCCCTCAGAAACAGTACCAGAACTAGAGGAAGAGACTGTAGAAGAAGAAGTAATAACAATTTCCTCAGTAAAATTCCCAGAAAGTATGGTGTCTTCTCACTCGACAGCTAGCTCTTCCCTTTGTGGTGTAATAAACTGTGGAATAAGGGGAGAACGCAAAACAAAAACCTTTCCTATCTCTTGTGAAGTAGTATCAGAAAATAGCGGAGGTTCAGTGTTCTCTGAAAAATCTCCATCTTCCTCAGGTTGACTATCTTGTGGAGAAGAAAGCAAAGGAGCATACTCAGCATAAGGAACATAAGCAGCTCCCCCGATCCAAGAAGCCATCCTCTGGGGAAAGGTCTTCATATTATATCGAAGTTCAGCCGCACCAGAAGGAGTGATCAATCCATAGATAAAAAATGCAATTGCTAAAAGCACCAAAATAAAAATCAGCCTTTTAAGGGTTCTTCTAAAGAGAATCAGAAGAACTAGCACAAAAATCGCTATAATCAACCAAGCAATGAAGTTTTCCATACTAAACTATCAAAAGAATAAATCTAGATGAAGGAAAGTATATGTATTCAGTTTGACAAATCAATGAAAATAATTAAAAGAAAAAAAATAAAAGCGTAAACGAAAATGAAAATGAAAAAAATCTTAGTAGAAGGGCATATTGATTGCCCAATATGCGAGATTTACAAAATAGCTAATCAAAAGGGCTATAGTGTGAAACTCATATGGAACTACGACAAGTTCCGCAAAAGAGGTGAACAGAGCATGAATGGCATTGTTGCTCTCTTCATAGGACCACGTCCCCACAAAGTAAAAAATGGTAGTGGAAATATACAACACTATCAGGGAGAAAGTAAGGGGATAAAGATGTATGTGTGTTCTGAGTTAAACCAGAATACCACGATAAAGATCACAAAAAGCTCATTTAGACGAGCATTTGAAAAATTTATAAACTCAGAACGATAATTTGATATACAAATTAATGATCTGAGTTTTTTCTTATCAGGAAAATTTTCATTTCTAAAGAGATTATGTCAAACAAGAGAAATAATATAACGCTAATGATAAGAATTCTCCTTTTTCAAGGATACATGATCCCCTTATAGTTTCTCCTCTTTCTTTATCACATATTGTAAATCATATAACTTATATGTCAATTACTAAATAGCTACATTATTTTATTTATTTTGCAATCAGAGGATATTCGGAATACACTTAAGCGTACTATTTTTATACTCTTATTTCTTTTCTCAT
>JAQUDD010000003.1 GCA_028685875.1 Candidatus Absconditabacteria bacterium
GCTATGAAATTACTTGGATTGATAAGAGTGCAGTAGTTTGAACCATCAACTATTCTACTACGGGAAATACGAGTGAAGATGTGATAGCAAGCATTAGCTTCAATAAAACAGGAGTGACAATCACGAACAACGGAGGAAGTCCTTCCTATGTGTTTATAGGGAATGGAAGCTTCACGTTTGAGTTCATGGATGCGTATGGAAATACCGGAAGCACAACTGCAACGGTAAATTGGATTGATAAGACAGCAGTAGTTTGAACCATTAACTATTCTACTACGGGAAATACGAATGAAGATGTGATAGCAAATATCACGTTCAATAAAACAGGGGTAACGATCACGAATAACGGAGGATCAGCAAACTATACCTTTACGGAGAATGGAAGTTTCACATTCGAATTTGAAGATGCCTATGGAAATACGGGAAATACAACAGCAACAGTAACACGAATCGACAAGAGCGCAGTGATTGGAACGATTAGTTATTCAATAACAGGGAATACGAATGGAGACGTGACGGCGAACATCGCATTCAATAAAACAGGAGTAACGATTACGAATAACGGAGGAAGTCCTTCCTATGTGTTCACTGAAAATGGAAGCTTCACGTTTGAGTTTATTGATGTGTATGGAAACACCGGAAGCGCAACTGCAACGGTAAGCTGGATTGATAAGAACGCAGTTATTTGAACGATCAACTACTCAACAACAGGAAATACGAATGAAGATGTGATAGCAAATATCACGTTCAATAAAACAGGGGTAACGATCACGAACAACAGAGGAAGTGCTTTCCATGTGTTCACCGGAAATGGAAGCTTCATGTTTGAGTTTATGGATGCGTATGGAAATACGGGAAGTGAGACCGCAACTGTGACACGAATTGATAAGAGCGCAGTAGTTTGAACAATTAGCTACTCAACAACAGGAAACACGAATGAAGATGTAACAGCAACTATTGCGTTTAATAAGACAGGAGTGATAATCACGAACAACGGAGGAAGTCCTTCCTATGTGTTTACCGGAAATGGAAGCTTCACGTTTGAATTCATGGATGCGTATGGAAATACTGGAAGCACAACTGCAAGCGTAAGTTGGATCGATCAAGATCTTCCAAGCGGAACTATTAGCTATACTCCTGATACTCCTACCAATGGAACGGTTGTTGCGGTTTTGAGGACGAATAAACCCATAGTGATCCCTGATGCCTGGACGAGACTGGATCCAACCACTTATGTGAGACTTTTCGCTGAGAATGAAACGGGAACATTGCTTTTGGAAGATCTCTTAGGAAATCAAGGAAGTGTAGAGTATGCAGTAACGTGGATTGATCGTAGTCCCGTGATCGGAACTATTACCTATTCAACGACAGAGAAGACTGTTAATTCTGTTATTGCTACCATTAGTTTCAATAAATCTGGTGTGATCGTAGATTCTCCTTATGAAGGAGGAGAGCATGGTTCTGGTTGGTTTTATACGTTCACCGGAAACGGAAGCTTTACCTTCACCTTCAGGGATGTGTATGGAAATACGGGAAGTGCAACTGCGGTGGTAAGCTGGATTGAGAGTTCTCTCCCGGGAATGGGAGGTGGAGGAGGCTCAACTCTCACAAAGGAGAGTTGTTCGACTAACTCTTATGATAAGCGTTGTGGAACTCCTCCTTATCTGGGAAATACTTCTTATGATGAAAAGGGTTGATTTTCTCCTCCTTCTGAAATTGAACCTTTGTTGCAGAAATCGGTATATGCATGGTCCTTTGAACATGGATTAACTACTAGGCCAACTTTGGATCTTGCGAGATTTGGTGACAGCTTAACGAGAGCAGAAGCTGCAAAGATTATTAGTGTGTATGCTACGAAATTCTTGGGTAAAGCAATAGATACTACCAAAACTGCCTGTCTGGGATTCTCAGATCTCTGAGAAGTGGATCTTGAACTTCAAGGATATGTCATTCAAGCTTGTCAACTTGGTTTGATGGGGTACCGAGCAGATGGAATAAGTGTAAAATCCCATTTTCTCCCTAATGATATGATTACTAGAGCTGAAGTGGGAACGCTATTTTCAAGACTCCTTCGAGGAAATATCTATGCAGGAATTGATGAATATCGATATCAAAGACATCTTTTGGCACTCAAAAAGAAGTCAATTATGAACCTGATTGATGCTCCACTGTTACCTGAACTGAGAGAGAGTCTTTATCTGATGCTCTATAGGCGATCACATGCAGACCAAACTCTATAACCTTAAAAAGGACATCTTGAATGATGTCTTTTTTCTTTTTTTCTCTTGAAATTATACTCTATATGCAAAAAATGTGTTAGCTTTATCTTTTACTCCTTCATGAACATTCGTCCAGAAGCATTCCAGTGGTACTTCTACTTTATTCAAGAGAGGATGGCGATTTTTTGGAAGAGATATCATTGAGCATCTGCTCCTTATTCTGAGGATGACATCTTTCAGTCCCATAAATTTACGAATGTATATAGAGTGCTAGATAGGACGACGCAAGCCTTACTTAGAAAAGTTATTTATCATCCAGATGCTTCTTCTTTGGATGCTGAGGATTTGCTTTTGAATATCTTACTTTTTAAAATTTTCAATCGTGAGGAGACGCGAGATGCTTTGTATCAGCAGTTTTGATTTCTTGGAAGGGAAAGCTTTGATGTAGCTGTTCTTTGCTGATTTCTAACTTCTCTTCAGCAACAACAAGCGATCTTTAGTTCAGCATATATTATGACAGGAGCCGTCTCTCTCTATCAATGAACTACAAAGCAGGAAACGTGGCTTAGAATGGTAGAAGGGGAATTTATCAAGCAAAAAAAGCTGAGGGCTCTTGTTCAGGCTCAGTCGCTGGAGGAGCTGTATCAGATTTTTTGTTCTTGTCCTTTGATTGGTGGATTTTTGGGCTATCAATATGCGATTGATATGAATTATTCTCCCGTAATTACTTTTGATGAAAATGATTTTGTGAAGGCGGGTATTGGAGCAATGAGAGGGATTAAGAAATGTTTTGTTGATCTGGAGTGAGGAAGTTATGAAGATGCGATTAGGCGGACGCAGGCAAATCTTCCTGAGTTACAGAAAAAATTTTGATGGAATGATTTTCAGCCTCTCCCTTGAAGAGCTCCTAGCCTGATAGATTTGCAAAATTGCTTTTGTGAAACGGATAAGTATTTGAGGGTGAAACTTCCAGAGTTATCTCTGGGTAATGTGAGAATTAAGCAGAAGTTTATAGAGAAAAAGAACAGTTTGGACTTGATCTTCCCGCCAAAGTGGGGGATTGTTATTGATTGACGTTAGTATCTTGAATTCAAGATATATATACTATTTTGTTTGTAAAAAGTTTTATAAAATAGTATTTAATACTTTTTCTAATTTTTTTATTGACTCTTTCCTTTTTTTGTTTATACATGCCATGTATTAATAAAAAAAATAACAATTTAAAAAAAATAAAATGAAAAGTGAAATTTTAGACACGGGCTTACCATTTGGTCAGGTTACAATAAATCCGAAACTTTTATTATCGGAGAAAAATGGTTTTTGGACAGTTTTCAATTTAAAGCAGACTGAGGGTGGATCTGCTTTGATGATTGTCCCTGAGAAGAAAGTGAAATATTTGTATGAGCTTTCTTATACAGAACGAGCATATCTTATTAATGAATGGAGTGATGCTTTTTGTTCAGTGGTTGGTTATCGTTCTCATGGTGTGATGCTATTACATCAAGGAGAAGAAGCTGGACAAAACATTCCCCATCTTCATGCACATGTGTTTGCTGGAGACATTTTGATAAATTTTCCTTTCCTTTTTTTGGAAGGTGGTGCTGTAGAACATCTTTCGCAAAGATATTTTAGGCACTTCGTACATACTGAGACTGTAGGGGATGAGTCTGTAACTATCCATAGGATTGTTCCACGAGGAAAATATATTTATCTTCGTGAAGTTAGGGGTTCGATAGAACTTCAGACAATTATGATGTTCTGGATAGAGCAGTTCATTCTTTCTTGCAGAGATAAACAAGGAAATCTGTTAATGATTCAGGATGGAGAGATGCCTATTCAGTTCTATGTGATAGAACGGAATGCTCCGCGAAGGGAGAATAATCCTCATAGAAAACCTGAATTAAAAACTCGGTCGATCTTGGAGGACGGAGAATTTATTTCTCCGCAAGTGGAGGAAGATATCTCTGAATTGCGACGATTGGTAAGAGGGAAGTAGTATTGAGATTAAAAAAATATAAGAGGCGTTGGTATTTTACACAACGCTTTTTATTGTTAGTCATTTTTTCTTTTCCTTGTAAATTCTGAGGACTTCTGTACATATAAGTTAGTATTTATTTCTCTTTTGTGACGATGAAAATTGGAATTGTAGGACTTCCTAATGTGGGAAAGTCAACTTTATTTAACGCTTTAACGAAATCTTATTCAGCTCCTGCTGAGAACTTCCCCTTTACGACGATTGATCCTAATATCGGGATTGTGGAAGTGAAAGACGAGAGAATGGATAAGCTCAGCGAGATGTCCAATACCAAAAAGAAAGTCTACGCAACGATCGAATTTGTAGATATTGCAGGATTGGTGAAAGGTGCGAGTAAAGGAGAAGGACTTGGGAATAAATTTCTCGCAAATATCAGAGAAACAGATGCGATTGTGCAGGTGCTCAGATATTTTCAGGATCCTGATGTGGTGCATGTGGAAGGGACTATTGATCCTCTCAGAGATGTGGAGATTATCAATACTGAGCTGATTTTCGCAGACTTAGAACATCTGGAAAGAGTACTTCCTCAGTTACAAAAGAAGGCAAAAGTCTGAAATGCAAATAAAGACGATAAGAGATTGGTAGAAATTCTTGAACTCCTTCATCAAACCTTGATGCAGGGGAAGCTTGCGAACGCGATCAAAGATCAACTTTCTGCTGAAGATTTGAAACTCATTAAGTCTTACAACTTTCTCACGCTCAAGACCTTTGTCTATGCACTCAATGTTTCTCAGGATGACATCGCAAATGCAGATGTGATCAAGGCAGAATATGAAGAAAAACTTCAGGCGCAAGTAGCGATTGTGTGCGTGAAGCTTGAGGCAGAAATGATGGAGATGGAGACCGACGAGAAGCTAGAATTCCTTGCAGAGATGCTCGGGCTTGAAGTAAAACAAATTCCGACTTTGGATGGGTTAATTGCTTTGGCATTTAAGACGCTTGGATTGATGTATTATTTTACTACAGGAGAAAAAGAGACGAGAGCTTGGACGATCCCTGTTGGTTCAACTGCACCCCAAGCCGCAGGAGCGATTCATACGGATTTTGAGAAAGGCTTTATTAAGGCAGAAGTCGTGGGATATGAGCCCTTGCTTGCTGCTGGATCACGGGCAAAAGTCAGGGAAAAAGGACAACTTCGTCTGGAAGGAAAAAGTTATATTGTGCAGGATGGAGATGTGATGATCTTTAAATTTAATGTCTAATCTTTTAGGTCAAAGAGTTGCTTCGCATATTTCATAATTAGGAAATTTTGTTACAAGAAATTGATAAAAAAATAGATATTGGCTTGACATTAGTATTTGGTTCGTTATATCTGTGAGTGGTAGAATATTTGTAATGTTTCAGTGTTGCACTTTAGTTTGTTACGCCTGTTGCAAATGAATTTCAATGTAAAATTAGATGACAAAAAGCTTAAAGTAGATGTTGAGGGGACTAACCTCAAAGACGTTTTGATATATTGCAAACCGAAAGAAAGGCTTGTTTTGATGAAGAAATTTGGTCTTGGGGGAGAAAAAGGCATTCCTCTCCAAAGAATTGGACAGCAATACAATCTTACTAGAGAAAGAATCAGACAGATCGAGACGCAGGCATTGATGAGATTTAGAAGGCTTATCGTGGGAAATGAGACCTATATGAATGTGCTTTCTGAGGCGAAGAAAATTTTGGATGCACATGGAGGGCTTTTGGCTGAAGATGTACTAGTTTCAAAACTTATCAATAGAAACCTTTTTAAATTTTCAAAGTCTGAGCTTAGACTTATTCTGATTTCTGATTTTGATGTTACTTATCTCAAGAGAAATAAATACCTTTATAAAGCTTTCTATATTGAACCCCTTTATGAAGATCTTTTGACCAAGATGACGCTTTTTGTCAATGATTACTTCGAGAAGAGAAATGGGTCTCAAGATATTTATGAATTTATAGCGGTACTTAAAGATACTTTTCTTAAAGAATATAAAGAAGTGACCTATCTAAGAAACGATCTCTTCTATATTAACTTCTTTGCAATTGTGAGAGGACTATCAATGTTTGATGGTAAAGTGGGATTTGATACGTTTACGGATGTGAATCCAAAAACCATGAAACTCAAGGTGTACTATACTATGAAAAGACTCAATAAACCCATCCATTATCAAGAATTACCTGCTCATATTATTGGGTGGTTCCCAGAAAAGTCTGTAAAAATTAATACTATTCATAATGAATTAGTAAAAAATAATGATATTTTTGTAAACCTTGGTCTTGGTCGTTATGGACTCAAAGAATGGGGATATGAAGGAGGATTGGTAAAGGATATCTTGGTAAGGATTTTTGAGAAGAATGATAGACCTATGACTGTAAAAGAACTTTGTAAAGAAGTGCTTAAGGAAAAAATGGTAAGTCCTAATACCGTAATGCTCAATCTTCAAAAGTATAAAGATATGTTTGAGAGAATAGACAAGGGTGTATATCAGTTGAAAAAGTAATCTCTATTACTAAAGAAAGGACTGAGATGATTCAGTTCTTTTTTATTTCTTTTATCTTCACCTTTATGCAGAAGGCTCGCGAGGTCATTGGGTGGGATCAGTATTTCATTAATGTTACGAGAGAAGTAGCTACTCGTAGTAAGGATCCTTCTACCCAAGTGGGTTGTGTGATCGTAGATCAGAAGCATCGTCCTATTTCTTTTGGATATAATGGATTTTTGTCAGCAGGAGATGATAGTTACTTGACCTGGGAGAGACCCATGAAATATTATTTTTCTATCCATGCAGAGATGAATGCAATTCTTTTTGCAAAAAGGGATTTGGAGGGATGTAAGCTTTATTGTAGTTATGCTTGTTGTGAGAATTGTCTCAAATTTATCATTCAGGCTGGAATTAAAGAAGTGGTTTATGATAAACCTTTTCTTAATAGTTATACTTCGGGATCCAATACGTCTATGTCTCATCCAGAGGCTTTTGAGGCAGCTACCCGTTTAATTCAGTCTGCCGAATCTCTAGGTTTTTCTATGAGAAATATCAATGGTACCTCCTATTTAGAAGAGATGTGGTGAGGAAAAGACAAGATACCAGATTTTAGAGAGAAATAATTAATGAAAGATTGTAATTCTCTTTGGGTTTGTGATGATAAAAAAGTCTGATTTTTTTTGCAAGTTTATAAGAAAGAAATATACTTAATTAAGTATTTATTTTCTAATTACTCTTTATGAGGAGCATGCTATCTTTTATTATCTGTGGTGTAGTAGCTTTTGTGTTTTCAGTGAATTATAGTTTTGCTCAGGAGACTCTTACTAATTGAGGGACTGTTGAGACCGATTCTTCAAATTGTCTCCTTTGAATTTGATGTACTATGAGTGTGACAGATATTCTTTGAGTGAAACAAAATGTTGCGGAAGAGGAAAGGACCTCTGTGCTTACACTTGTGCAAGACTTTATCTTGGCAGCGACGATGTTTATTGGAACAGTAGTGACGCTTGCCTTTGTTTATGCTGGTATTAGATTTATTATATCTGCTGCTAAAGGTGATTCTGGTGCTCAAGGTGCAGCAAAAAAAGGAATGCTTAACGCAGGAATTGGAATGCTTCTGGTAATGGGTGCCTATGTAATTATTAGAGCGATACAATTTTTGGCTGCAGCAGGATAATATATTTCAGAGATATTGTGATATGAAACTCCTTTGTGGAGTTTTTTCTTTCTTGAGAAAGTTGAGCATAAGTATATAGTTAACATTGCTTTCTATCTTTTTCTCTCTAATGTTATTACTTGATACTTCTCATCTACCAACTGATCCAGGAGTATATCTCTTTAAGGATCAATACGGGACTATTCTTTATATTGGGAAGGCAAAGAATCTCCAAAAAAGAGTAGCTCAATACTTTGCTCCAGGATCACTTCGAAAACAGGAAATGTTACAAAAGGCTGTTTCTGTTGATTTTCTTGTTGTGGGGACGGAAAGTGAATCACTGTATCTTGAGAATAATCTTATTAAGAAGCATAAACCTTTTTATAATAATATGTTAAAAGGCTGAAATGGCTATGCCTACATTAAGCTTATGCATCATGATTTTCCACAGGTTCTCCTGACGAGACACAAAAAAGATGACAGGGCACAGTATATTTGACCAAAACATAATACGAGGGAGCTCAAGAAATTTCTTCAATACCTTCGTAACATCCTCCAATACAGAACCTGTACCAATACGCAGTTCAATCAAAATAACCTCTGTTCGGACTACTACTTTCATTTATGCAAAGGACGATGCGCTGGTTGTCCTGATCCTCTTGCTATGGGAACAACACTTTCTCCAGAGGAAATGAAATCAGAATATAAATCTTTGCTCCAGCTTTTTACCTCTTTTTTTAAGGGAAATACAAAACCTGTAGAAAAAGAATTGAAGAATCAGATTGAACAGGCAGTTGTAGTACAAAATTTTGAACGAGCAGCCAAACTTAGAGATATTTATATCCAGATTGAGCAATTTGTGGAGAGACAGCATGTGGAATTACCAAAAAATATTACTGGATATGTCCTTTCTCTCAAAAAGATTGGAGGATGGAATGTTTATGTGTTGCTTCATTTCTACGAAGGAAAGCTTATTGATGTTGTTCGTGAAAAAATTGCTCAAGAAGAAGGGGACTTTCATCATATTGTAGCGGGGTTTGAGATTGAACTTGGCGAGATGCATATCCAAGAGGTAGATACATATCATTTACTTGCTTTTTCTCAGGGGATGAAATTCCTTGTTGCTGAGGAGGAGGCTCTGGAGCAACTTCTTCAGGGTTTCTTTGATTCTTATGTTATAGCTGCAAGTTTTGAAGGTGAAACCTTTCATAATGATCTTTTATCTACTTTACAAGAAAGATACCAATTTAAGAGGTTCCCTTATCGTATGGAGTGTATTGATGTTTCTCATCTCTCTGGAGGATGGGTGAGTGGAGGACTCACTTGCATGGTTGGTGGGATTTTAGAAAAGAAAGGGTATCGTAAATATAAAATTCAGGCGGTGAAAGGGGAGAGTGATGACTATGCTTCTTTATTGGAAATTCTCAAAAGAAGGTTTCTTAAAAGGTCTGATGAAGAATCAGCATTTTTTCCTGACATCTTCATCTTGGATGGAGGGAAAGGACAGTTGTGAATTGTAAAGAAGTTGTATGATGAATCTGAGCACTTCCAAAAGATTTTTCAGCAAGTACAGTTTGTTTCTTTATGAAAAGGAGAAGCGAGAAAGAAAACGCGTATTGGTTCGCAATCGTTCCGTGGGGAAGATCAAAGAGTAGGGGAAAAAATCTATTCTTTTGGCCCAGATTTTAAAATTATTGAAACTCCTTTGGTGTATGATCAGGCGGATAGATTTCTTACTAAATTACGTGATGAAGCACACAGATTTTCTAATAGTTATAGAAAACAGCAAATGAAGGGGGATTTTTCTATAAAAAAATAGTACTAGATAAAATATTTATTTGTCAAATGGAAGTGAGCAGAATTTTGCTCATTTTTTGTGTCTTTTGAAGGATCTGGCTATACTTAGAATAGTTTTAGTTTATCTAGATACTTGATGGGAAACAACGTAGTGAATAGTTTTGCTTTAGTGATTATGGTTCTTGGTGTATGATTTTTGTTTGATGATGTAGTAGATTGGAAATGAGTGTATGTTTCGTTGCAAGCGCACTATTTTCAATCTCAAGATACAACTCTGGAAGATCAAGATACCTCTCTTTTCTTTTCTCAAGGTTTGGAACCGGATGAGCTTTCTTCTGCTTCAGAGGTTCAAACCTCTCAAGAAAATGTGGCTATTGTGAAAAATACTGATGTGCATTCTTCTGCTCAGACTTCTTCTGTAGAGGAAAGTCTTGTTATTGTCCCACTTCTACAGAATGCTACTGATTCTCAGAATATCCATAAAGAACAAATCTCTTCGGAGGAAGCTGATCTTCTTCTTGATATTGATGTTGCCTCGGAAATTGTCCTTGATCAGCTTGATTCTGACAATATTTCCTTTTTAGAAAAACTTTATGAGAAAACACAACAAAGCGATATTGCTGTGCTTGCGTTGGAGTCGCTGTTGGATTCTTATCAGTTTACGAGGGCGAAAAAATTTCTTGCGGGACTTGACGCAGAGACTTTATTACACTTGGATCCAAAGCTTCATCTCAACATTGTTTTTAATAGTTTTTCTCTCTCTAGTCAGTATATAGATTCCTTGGAAACGTTGATTGGCCAGTATGTTCAATCTAATCGTTTGCAGCCAGAAGATGCAAATCGATATCGCGGTCTACTTGCTCTCTCTCAGAAGAACTATGATCAATTCTCTCAACTTGCTTCATCTTTTTCTCGTACCGATTATCTTCAATTTTCTCAGCATATAAAGGATCAACAGGCAACTATTACTACTCAGCAAGGAATGCCAGTGTATTATGGAGATGCTTTGACGGCAATTGCTTTGTTTAATCAGGGGTATTTTCAGTTGGCGAAGGTCTTGGCACTGGATGTTTTGCAGCAAAATGACAAATATATCCTGCCTTATCAGCTTCTTGCTTATGCAAATTTTTTAACAAATTCATGGGATGCAGCTATTAGTTATTTGAATACCTTGGTTGTCTTAGATGCTAGAGAGCAGGAGAAATATACCTTTTTGATTGGAGTGGCAGAATATTGGAATAAGAATTATCATAAATCCGTATTAAAACTTTCTCAGGTGAGTGATGAAAGATATCGTCTGGATGCAGAAAGATATTTAGCGCTAAATTATCTAGAACTTCAACAATCTACTAAGCTTTTGGGTAGTTGGCAAAGAATCTTAGGATATTCTGATCTCCAAACTTCAGATTTTTATAGCTATTTTTATGAAGTATTTTTCCGTCCTTATGCAGAAGGGAAAGTTCATACTTTGTATCTTCAGGATATGAGTTTAGCACAGAAATATTTGCAGTATTGTAATCAGCTCTTTACTGGAAAGGAAAAGGCTGTTTGTGCATATGGAAAGATTGGATTGCAATTGGTCTTAAAGAGCTTTGACTCTTTGGAGTCTTCTCTTTTACAGTTGGTAGAGGAGTATCCTCAGGGCTATCTCTTGCATGCTCTGGGAGAATATTATCTTAAGCAGGGTAATGCTGAAAAGGCGAAAGAATATCTTCTTCGTGCAGCGAATATGACGGAAAGTGATCCGGAGCAATTGGTAATTAGGGACCTTTTGAAAAATGCTTTCTAAAATTTGACAAATTATTATTTTGTGTGTATTATTGAGTTAAGGTTTATTTTCTTAGTTTATCATTATGGGACTTTATGATCATTTAAATCAAGTATGAGCCTCTCCTAGAGGTTTGTCTGCTAGTGAAGAATTGACCAAAAAATATGCGGATTCTCTGTTTTGAACATTAAGTTCTTTAAATGCTGGTGTTAATAGTTCGCTTGATCAGCATGAACAAGAGGTTAAGGAAACATCTTTCTATTTAAAAAAAATAATTCACAAAAATCCTTCTTTTGATGTTAAAGAGCTAGTTGATGAAATTAAGAAACTCCCTGATTATGCAACTATTTCATCAGAGGATTACTTTGTAAAGTTAAAAGAGACTCTTGCAAAAAAATATTCTAGAGAATTCCCTATATGGGAGCAGGAGTATAAAAAAGAAACCCATGATTATAGTTCAGATGAACTTCGTGATCAGAATCAGAGACTTTCTTCTTCAGCTTCTAAGTTGGTTGCAAAAAAAACTACTTTAAGTACTCGGAGATATACTTTAGCGGTGATGAATGATACTCTTGCTAGCGGTCTTACTCCTGTGGATAAAGCAAAGCATATTTTAAATTATGCAGTATGAGTATGAGGAAATTTTTTGGTAAATAATAGGTTTGTCAATTCAATGAAGGCATGAGTTAGAAATGCTGGATACTTTTCGACTTCTTTAGATAAAAAGAATCTTAATGCTGTTGTCGATCAGATTCTTTCAAAAATTAAAGTTCATAAATCCGATAAAGATAAGGATGGTGATCTTACCAAAGCAGGACTCGCCAAACATCAGATATTGCAAAATGTGCAGTGGGCTCGTGATACTTTAGAACAAGCATCTCAAGATCATAGAGCAACCCAACAAGATTTTAATGCAGTTCTTAATTAGTAATTTATTTTATGATTCTATAGTATGTTGATATTTTCTACTTCAAAAGATGCTTTATCTTACCTTGATCAACAGTTTGCAGGTCAAGGTTTAGATATGACAATGTTGCATTCACTTTTTCGTTTGGAAATTTTAAAGAGACTTCCTTCTTATGTTTTGCCAGAGGAGGAAGAAAGGATACATATTTTAATTTCTGATGATGGTGATTTTAAAGAAAAGGAGATATCCAAATATCTTAGTAAATATCCTGATTTATTAGAAGATATTGTTTCAGACTTTCTTGCAGAATATTTGTTATCAAGCTAGATATAAAAATTATTTATTGAATGAAAATAAAAAAAGAAGAGGGTTCTCTCTTCTTTTTTCTTATGCGACTGCTTTTATGCTGCCACTTTTCCTTTTTTTTGCTCTTCATCTATTTTCTTTTTCCACTCTTCAAGTCCTATTAATTTCTTATTTGCAGCGTCTAGCTGTCATGTCACAGTTTTAAGACTTTCTACTAATGCTTGTTGTGTCTCTTGTATCTTTGCTAATGCTTTAGCTGTACCATCTTCTTTCTTCTCTTCAGGTTTTTCTGATCATTCTTTTTTCTCAGATTTTTCCTCCTTCTTTTCATTTCCTTTTGATAATCGTTGTCGTTTTGATATTTGATTCTTTTTACTTACTCCTCTTTCTCCTAGATGTTCGTATTTAAAGTTTTTTGGATCATCTTCGTGAGCGGTCCATTTAATAGTATTCCCTTCATTTACCAGTAAGTTTCCAGCTACATCTCTTGTATTGCAAAAAAGATTCCAAGTAGGGTTTAATACTGCTCTAATTGCTCCTTCTCCTATTGTACCTGCTGCCACGAATGGACTTGCAATCCCGTTGATAATTTTTTGGTACCATTTCCCCTCATTAAATGCTTTTCTGAAGACTTCTTTTGTGTGTTTAGTAGTATCTCAAAGTACTTCAAAAATCTCTTTTGGATAATTAAATCCAGAACGAGCTAGATCTAAACTTCCATACCCTACGTTACCAACAGTTCTTGTAGCTAATCCGATTGTGTTGCGGGTTCTATTTCGTAGTTTAAGTGCCATCGTATATGATTTATTATAAATACATTTTGTTTATTATAAACAAAATAAATATAAAGTCAAATGTAATTATTGTTTTTTTGTATTTTTTGTTGTTTTCTTTATGGTATTTATCAGATTTACTTCTGATAACTTGCCAATTTTCTCTTTCCCGATTATACTTAGGTATCTTTACTATTTTAGTATACCTTATGTCATCTTCCTCATCTCTTTCTCGTAGTGAACAACTGTATGAAAAGGCAAAATCAGCCTTAAATAAGAATAGTTATTCTACAGCTAAGGATTTAGTACAAGAACTGCAAGCAGATTTTTCCTTTCTTTCTTTTGATGATTGGAAACTCTTCCATACTCAGCTTTCAGAGCTTATTGCGAATGATACTCTCTCGGATATTGAAAGGGAGAGATTTGTTAAACTTCAGCAAGAATTGGCTTGGCATTATCCCCCAAAGTTAGAGCATACTCCTGAAAATGAGTGAAGGCTTGTGAATAGAGATCAATTGGCTGATGATATCAGTAAGAATAGATTTGAGAATGGAATACATGGTAATAATAACTGATTTCCTGCGGGAAATATTATCCTTAGACATAAGGAGAATATCACTATAGAGTTTTCTAGTTTGCCTTTTTACAGTGAATTAAGACAGGAATATGAGAAAGCGTTGAAGATTACTGATGCTTATACGAGAAATACACAACTTTCTAAACTAGATACTCAATTTGCAGAGAGAATCATTCTATGACAGCAAGATGTTAATTATATTCAATTAGATAATCCAGCAAACCAAAAATCTGATGTACAACTGAGAAAAGAGGCGGTTCGTGCAATTCAAGGATTGACGAAAGCTGGCCTTGTTCCTCAAGGGAAGAAGTTGGAATATGTGATTTTGGGTAATAAGGACCTGTTTGATACAGAGTATAGAAAACATCTTCAAGAAAAACTTAAAAAACTCAATCAGGAGGATCCTTCTAAACGCATCAGAAATGCGAGGAAATGGGCGACCCAAGAGCTTCTGTTGGAAGAGATGACTTTATCTAAGTTACAAGAATTGGTTAAGGAATATGAAGATAAAGTGGCTTCTGAATCTATTTATAATGTAGGGAATCACGAATCTCTTATTATTTTTAAAGATGCCTTGTCGCATGCATCGCAAGAGTGATATCTTCATCATGTTGTGAGATTGGTTGATGAATCAGAACCGAAACCAGAACCGAAACCAGAACCGAAACCAGAACCGAAACCAGAGCCAAAACCAGAGCCGAAACCAGAGCCGAAACCAGAACCGAAACCAGAGCCAAAACCAGAACCAAAACCAGAACCAAAACCGGAGCCAAAACCAGAACCAGAGCAAGAAATTCTAGATAATATAGATATCTCTGCTGTGCTTTCTAATGTTTCTTCTTCTATTGAAGAGAGAGTTTCTCGTGAAGTAGAAAATGAAATGAAAGATGAATGGAATACTATGTCCTGGATAAATCCCAAAAAACTTGGTCGTTTCTTTGCTAGAGGATGGACGAGGAAAAGAAGAATAGCGAAAAGGAAAAAAGATATGGATACGGGAGCTTTTTATAACTCAAACGTACTCAATACGGAAATGTCCCTCCAGGCTGATAGACATGCTTTGGAGGTAGCACAAGGAGTAGGTAAAGCGGAAAAGAAGCTTACTCTTAAACTTGAGGATGCTAATCAAGAAAAACTTAATCAATTAGCAAAACAATATATAGAAGGAAAGATTACGGAAATTGAATTTCAAAAACAATTTAATGAAATTGTAAAAAATGATTCCTACATCAGAAATAATAGAAAATATTTTGAGAAAGTTAATGCAAATAAAGAATCTGGAATAGATTTTGTAGGAACGAATATCCTGCTTCAACTCAAAAGAACAAAAGCTGAGAAAAATCTCAAAGCGAGAACAGCTGATGCAATTTCTAATTATATGAAGGACAAAGATCCAAAGCATCTTGATGAAATCAAAAGACTCATGAATGAGTATACGGAGACATTCAGACAAGATCCAAGTATTAGAAAGCAGATTTTTGGAACTGATGGAAATATTGACCCGAAGGATATTGAGAAGCTTGAGAAAATCGCTAAGCATCGAAAAGGATGTAATGCTACTGCTGTTGGGAATGTACAAGTTGCTCTCGATCTGATTGCAGATGGAGAAGGTGCCTATGAGATCGATAAGAAAAAAGCGAATATGAAAGGTATTTATAAACTTGGACATCGATTAGATAAAAACCGATGGGTTAGCCCTCTTGCTATAGGATGACTTACGGTACTTACAGGATGAATTGTCTGACTTACTGCTGGAGCGGTGGCAGCTGGTTGGGCAACGGCATGAGTGGCTGGTTGAACTGTTGGATTTAAAAATTTCCTAGCAAAATGGACTCATCATACCAAAGAACACAATACGCATGAAAAAGATTTGGTGAGAGATTTTGAGCAGACTAAACAGAAAATGGATAATTGGAGAGCTGATATTGCAGAAGAATGGGCGGTTTTGGAAAATCCTAACTCTAGCTGGACAGAGAAGATGAAAGCAAATATGTCTATCCTTAAAAGTCGTAAAAAATATAAAGCAAAAAGACAACTTCAACTCTATGAAAAAACTACACAAAGTTATGATAAATTTGAAGATACTAGGCAGATTTCTGATATTATTATGAAAGGAATCAACCAATCTCTTTCTTCAGAAGATAAAAATACCTTTAATGCAGTAGTGCTTGATGCCTATGCGAGGCTAGACTTTTATAGAAAATCAGGACATAATTATCTCAAATCTGAAGATAGAAATAGTATTGAGTCAGATTTTCATGCTTTGGAATCTGCATTGACATTGGTTGCCAGTAGATCGGGAGCAAAACTTACCGATATTCCAGCTCTTATTTCTGCGAGAGGTGATGATGGAAAGGTAGTTAATTATACAGAGATAAGAAAAGAATTTGAGTCTGATTATGCAGCAGCTAAATCAAGATTTAAACAACAAAGGGCTTGGCTTGCTACCAAATGGTGAGTATCTACAGCCGCTCTTACTTTTGGAACGAGTGTTGCATCGCAGTATCTCTTTGGTTCGGGGATTTTTTCAGGGAAGGATAAGGTGGTCGAGGAACTGCTGACCTCTAGTTCCTCAGTTCATGATAATTTCTCACTTTCTCAGTCTGAGTTTATTGATGGAAATGTTGTTTTGAATGAATCTAGAAATGTATTTAATGGATTGGGAGAAGGGGATGTAGTAAAACTTAGATTTGGGGCAGGAACAGATGGAACAGGATTAAAGTCCTGAGCGGATCAGATTTTTCAGTGAGACTATAGTAGTAAAATAGATGCCGTGAAATCAGTAGTGAATCAATCAAATCTAGCTAATAAATCAGAAATACTTTCTTTTATTGATTCAAAACCATGGGAGGCTTCTTGGAGTCAGGATTTCTTAAGTGACCATCTTCAGGGTGCAAGATGTCTTGAACTTATTGAAGAAACTATTAAGGGGGCATGAACTTCTCATGCAAAATTAGAACTTATCTATGATACTAGTAATTCTGTAGCAGGGACCAACTGGAATACAGCAGCGGAGAGAGTAGGGCATGCTGCGTTTGAAGTGTTAGATAAGACGATTACGACGCTTCCTGGAGAAGCTCCTAAGGAAATCTTCTGGAAGCATATCCCTATCCCTTGGTTTTCTAACACCTTCAGAAGAAATAAAAAGGATAGGGTAGAAGATAACAACCAGAAAAAGGATACTAAAGACCAGCAACCCGCTGATAAACCTGCTGTGGATCCAGAGAAAAAATTTGATCGTGAAGTTAAGTATTTCCCTTATAAACCTGCTGACCCAGAAAAGGATCCCGATAAGTTTTTTGGAGATGATTTAGGAAAGTGAAGACCAGAAAAAAGAGAAATAGGAGAGAAAGGGCATATTAGTACTAGAGGTCAGAAAATATGGACGGATAAGGATGATTTTTGAAAGGAATATCCATGAGATTGAAAAATGCCTTCTATTGAAGTGACTCTTGCTTGTTTGCTGAGGAAGAATTTTTTATTGCAGGAAGATCAGGAAGTTATTAGAAAGATGAGATTGGAAGGAGCTAGACTTGAAGATATTTATGCATATATAAAGAAGAAAATTACCCAACAAAGAGAAGCTGCTGATAAGAAAAAGAATGAGTGGAAATTTGACATGCTTTTTGATCAATGTATTACAGCGGTTCCTAATTCTTTAGAGAAGATTTTGGGAAAAGATATGTCTAAAAAGCTGAATTCTCCCTTAGATAAAAATAGAGTGCATTTGGTAGGGGATTATGATTTTATCTCAATCGCTTGACCAACTGCTGCAGGAGTTTTTAGGACTGAATCTTGAGATATTTATGTTTCTCAAAAGGCTGTAGAAAAGTATGAGAATTATCCTCCTTTGTGAGAATATACTGATAATGATTGAGGTAAACATATTTTTCCAAGGATTTTCTGGGAGATTAAGCATATTTTGATTCATGAAATGCTTCACAGTATGAGTGTGTTGAATTATAATATGTTTAAAGACTCTCTTTCCACTAGACGTTTAGGTTTATTACATCGGGGTCTTGGATATGCTAAAGAAAAAGGTCGTGGTATCAATGAGGCTTCAACTGAAAACCTTGCCCAGTTGATTTTAAAAATGCTTTATAATGATGAGGGCTTGTCTTCTTATAAACCTGGATGGATCTCTTATCAACAGGAACAAAGAATTATTAACCAAATGTTAGAAAGTGATTCAGGTGAATTTGAATGGAAAGATGTATATACTGCTATGCTTATTAGAAAATATAGTGAGGGAGAAAAAGTTGAGAAGAATACTCCATTGTTTCAGCTGCTTTCTAAGATTAATGGAGGAGAAAATCCTGTTAAGGCAAAGAGACCTTATTACTATCAGATTATTACTTCTCTTATGGATAGTGATCTAGTAAAAGGAAATATTGTTCTGGATTTTGTAAAAACAAAGAATGTGAAAGACTTAAAACACAAATTATGAACAGCCTTTAATAAGATATTTGATAAATCATTACTTAATGCTGATACGTCGGACTTTAACGATTTTATTTTACAGAAGTATACCAAATAGATCTTGTAATAAGATTCTATATTTCTACATATGAAGTGTTATTTATTGAAATACTATATTATTCATGACTACAGCTCAACAAACCCCCGAAGAACAGTTTCTTGATGAAACGTTGGAACTAGCTGGATTTGATCCAGAAGAAGATGATTTTGAACTGCTCAAAGAAGATCTTAGACCTCTTTTGGAAGAGAGAGTGATGCTTAAACTTTATGCTGCATTACCTACTGAGGAGGATAGAGCAGCCTTTGATAAACTTCTTGATGAGTCTGAAGAGGGAGAAGAGGAGTGAGATGAAGTATTTGCTTTTCTTTCTGAGAAAATTGGGAATGTAGAGGAGTATATTGTGAGTATTTATACAGAGTTTCAAACAGAATATTTAGAAGCTATGAAGGATACAGAGTAGTCTAAGGAATAGGATTATAAGAAAAAGACTGAACAATTCAGTCTTTTTTATAATTAGATTATTATTGGGTAAGTTCTCGTTCAAGGATCTTCAGATATTTTGGGAAGAGTCCATATCTTGTTGAGCTACCGCTTCGCACCTCATTTTCATATCCCTCAAAGAAGTACTTGGGTGCTGCAGGAGAGATTTCTCCATATACGGTCGCTCCGCTTAATCCATTGTAGAGTGCGGCGAATCTCCAGAGGTCGGTATAACTGGCTCCTGTATAGCTGAGGTCTATGCTCAATCCGTCAGCTTTATTTCTTTCATTATATCGATTGATTTTATTCCGTGAGAAATCCATGAAGTCTTGCACGGTCTGGAAAAAGAGTTCTTCGGTGATTGTTCCTGTTCCATAGTCTTTACTTACAATTTGGAATGGTCCGTCTCCGTTTCTGGGTAGTGCATATCCACAGGTTGACTCTCTATATCGGACCGCAATGGTTAGGGCTGTTGGAAAATTGTTGGCAAAGCTGATATTATCTAAAGAATTGTATCGTCCTAGACAGTTTTCATAGACATCTTGTTCTAGGGTTATATCTTCTTTGTATTCATCCCCAAAATCATTTTTATATGTGATGCTCTGCTGTTTTGCAAGATTCTTTCTACTAGAAAATTGAGTATAACTAAAATCTCTTAGGTGTTCTAAAAGGTATTGTACTCTTTCCTCGCCTATGGTAATTTTGGAGAGTTGTTTAAACTGATCGTAGTAGTTTCGTAAATCTTTGTTATCGCTACTGATGAGGATATTTTTGAGTTGGGCTAGTTTGGTGTTGTCCGATTCTGTAGGAGTGTAGGAAGCTTGTACTTGCGTTCAGATATATCCTAATGATATTACAGAACAGATCAGTAAAAAAGCTGGCAGCTTTCTTTTCATTCTTTGATTTAGAGGGTAAATCGTAGTTGAATGATAGAAAAACTTTTCAGCTTTGCAAGGAGTTTTTGTCAGGGTTTTAAAAAGATTCTTCTAATAATTCTTTTGCACTTGGTACGGTAGTTGTTCTTCCTAAGAAATTATTCCAAAAACTTTTTCTAGCATCATCGTTTGCTAGTACTTTTTCTATTCTTTCATCATTGTTTTCTATTGTCTTACTAACTTTATCCCATTCTCTAAAGAAATCCGTTGTATTTATTGTCTCATCATTTTTACTTCCCTCTCCATTCATTCGTGCATAAAAATGAGGTTTCCAATTTGGATCATTGAATCAGATTTTTTGTCCATTATTTATGATTTCTTTTGAAACTGTCCTGAATTCGTTTGTCGGCTTTCTACTTGCTTGGCTTAATTTAGTATATATCTCGGGATCAGGGCTTTTGTCGTCAACAAACATTTTGAGGATATTCTTTTCTTGTCTGGTGATTTCTTCATTAAAGTTATCTCTTCAGGCTGCTTTTATATCGTTATAGGTTCTTCACACGCTTCCCATACTCACTCCTCCTTTTCCACCTACAGGAATGAGAGGTAACTCCTTGAATCCCGTCTGTATGAAATCAGTACTCCATTTGCTAAAGTTCTTAATCGCTCAGATTTTGTTTCCACTAGTGATTCCCAGTTTAATTACCATCCGGATCATAACTAGGGTGATAATCGAGAGGATCATATCGAGAAAACTTTTTCCAAGTCCTTTTATAGAGACAGAACTTATGGGGGTTTCAATTTTTGTATCATATTTAGGAGTAGCGCTCGTACTACTGACTTCTGTACTTGTTATCGTTACATTGTTTAGTTCTAGACTACCCTGATTACTTTTTTTAATAACATCCTGCATGAGAGTCATCAAAATAAGTGTAACAGAGAGCGCTAAAGTAATAATTACTGGCTTGAATGCCAAACTTATAAATCCTCACAGATTGATTCCCTTTTCTCCTAATGTTTTCGATATTCCTCATAGGTCACTTTTTTCCTTATTTCCGACATTTTCTAGACAAAACAAAAGAATAAGTAGCGGTGAAATAATGATAAATATCCGAAGATACACGATCCTAATCAATGCTATAATACATAGGAGCACCATAGCTACTCCGTAGATAATGATACTTGCTCCGTTGATGATTAATTGAATAAACGCTCCAACTAATCCTCCTACGGTATCAGTTAAGTTTAGGGGCTCTATTTCTGTAATTTCTAAAATATTAATTCCTATAAAAATCAGTACTCCATCAAGGGAATTTTCATTAGGTAAAATAGCATCAATTATTCCTTTTTCACTTACTTCTTCGGTGAGTTTCACTTTTTCAATAACGAATCCGTCATCTCCCTTGTAGGTTCGCATCTTTTTTTCTGTGAATAGGGTCTCATGTGCATTTTGTGCACTTTTTACTTTTTCTAAATCTCCCAATAGAGCTCATTCTGTTATATTTTTATAGATAGTTGAGTTGTTGGCTGTGATTTGTGCAGGAAAAGATCCTACGGCTGCAGTTGCAATATTGGAAAGATCAATAATGGCTGCTGTTAGAAATCGACTTGCTTGAATTCCTACTCCTGCAACAAGGATTTTTATGATAATATCTTTTGCAAATCCTACTCCTTGTCCTTTTCCAATGAGTTCCTTCCCAATATAATAGATAAAAAGAAATCAGAGGATGTAGTTTGCAATATTTCTCATCATATTTCGCAACATCCAGAGATAACTGTCCAATCCTAGTACTTCTCCATATACTCGAGAATTACTTAGTAACTCTCCACCTATTTTGGCAAAGATAATCCATCCCCAAGACAAAAAGCTGAGGATAAAGTGGAAAAAGGTTGCGAGATTTTGCATCCCACTAGCTCCCGCCTCTGCGGCGAAACTATAATCAAAACCTATCATTCCAATCATGGTTATGATGATAAGTGTTTTGATGATAGTCTTTTTTTTCATTACGATGAGTATATTGTTGTTAAATAAGATTAACTTGTTGTTGGTTTTTCATTTGTTGTTTTTTCTTTAGGAACAATTTGTTCTCAGACGATGTGATATACTGCTTCTCAAATTTTTCGTTCATTTGTATTGTCTTTTATTTTTTTGTCTGCTACTTTTTTTTTCATTTCTTCACTTAGACTGTTGAATATTTTTTGTAGACTATCTAGTGTAGTAGCACCATCTAAGAATGCTATAATATCCTCTTCACTAGAGGCGTTTTCTTTCTTTTGTAATGAGGTAATAAATCTTTCTTGAGCATCGCTCATTTTTCCTAGATCTGCCATGGTAAACACCAAATCTTCTTCTCTTCCGTTTATGTTTTTCTTGATCGTGTACCTGTGTCCCGATTGCCAATTCCTACTATTAAAGTCTTCTATTATTTGTGTTCTTTCAGTGTTTGTTATTTTTGTTTTTGCTGTTTCTTTATCTTGCTCAATTTGCTTTAATTTATCTTCAACCAGTCCTCCTGCTCCCATACTCTGAAGAAATTCAGCCATATTTTTATCGCTAACATCTCCCATGCTTCTTGTGAGCTGACTTCCTACTCTACTTAGAGATTGTGTTCAAAGCTGTCCAATACCAATTCCTCCTGCGACAGGAATGATTGGTGCGCTCGTAATAGCTTTTTCTGCAAGTCATTGTGCAAAGGTTCCGAAGCTTTTTCCCACGCTATTCACTTTTATCGCCCAGAAGAGGAGGAACCGTACGATGGTTATTCCGAGTATTGAGAATATAAGTTGAGAGAAATCTAGTACACCTTCTGCAATATTTACTTCAATGATTCAAAGAAAGTCTGACATATCTATTCCACTTGCTTTCGTAGTAAAGTCTTTAATGATTGTTAAGAAGACGGTAGATATACTTACTGCAAGGGTTATGAGTACTGGAGCTACTAATAGTTTTATAACTTCATTAAATTGGAATATTGATAAATTTTTTAGTACATTTTTCTCTCGATCAAAAACCTTTAGGATAATCAAGATGGGAGAGAGTGCTATAAATACCCAGAGGATCCCTATTCTTGCAACGAGTACCACTACGAGACAAACGAGAGGAACAAGTAATGCTATTGCATAAAGGATATTTATGAGTCAATAGATAAATTGTAGATAGAATCAGGTATTTGTCCCTTGTTCATGATTAATAAATGAGAGGAGATTACTATAAAGGGTACTGAATACTCCCACGTATCCTTCAGCTTTATCTAATAGATTTCCCAGTTCTGTTCCTGCTCAATCATCTCAAATTCTTAGATTTCTTGTATCATATCAGAATTCAGGAAACCCTTCTTTCTGTGTATAAGAGATTATTTTTCCGTCACTTCAGGAAAAGATTCTTACATTGGGTGTTGATTGTAAAAAGATCCCATCAATAATTCTCTCATTTGTTTCCTCTATAGCTCCTGTTAAGTTTTCGCTAATTCTACTTCGTTCTGCTTTTATTGCTGTATTATACTTTTCTTGAATCTCATTAGCTTTTGTCAAATCATCTGGAATAGTTTGTATTTCTCAAACAAATGGAGACTGTCCTTCGTTATATCGATATATTCCTCCGTTGTGGTTACAAACTCAAGATTTTGTTCTTTGTATTTTATTGTTTTTGTCCACATAGAAAAGTACCTTTCTTCCTAGTAATAATTGATCCTGCCTTCAAAAAGGGAAAGTTTGCATGATGCATGGTGATATTTTTTCTCCTTTCCCATCCTCTCCTCCTATATTGGTAGTTTGGATCATGAGTACTCAGGAGAATTTATCTTTAATATATATTTCATTTCCTAGGACATATGAGGTGTTTTCTCTTGTATTATTTTCTGTTGTCTTAGTTTCTTTTAGCATACTAATCGGTAATCCACCGATTCCATAGGTAGCGATTGTTGAGATATCCACAGCAGCAGCTGTTAGAAATCGACTTGCTTGAATTCCTACTCCCGCAACCACGAGTTTCAAAATGATGTCTTTGATTGCTTTTGAGGCTTCTTCTTTTCCTAGTAATATTTTCCCAATATAAAAGATGAAAATAAATCAGAGTGCATAATTTGCGATATTTCTCATCATGGTCCACATTGACCATAATGCGGTATCAAATCCAAAAACTTCTCCGTATACCATGCTATTGTCCATTGCATATCCTGCAACGAAAAGAAGGGGCCATAGTACTACATAAAATACTTGTGATAATACGGTAAATGTTTCATTCCAAGTAGTGAGATTTTTTTCTAGATCTGCTGTGGTTGATGCAAAACTTAGATTAGCTTCTGTTCCAATTCCTAATAAAAATATTGCGACGATAAAAAGAGTAATTATTCCGTATAGTATATACTTATTTTTCTTTTTATTAGTTATATCCTTCATGTCTTAAGTTTTGAGAAGCAAATAAATTACTTCTCTAGTATATTCGACTTTCTCTAAAAAATCAAAAATCTGCTTTCTTTTTTCAATTTCTTCTACCTTTTTTTGAGATAGTGTATCTAATATGTTTTTTGGTATAAAAAAATACATCAACTGGTGATGTATTTTTATTTATGAGATGTTCTTAGATTTCTTAGAGCGTATCTGTAGTTACATATCCACCTTTCTTACATCCATTTAATACGTTAAGTTCTTCTGCCTTCTCTCGATATGCTGCCTTAATATCTGTATAGGATCCAACATCCCATCCCGCCGCAAGTCCTTTGATTACTGTATAGGTTTCACAAGAAATTTGTTTGTTGGGCTCCGTGGATTTTCCAATCATTCTTTTTTCATATGCAGTTTTGAAGTAGGGGTAGTTCTCATTTGATTTACCTACGTAAGTGAAGCTAATGTCTGTTTTTGTGGACAATGGGATATTGTAGTTTTCGATTACATGTTTTAGTGCATCAGCCATAGTAATGTTTGTTATTTCTGTGGTGGAAACTTCTATTTCTTCATTACTATTTCCTGTGTTTGTTTCTATTTCGGGAATCGAAGTTCCTCCTATTCCTAGATTTTCATTCTCTTCAAGGGTGTTAAATCCAGAAAGTACTTCTCCTGTAGATTCAAAGATATATTCTCCTGTTCCTATATTAGGATCGTTTTCTTCTTGATCTTGATCGGGAGTAGTTATTTTGGATAGTGTATGTACATTTGGAATATATTGATTAATAGTATTGATGAGCTTATCACTTCCATAACTAAATACAAGTGCGTATGCTAGGGCTACTATCCCTATTATGTAATAGAGTTTAGATGCACCCAATGTGTTTACTCTGTCAAATCCGTTTGTCCCTATAATTTTACCGATAATTACGAAGCAAACTAATCCAATAATTATTGCTAAGATTCCTGCCCAGTGGAGAAAGAATTCACGTAAGATAAAATAAGCACAGGCTCCGATAATAAGCGATATGAAGAAAATAATCCACGCTCCTCGTGTAGAGTTTCTTTTCTTTTTCTTTTTCTCAATAGGGGCAGGAGTGGTTTGTACTACTTTTTGGATACTGATTTTCTCTGTGAACACAGTTTCTTTGGGATTGTTGGTTTCTTGTATCACTTCTTGTTCAATGCTGACTTTATTTGGGGATTTTTTTTCTTTTTTGGGAGAAGTTTCTCTGGTACAAAATGCATAAACAATGCTAATGAGAAGGATTGCGATAGCATTGATTACTGCTAACCGGTAGAAGCTCGTTTCCTTTCGTAGGAATCCTATAATGAGGCTCTGTCCTACGAAAAAATACAGCGAGAAGAGGAGAAATAAATTTTTTGTCATTGTGGAGATACTCAAAAAGTTAAAAACTAGCTTTTATATTTCTTCATTGTATATAGAATTAGTTGTTTGTTTCAATACCAAGACTAAAAATTTGCTTTTTTGGAGATTTTTGGATACAATTTAGAGGAAGTTTTTATCTTCTCTCAGTTAGCTTATGAAGAAAAGTCTTTATTTCTTATTATGATTCTTAATCTTTTTGTGAGTTCCCTCACTGATTGTGAATGCTATCGGTCCTTTTACTCCTGAACAATATGTTGGTTCTACGGAGAGAGAAGATTTTCTTGATGGAGACCGTATTGATGCGAATAATCCTATTAGGGAAGGAATGCAGGGAATTATCAATAGCCCTACTTGAGATGATACTGTTGAGGGAGTTATTACAGGGACTCCTATTCAGACTCATAATCAGGCCGTACAGGCAACTATGCATTTAATACAGATTGTTATTAATTATTCTCTGGCATTACTTGGATTTGTGGCTTTAATTTATATTATTTATTCAGGATTTTTGATTTTTACGGCTGGAACTGATGATAAACAGCAGGCAAAGGGGAAGAGTTGAATTAAGATTGCGATCATTGCGTTAGCTGGAATTGCGGTGGCTTGGTTGATTGTTAGTTTTATTCTTTGGCTTATTACCCTGATTACTTCATAATTTATTTTCTTTATCTTTGTTTGATGAAATCCTTCTCTCTTTCCTTGTGTACTTCCGTATTTGCTCTTTTGCTTGCTACACCTATGTTTGCACAGTATAATAGCGATTTTTATTATGATACTCCTAATGCCTCAACTAATCAACAGGTTGCAACTGAAGATCTGTGAACTATTGTTGCTGATGGAGTGGTTACAGAAAATGATTCCTTGCTAAATAGTTTCTTGAGGATGTTTGGTTTTGGGGCAGGGGATTATGAGAATAACACCTTAAAAGCTCTTGTGTATATTAAAGCAATCATTAACCTTCTCTTAGGCTTGGTCAGCTTTGTAGCCTTAGTTATTATTATCTATTCGTTTTATGGAATGTTTTTTACTGAGGACTCCAAGGGAATGGAAAAGGTCAAGAAAAATCTTATTGGAGTGGTCATAGCTTTGGTGGTTTTAGGACTTTCTTGGATTATTGTTAGTTTCCTTTTTGATTTTTATCAGACTAAACTCGTAAGTGGGGTAATATAGTTTTATTTTATAGATTTATCTCTTTATGCTCTTTAACTCTTGAGATCAGAATAAAATTAAGAAGACTGCACCGGATAGTCTTTTTAACACGGAAGCAATGCTTCCTATTTCTGAAATTAGAGATGGCGTGATAGTGCTTAAAGATGGGGGACTAAGATCTGTTATTAGGGTAGAAGGGCTCAATCTTGATTTGAGAAATTTTGAAGAACAGGAGGTGGTCCTTGAGCAATATAAAAGATTTTTGAATGGACTTTCTTTTCCTCTTCAGATTTTGATTAGGAATTCTTATTTGAATTTGACTGATTATCTTTCTTATATTAAGGGAAATCTGAAGAAAATTGATAATGTTGCCTTACACCAACAAGGTGATCAGTATCTTTCTTTTTTGCAGGGAATCGATGCAAAACAAGGTCTGATCTTTGTAAAAGAGTTTTATATTATTGTTCCCTATTATGAGACCGATCAAGATACTTCTCAAGTGGGAAAATCTCGATGGGATAAATTCCTTAATGTTTTGAATGCGAAAGATGATGTCGAGGCAGTGGTAGAAAGATATAGAAAATTTATCAAAGGAGAGAAGCAACTTCAAACAAGAGTTTCTTTAGTTATGGAAGGACTTTCTGGAATGAGAATGAATTCTGAGCAGCTTACTACTTCAGAAATTGTATCTTTGCTTTTTCGTATGTATAATCCTTTGTTGGATAGCGCTCAGGCAAAATTTGTTGAATAATTATTTGGTGAAAATATCTATTATTCTTTCTTTATATCCCAACTTTTCTAAATGCTGATTGATGAGTTCAATCAGTTTTTTTTTCTCCTTAAAAACTTGTATTTTGATCTCTTGGTCTTGGATCTTTAGAAAGAGCTTATTATGTCTGATATATCCTTCAACAGCTTCTTTTTCTCTAATGGTTTTTTCATTCTTCTCCAGAGAAAAATATTCGTGGATGCAGTTTATTGCAATACTTCCTATCATATTTTTCCCACGAAACTGTTGAGAAAGTCTTTTTCTGAGTGCATCACGAATTCCTTGCATCTAATGGAGTTTCAAGAGGGTAAAAGTTTAATCATTCAAGAGGACTCTTATAGGAGATATTCAATTATTTCACCTTTTTTATAGTTACCTTCAAGTTCAACTTGGATATAATTTTCTGTTCGTCCTTTTCGTTTTTCTGCTTTTTGTTCTTCAATTAATACTTTATGTGTAATTCCTTTATTTCTCTGGATGAATGCATCTCTGATTCTTTCTCCTCTTTCAATCAGCCTTTTGTTTCTGTCTTTTTTTATTTCTATACTGATCTGATTTGGGTAGAGCGAGGCAGGAACTCCCTCTCCTCTCTGGTGTGCTGAGAAGGGAAAGGCGTGAAGTTTAGTGATTCCAAATTCTTGAACGCATTCAAAAGTCTCTAAAAAATCTGCTTCTGTTTCTCCGGGAAATCCCACGATAATGTCTGCTCCAATCGAAATACTTTCTGGATTCTTTTTCTGAATTCTTCTGGTTTTTCTAAGGGTATCTTTGAGTTTTTCTGCTCCATATCCTCTTTTCATATTTTGGAGTACTTTATCTGAAAAGCTTTGGATAGAGTAGTGGAAATGGGGGAGTATCCTTTCATCACTTGCAAGTTCAAAGAAATGGTCGTTTACAAATTCTGTTCCGATGCTTGAGATTCTAACTCTAGGGATGGTGGTTTGTTGTAAGATTTCCTCTAAGAGCTGAGAGAATCTACTTTCTTCTGTTTTTCTGCTATTGTTAGCTCCTCGTGCAGCGAGATTGACCCCTGTAAGTACCACTTCTTTTCCCCCTCTGGATTCAATAAATTGTATTTCTTCGATAATTTCTTCGCTACTTCTGCTTCTATGTTTTCCTCTTTTGAGGACGGTAAGACAAAAGGAACAGTGATTGTCACATCCGTTTTGAATAACGACAAAATTTTTGGTATAGAGTGGGGTGAAAGTTCAGCCTTTTCAGAGTTTAGTTGGAGATTCTGGAAGGAGATCAATATTTTTGTTAAATTTTCTTAATTCTGGATAAATGGAAAAAAATCTCTCAGCAGAGATTAACTCTCCTTTTTCTAAGGTTCCACATCCGGTGATTGCTACTCTTTGTCCTTGTTCTAACGTTTTCTTAGCATCTTTTATTCGTTTACTCTTTGCTCTGTCTGTTACTACACAGGTTGCGATCAGTAAAGTAGTATCAAGTCCATTGTTCTGTTCTTTGTAGTGCTGGAGTCGCTGGTTGATGTAGAATTTATTTACTTTGCAGCCAAATATTTTGTAGGGCATCAATAGATTATGGGTGCGATAAAATGTATGGCTTCTCTCATAAAAAAACTCCCTTTAGGGAGTTTTACTATAGTGATTCTTTTTTGATTTTGAAGAGGTTATTCAACTATGTTATTGTGTTGCCCAACAATGTTTACATATCTCCATTTCAAAAGTTTTGTATATTTCTTTTCCATTGTTGTCTTTCCAAATATCAATATCATCTGCTAAATGTTGGTTTCCCTCTTCATCTTCTGCAATAAGATAAAAATCCAAGATGAGTTCCTTTCAGCAATTGTAACAAATCTCTTGTAGTCTCTCTCCTTTTTCTTGAAGATTCTCATTATCGTTGACAGTCTTTTCCATTGATATTTTGGAATATAATTATTTTGCTTTTGGTGTCTTTTCTGTTTCTCTCTCTGGGAAGAAGAGATAGAGAAGCTCTTTGATGAGTGGTACATTAACCAATAGTGTGAGTACTACTCCAACAACGAGCATAGAACCAAATCCCTTAAACATATTGATTCCCATCATAAAGAGGAGGAGTCCAATTAATCCTGTACTAAGTTGAGCATCTCTGATAGCATTCCAGCTTCTCTCATATGCGACATTGATTGCTGTTTTATTTCCTTTTCCTTCAGCTTTTTCTTCTCTCATTCTCTCAAAGATCAGAATGTTTGCATCTACTGCAAGTCAGATGTTTAGGATGATTGCAGCGATTCCACTAAGAGACAGTGCGTAATCAAAAAGTTTTACTAGTGCTAGTAGGACAAGGGTAAATGTTCAGAGAGAGATGAGCGATATAATTCCCTTTCTGATTCCATATACTACGCACATATAGATGAAGATTAAGACAAATCCAATTCCTCCTGCGATGATTGCTCCACTTAATGCATTCTCTCCAAGAGTTGCACTTACCTTTTCTTCTTGCATCAAGATTAATGGTGCAGGAAGTGCTCCATCATTTAATGCACTTGTGAGTTCTTTTGCTCCTTCTGGCGTGAATTGTCCATCAATTTGTGCTGTTCCATCACAAATTTTGCTTTGGATTACAGGTGCAGTAACCATTTCTCCTCAGATGAAGATTGCCATTTGGCTTCCGATACTGTTTGTGGTAATATCACAGAAGATTGCTTTCCCTGTGTCATCGAAATTGAGCACTACAACAGGTTGTCCAAGTTGAGATTGGCTTACTGATGCGTATTTAAATGTTGCTCCATTCAGGATTTTCCCATCACTACTTTGTGCAGTAGCCCAGGTGAGTCTATCTTGTACAAATACTTCTTCAATGGTATAATATTCTTTTGATGCGAGAGCTGTTTCAAAAACTTCTTGATTTACTCCTTCTACGATCAAGAATCAAAATCTCTTATCACTTGTCGTTTTTTTCTCAAGAATCTTTACAAGATACGTAATTCCTTCTTGGCTATAGATTTGAAAATCTTCTCCTGTAGATGCATTGAATTCTGGGATTGCCTGTCTGATTTCTAGATTTGTAAGATAACTATTGGTAAGTTCTTGTGCTTGAGTGATTTCTGCTTCAGGATTTTCGGCCAAGGTATTTTTGATTTCTTCAATTTCTGCATCAAAATTTGTTTGTTCTTCGGCTAATTCTTCTGCATTAAGTCCTAGATCATTTGGTTCAGTTACTACAAAGATTCTTACTTTGTATGCTTCTTGATTGGCATAGATTTCCCCATTATTGAAGAATAATTTTCCCTCTTCTACTTTATAGTTATTTATTGCAACGCCCAGATCAGAAGATTGAATATCAAGGGTGGAGTTGTAAGATAATCCTAAATCAGTAGCTACTTCTACGATTGCTTGTGCATTGATACTTGTTCTCTCTCCACTTTCTCTTTCTAGAATACGGAAGAAAGTAAATCCTTCAATTTCTTCATTTTGAAGATATCCTTCAGCATCTTCATATTGTCCAAGTCCGTAAGCTCCTTCAAATACTTCACTTACTTGTTCAAGAGGAATAGTCTTGAGAATTTCACTATTTGCTTGATAGATGCTTGGTAATTCTGCCAAACCTACTTGATCATAACGAGTATAGTAGATATTCTCCGATCTTCTCCCATCAGCAATTTCTTGCATTTTATCAGCATTTATTTCAATATCATCGTGAAGAGCGAGTGCGATATTTCTTCTTTCAGCTAGCGTTGTTGGATCATTCTGATTTTTGTTTGGGAGTTTGAATTCTAGCTCTACGGTTTT
This sequence comes from Candidatus Absconditabacteria bacterium, assembly GCA_028685875.1. GTDB lineage: Bacteria > Patescibacteriota > Gracilibacteria > Absconditabacterales > Absconditicoccaceae > UBA3291. Next base: position 31,246 of record JAQUDD010000003.1, read on the forward strand.
TCCGATAATCTCTTTTGCTTGATCTAGATCAGCAACTCCACCGATCTCTACTACGATTTGCGTTTCATTGTCCAATTTCTGGATATAGGATTTATAATCACTTACTCCGAGTTTAGAAATTCTTCCATCAATATTTTTGAGGATAATATCTTCAACAGTGCTTTTTACTGTTGCAAGTTCTGTAGCATCTTTGTAGGTTTCATTATACTTATCATAATTGATTCTGTAAGTAAGTTTTGTTCCTCCAGAGACATCAAGACCCTTTCTAAAGTTCAGTATCCCTTGGTTAGTTAAGGTTAGACTCCTACTAAGTGTTTCTTTATTGAAGCTTCGTGCTACAAAAAATACGATAAATGCTGAGAGAACTATACTTACTGCAAAGATAATCCTTCTCTTGTTCCAAAATTTGTCCATCCTCTAGGTGCAAAGCGATATAAAATACAAAAAATGTTGAAACATTTTCAGGGCATATCATATCTTTTTAATTGAGAAATGCAAGCACTCTTGTTTCTTCTATCCCTTTTTGAGGGCTTCATTAATTATCTCTTCTAGCACTTCTCCAAGTTTTATCCCTGCTGTTTGGATTTGTTGTGGGATGAGGCTTGTTTCTGTCATCCCTGGAGTTGTATTAATTTCTAGAATATAGATGTTCTCTTCTTGGATAATATAATCAATTCTGATGATACCTTCCGCTCCTATTAGTTGGTATATTTCTCTTGTTAATTCTTGTATTCTCTTTGTGAGGTTTATATTAATTCTTGCTGGAGTGATTTCTTCTACTTCTCCTTGATATTTTGCAGTGTAGTCAAAAAATTCTCTGTGAGTTACTATTTCTGTAATGGGTAGTGCAATTACCTCTCATTTTCTCTTAAAACATCAACAGGTAACCTCTGTTCCTATGATTGCTTTTTCGATTATAATCTCAGGAGATTCTTTGAATGCATTTTTAATGGCATTTTCAATTTCTTCTTCTTTCTTTACTTTTGATATTCAAAAGCTCGATCCTCCAAGATTTGGTTTCACAAAACAAGGGAGTCAGATTTTTTGGATGATTTCTTGAGCATTATAGTCTTCATTTTGATGGAGGTGGATTGATTCAGCAATATTCATCCCGAAGGATTTTAAAAACTGGTTGCAAAAGAATTTATTAAAGGTGAGCGCAGAAGTGCTAACATTACATCCAGAATAAGGGACTCCTATCATCTCGAAATATCCTTGAAGTATTCCATCTTCTCCCGGTGTCCCATGGATTGTGATATAGGCAAAATCGAAGAGAATTTTCTTCCCTTGTTTATCTCTAAGGCTGAAATCATTTTTATCAATGGGATATTTCTCTCCATTTTGTTCAGCATTTCGTGTGTCTTGATTAATACAGATGGAAAAAATTTTGTATTCTTCAGTGGAAAGGTGGTTAATGATAGTGTCTTTACTTTTTTCTGATACTGCAAATTCGGAGGAGTATCCTCATCGAATAACAGCGATATTTTTTTTCATTGTCTCGTTTCTGGATAAACTTTAAGCAATACTATACTTTTGTAATAGCTTCTCAAATCCTTTTTCGCTGGGTAATTCATGGGTAATAAATTTCCCTTTTCGCCATATTCCGAAGGTAGCAAAATGACTTCCCCATTGTTTTACCTCCTGAGCAGAGTTTAGCTTCTTTGCCTGTGTAAAAATTCAGAGTTCTTTTGCTTTACTGATCAAGAGGGTAGTATATTCTTCCATAAAGGGGCATTGATTGCTATAGCTGAGAAAAATTTCTTCTTTCTCTTCACAGCTTCCTGTTTTTACATGAGGGGAAAATCTTGGTTTCTCTGCTTTTGGATTGAACATGAGTGCCAAGAGTTCAAAATAGGGCTCAGCAGTATCGACCGTTTCAAATCAGAATTTCTTATAAAATTTTGGATTGGTAAGATAGGGCTTGTCTTTATTTCCTGTGACTACGCAAATACCGTCTCTTCCTTGTGCTTTCGCATCGTTGATTACTTCCTTCAAAAGCTCTTTTCCTATTCACTTTCCCTTAAACGAGCCAGATACCCGCAGGCAATGAATGACGAGAAAATTCTTCGCCTCAATCGGTTTCCAGCAAGTCTCGCTTGGCATATATTCCACAAAGACTTTCCCTCTAGCATCCAATCTCTTAAATACCAATCCTTCGGAAAATCTTTCTTTCATCCAGGATTTTTTGTTTGCAGCTCTGGCGAGATTGTCTTTGTCGTTCCCGATTGCACAGCAGATATGCTCTTGATCAATGTTGTTCGGAGTGATGGAGATGATGGGCATGGGTACGAAATCTACTAAATTAACGTATATATAGTAGACCTTGAAGAGATATCAAGAAAATTATCTTGTGTGGGTGATGATTTCACTAAAATCAACAGCAATTCCTCTGTCTTGGATGTATTTTGCCATTATGTTTTTAATTTTTGGTAATAATTCCCTAGCTCTTTCTATTGAACAATCAAGTTCAGCAAGAGTTATGTGAGGGATTCGTTCTTCTCATTCTTTTAGATTTTTATAGATATTATCTGGATTATGAGGGACTAATACTAGGTAAGTCTTACCATTTATTTTACTCTTTCGAATTTCTTTTTTATGAATTGATTGATCATATTTTTTATTGCGATTTAAGAGTTCCATGTTTTCTAATTTTTTTGCTTCTTCTTTGCTTAGTATCAAGGTTTTCAACATATCATTTGCATAAATTTCTATATAATAAGAAAGCGTCATATGGTGATCAGTTACTACTTTTGCCTTAATTCACTCAGCTTCTAATAATATTTTGAGTTCTTTAGAAAATTCAGCTAATTTTTCTTTAGCATCTTTTTGGAGATTTAGTTCATGATACACTCTACTAAATTTGTATTGAGTTTCATCTATTAGATATTCACATCCCTTTTCCATTCTCAATATATGAAAATTATATAAATATAATTGACATATTATATAAATTAGATTTGTATGCAAGCTATTTTTTAAACAGTTCAATCTCCTTCTTCTTCACCTGATTGATATAGATGAGGGCATCGATATCCTCAGGTTCTCGCTGCTTCCCGAAGAGCTCGAGCTTTTCAGAGAAATGGAAAGGGACGATATAGTTATTATTTAGTTTTGAATATTCTTTATTAAAAATTTCCATAAAGTGGGCGTTTTTCATGATGGGAGAAATTACAAAAATATTTTTTCCTCCAAGATTCTCTTCTTCAATCCATCTACAGAGCATTTGTGCGTAGAATTCTAAGGTTTGAACTACGAGATTTTTCGCGAAAGGATTATTTTCTATTTCTTCATAATTTTTGTATCGATATTTTGAAATTCCGTTGTCTTTGTACATTTGCATGAGAGCATTTACTCCGAGGTTGATGCTTTCGATTTGTTCGTAGAATCACTTCTCTACCTCTATCCCTTTACAGTGTGAATCTCTGATGTAGAGGAGAAGGAACTTTTCGCTTTGGATATTTTTTTTCAAGAAAGAGATGGTTTGGAAAGATTCTGGTATGATAGTCAGGTTTTTTTGGTTGTGAAAGTTCCCATATTTGTCGTTAAATTCGAGACAGCTTTTTCTATTAAGGTAGACAAGAATTACTCTAAAGCTGAGTTCTCCTTTTTCTCCGATGAGAAAATTTCTCTCTTGTTCATTATTTCTAATGGTATCAATATGTGAAAATAGGAATACTTCTTTACATTCTCTATCAGCGAGATCGATTTTGTTATTGATGATATTTTGGACATCCTGAAGGGTGAGGGCTTGTTCGCTGTAATATTCTACGTCGAAACTGAAAAAGCTAAATCTTTGATCATCAAGGAGAAAAATATGTTCGTATTTTGGATATTTGCTACTGTTATCAATGATAGTTGCGAGATTTTCGTAGAGGAGATAATGTTGAATTCAGAATTCTTTTTGAGCTTTGAGGACACGAAATTTTGGATATTTTGGATCGAAATTTTCTTGCCAGAGATAAAACATGTCGTCCTCGTAGGGGATAAATTATTGTATGTGTAGTTATTTGTTTGCTTTTTTCAAGAAAGTTAAGTATTGGTTTAATAATTTCTCAGAGCCTCGACCCTTTCACTGATTGTTGGATGTGTGTCTCGGAGAGAAGATTTAGCTCTCTTTTTTTCGAGAGCATTCATATGGGGTAGATCATCAGGAGAGTTGATGAAAAACATGGAAATATTTGTATTTGCTGAGGGAACCGCTGAATGTCCAGAAATTTTTTCTAAGGCAGAAATCATCGCTTCGTTGTCTTTTGTTAACTCAACCGCTCAGAGATCTGCAAGGAATTCTCTCTTTCTAGATACTGCTAGTCTAATGAGTGGATAAATTAGATATCCTAAGACGAGAAATCACAGTCCTACTAAAGGTAGGAGATTGTTTTTATTGTCACTTCCTCTACTGGAAGTTCTGATGAGAATACTTCCCATCATTGAGATAATTCCAATGTATACTACAGTAACTAGCATGAGGAGCGAATCTTTATTAATAATATGACTTAGTTCGTGTGCTGCTACCGCTTCGATCTCTCTTTTATCGAGAGTCTGTACGAGACCTGAGGTAAATATAATCCAAGAATCTTTTGCTCTCCATCCTGTAGCGAAAGCATTGAATCCTGATGTGTCAATGATTCAGATTCTTGGAGTTTGTAGTCCTCTGGAGATACAAAGATTTTCTATTATATTGTATATTTCTGGATTCTCTTTTCTGGTAAGTTCTCTTGCTCCAGAAAAGGAAAACATGAGTTGTTTTTGGAAGAAAAACACTACGACTGCTCGAATAATAATGATGGGTCCTAGCAGCATAAACACTCCAGCGGTATTGTAGAGAGCTTCGTTTATTCTCTGGTTCATCTCGTAGGCAGTATTGGTGCCAAAGAAGAGCATAATTAGCCAAGTTATTCCAAAAAGAAAAAGAGGGAAAAGAGTGAGGAGAAGGATGGTCTTTCTCTCATTACTGTGTTTAAAGCTGATCATCCCTTGGTAGTTAGACATTTTTCCTCTCTTTTTAAGGTAAAATTTTTGGTATCAAACGAAGTTGCTGATTAAAAATATTTTTTTGCTGTTCCTTTATACTAATGTTCTTGTCGTGTACAGGAGCTAAGAAGAACTTAGTCCAAAGGAAATTTCTCTAAGAAAAGACTCTTTTAGAGGGCAGACTGTTCTGAGTGGTACCTACAGTATCTTTAGTGTGGTGTCTGTATTTGCAATGATGACTAGAATTCAACTTTTGGAGCTTTTTTGATTTCTTCTTCTCCTTCAAAGAATGTTTCTGGTTTGTTCCCTGAGAAGATTATGTTAGCAGGAAATTGTTGGATAGTGGTATTGTATTCTTTCGTTGTAGCATTGAAGAATCTTCTCGCGGCAGCGATTTTATTTTCGATATCAGAGAGTTCTGTTTGAAGTTGAAGGAAGTTTTGATTTGCCTTAAGGTCTGGATAAGATTCTGCTAGTGCGAAAATACTTTTGAGAGCAGAACTGAGTTCTCCATCAGCTTTTGCTTTCCCTTCCATATCTTTTGCTTTCCCAAAATTATTTCTTGCTTTGATTACTGCATCAAGTGTTTCTTTTTCGTGTGCTGCATATCCTTTTACCGTGCTTACCAAATTATCTACGAGATCAAATCTCATCTTCATCTGTACGTCGATGTCTGAGAGAGCGTTTTCTCTAGTAGTTTTGAGTCTTACGATTTTGTTGTAAAGGCTGATAACGTAGATAATGAGGAGGATAACAACTCCTAAGAGAATAAGAAGTCCTGTCATGGTAGTATTTTTAAACAAGAATAAAAATCAAAATCTTTTCTGACCCTCAGTGTAGTTATTGTTTTTTGGTTTGCAAGTTTTTTCTCTTGGTGAGGAAAATTTATTATTACCTCTAGATTGTATTGATTTTTATGTTAATATTATTATATATGTCAATATAATAAATTATAAAATAATCACAAAAATAGAATGATATGAGAATAGACACCCTTTTGAATAATCTTTCAGAAGAAAGCAGGACGGTTGTAGAGAAGCTTATATTAAGATTCTCTCAATTAGAAAATACGTTGAGTATGGACGATCCCAAGATAGTATTTTTGCTTTCAAGGATTTCTGATTATGATTTCCCGGAAAATGTGGGGAATCGTATAAAAAAGGCTTTCTTTCAAGCAGAAATTACCTACTTCTTTGAGGTGGTTGCGTTTCATCGCTCGAAAAAAAGGAAGAATGTTCATAGGTATGGTCTCTCAACGTTGAAGAGATTAGGGAAGAATTCTCAGAGAGCAATATTTGATGTTCTTAAGGAGCATCGTATTGATACCTCTGATGATTTGGTTGATGAGATCATTAGATCATGTTATTTTTATAGGTATCATATGGACCTGTAAAAAATGTTTTATTATAAAAAATGATGAGGATTGTGTTCTCGTCATTTTTTGATATTTAGCTAAATAGTTCCATAAACATGGAATACTTTTCTCAGAGGTTTTAAACTATTTGTTTGCGTAATGTAAAAAAATAGCGAGGCGTTATTTTTCTAATCTGTTTTTAAGCAAAAGATTTAATGAATCTGAGATCTCCGTTTGTAAAGTATCTGATATCTTTAATCCCAAACTTCATTGCAGCAACTCTGTTGATTCCAATACCAAAGGCAAACCCTGTTCGTCCTTCTTTGCTCTCAACTCCTGCTTCTTTGAGAACATTCGGATGAATCATCCCTGCTCCTAGGATTTCAAGCCACTTTGACATTGTTTTCTCTCCAGTTTTTTGATCAAGGTATTCATATCTTGCATCAATTTCAAATCCTGGCTCTACAAATGGGAAAAATGCTGGTCTCATTCTGACTTCTACTTCTTTTTTGAGTACAGCAGAAAGGAAAGTAGTGATCACATTTTTGAAGTTTGCTATTGAAACATTTTTATCGATATAAATTCCTTCTAATTGATAAAACATGGTATCATGAGTTGCATCCATTTCGTCAAATCTATAACATCTTCCAGGAAGTACCGCTTTGATAGGGAGTCCATATTTTTTGATCACATAATTTTGAGCTGAGGAGGTATGGGTTCTGAGCACATAATTCTCTCCTCTCTGATCTTGTTTGTTCACATAGATGGTGTCATGCATTTCTGTTGCTGGGTGTGTGATTGGGATATTTACGGTTTCAAAATTTTCGTACTTGGTTACTACATCGCTTCCTGTAGCAACGATAAATCCCATAGATTGAGCAATCTCTTCCATCTCTCTTCTAGTTTGTACGAGGAGTGAATAATGTCCTTTTTCTGCAGGTGTTGCGGGGAGAGAGATATCTACGAGCTCTTTTTCAAGAAGTTGGTTGATCTCTGTCATGGAAAGGGACTGCTCTTTGTCTGCATAGGCAGCTTCCAAGCTATTTTTGAGATCAGAGAGAAGCTGACCTTTTTCTTTTTTCGCTTTAGGATCAAGGCTTCCCATGGTTTTGAATTCCGTGGTAATGCTTCCTTTTTTCCCGAGGTAGGATTGATATCGTGCTTCTAGTTGCTCTTTGGTTTGCACTTGGCTGAGCTGTGTTAAGAGTTGCTCTTTATTCATAGGATAAGATAACGATAAATACTGCTTTAATTGTAATCTTCTTTCTTTCTTTTTCAATCTGATTTTATATGACCCCGGGGTTTAATCAACATTATATTCAGAATCCTGGGGTCTGAGAAGCAAATATTTGCAAAAAATCTGAATTCTGACTATACTTGAATGAACGATTTTTTATTTTTCAACAGTTTCTCTATGGTCTATAGTAATGGGACACTCAAAGATCACGGACATCTTGAGCCGGTGCAGATTCCTTGGGATGAATATTTTATGGATATCTGCAGAGTAGTGGGAGAAAAGGCTACTTGTGATAGAGGAAGGAGCGGATGTGTGATCGTAAGAGATCATGTGATCCTTTCTACAGGGTTTGTTACTTCTCCTGAAGGGAGCCCGACTTGTGATGAAGTGGGACACCAGATGTGTGGTTTTATTCATGAAGATGGAAAGAAAATTGATCATTGTATGAGAAATAATTGTGCAGAGCAGGTAGCGATTGCTAATGCAGCCAGGGTTTGAATCTCTCTTGAGGGAGCAACACTTTATACCAAGATGACACCTTGTAGCGTAAGGCATTGTGCACATTTGATTGTTGCTTGTGGGATCAGGAGAGTAGTATGCGATAGTACCTACCATTCTGCTCAGGAGAGTGAAGAAATTTTTACTAGAGCTGGTGTTCAGCTTGTTTATCTCAATAAGGAAGTAACGGAGTATAAGAAAAAGAAATAAATCTGAAATCCTCCTGAGTGAAATGAAGGATCCAGATGAACAAAGAATCTATCTTATTTTACCTGGATTCTTCACTACGTTCAGAATGATGAGCTTGCCCTCTTCTCACAATGACAGATTATAAAAAAACCACTCTCTAAAGAATGGTTTTTTTTATATTGTATTCCTGATTTTACATTAGTTAATGTGGTATTTTTATTCAGCTTTTTCTTCTGCTTCTAATTTTTTAGCAACCTCAGCGAGATCGGCTTTTTTAGCTGGTTTTTCTGTTGGAGCTCCTGGTTCACTATCTTTCATAGAAAGTCCGATTTTTCTATTTTTTGGATCCAAGAGGATAAGTTTTACTTTAACTGTTTGTCCGATTTTTACGACTTCGTTTGGATTGTTTACGGATTTTTGTGATAGCTCGCTCAAGTGAACCAGTCCATTGATATCGTCGAATACTCTCACGAATACTCCATAAGGAACAAATCTGATCACTTTCCCTTCAAAGGTATCTCCCACTTTTACCTTTCTTGGAAGAGCTTCCCATGGATCTTCTTTGAGTTGTTTTGCAGAGAGTGAGATCTTTCCATTTTCTAGTCCAATCACTTTTACTTGCATCTTATCTCAGATTTGTCCAAGATTATCAATATTATTAACATGTCCATAGGTAATTTCTGAGATATGTACAAGTCCTTCAACTGTTCCTCCAATAGTAACAAATAGTCCGTATGAAGAAATTCCTGATACTACTCCGTCAAATACTTTTCCAACTTCGAGTTCAGCAAGTACCTTTTCTCTTTCTTCTCTGAGTGCTTCTCTTTCAGAAAGGATGATTCTTCTCTCTTCTTCGTCGATATTGATTACTCTTACTTTGATTTCTTGTCCGATAAGTTCAAGGAGCTTTCCGAAGATTGCTTCTTGTTCTCCATCTTCTACTCTTGGGTAATGGATAGGAGCAAGCTGTGAGAGAGGAATAAATCCTTTGATCCCATGCATATCAATCAATAGTCCCCCAAGATTTGCTTCAGTAGGAATTACAGTGATGATCGTGTCTTTTTCAAATTTATCGATAACCGATTTCCACACATCGTATTGAAGGAGTCTGGTCACAGAAACGATATAATATCCATCTTCGTGTCTAATTGCTGGGTTGATGATTTCAAGTTCTAGTTCTGTTCCATTGTTGAGGTCAACATTTGATCTTTTGAGTTCTTTTGCTTCTTTTGCGAGGATAACTCCTGTAAATGCACCATTTTCACAATCTACGAGGATTCCATTTTCAATTTCTTTAAGGATAGTTCCTTTTACTTTAGCTCCTTCTTTAATTATAGGCACATTGAATTGTGCTTGTGTTTCAGCTTTTTTAGCCATTAGTAAATAAAAGTTAATGAAATAAAAATAATTACTAATTTATCTTTTTTACTCAATATTTCGTCATCTTGAGTAGAGCGAAAGATCCATTAATGTCTGGGTTCTTCAGCTACGCTTCAGAATGACAAATGTTTCTGAATGACAGTCTGAACTTACACTTTAAGTCCAGTTTTCTTTGCTACTTCTGTATAGCTTTCAAGATTAGTGTTTTTGAGATATCTCAAAAATCTTCTTCTTCTCGCAACTTTTTGGAGAAGAGATCTCTTTGCATCGAAGTCTTTTTTATTTTGTGCAAGGTGTCCTTGAAGCATTGTGATTTCTTCGCTAAGGCGTTCGATTTGTGCTTCTGGAGAACCTGTGTCTTTGTCGTGTCTCTTGAGAGAGGCATCTGTTTTTTTTACAGCCATGGTATAAATAATAAAAAGAATAAAAATCTGAACAAAGAGCAACAGTGGCAAACCGTATGAGCTAATGTTCAACTCTGTTTTCTAGTTTTGCAGAGACAAACTTTGCAAAAATAGCAACAGTTTACTATAAAAAACTCCTTCTCGATTTCAAGACGAGATATCTTTTTATACTCTCCATTGAAAAGGGGATCTGCTTTTTTATACTTCTATTTAGTTTATCTTAGTTCTTGGGTGATGTACAAATTAGATAACTTCTATTCTAAAAAAGCGAAACAAGAAGGATATGCCGCGAGGAGCGTTTTTAAGTTAGAGGAAATTCAGGATAAGTTTCATTTGATTGATAGAAATACAAAGATAGTTCTTGATATTGGTTGTGCTCCTGGAAGTCGAATACAATATACTACTGCACAATTGATGAAACTTAGAGTAAAAGAGTATCAAGTGATTGGTTTTGATATTAATACGAAGCATGTAAATATTAAACTTCCTTGAGTCTTTATTTATGAACAGGATGTGACACAACAGGAACAGGTAAATCAAATTCTTACTTCTCACCAGATTTATCCAGAGAAGGTAGATTTTATTCAGTCAGATATGGCTCCCAATACCATTGGACATAAAGAGGCAGATGCAATGAGGTCTATCGGACTCCTTGAAGAAACGTTATGGGTCTATGAAACATATTTAAAACCTACGGGAAGATTCTGTACAAAAATCTTTATGGGACCAGGATTTGATGAATATGTGTTGGGAATGAAAAAGAAATATGGAGGGAAAAATATTAAAGTGTTTAAGCCTAAAAGCTCAAGAAAGGAAAGTAAGGAAACGTTTATTATCAAGATTTAACCTCCCTTTTGAAGGGAGGAGGAGCGAAGCGGAGGTGGGTTCGAACCCCCTGCTCATTGCATTCGCTTCCCCCTTCAAAGGGGGATTTATCTCAATTATACCTATGCTTTTTATCTGAGACATTCATATTACTTCTAAGTATAAGGATAAGATTCTGACTTCACTCAGGAATTTTATCAACAGTCAGCCTGAAGAAAAACACCTGATCTTTCTTGGAGATTTTGTTTATCATTTTAGTTATGATAGAGGAGCCTTACTCTCCCTTTATGATTTTTTCCTTGAACTGTATAGTCAAGAGAAACATCTTTATATTCTTGCGGGAAATCATGATCGATTAACTCAGAGCTTTGTTTTTGAAGAGGCAAAGAAAGCATTTCAGCTGCTTCAGGTCTTTGGAGATGCTACGAATGCCAGCATCCAATTTATCACCGAACCACAAATTATCAAAATAGAGGGAAAAGAAATCTGTTTTCTTCCTTATCTTTTGGAGGTAGACTTGGCAAAGTATCCTGGGATTGAACAACTTCAAGATGACTTTTATCAGAAGCAAATTGCTTCGAAAAATAAGAATCAGATGCTCTCTGCAAAACTTCATCTCCTTGTTCAGTATTTCAAGAATCACTACTCAAATCTTACCTTTGTGCATCATTATTACTTTGATTCTGTAGTGTTTCCGGGACAAAAGTCTACATTCTCTTTTAGAGATGTTGCATTAAGTAATCAGTGGTTGGAGGATAAGGAATTGTTTTTTATTTCTGGACATTTGCATCAAGCGTTTTTCTATCAGAATTATCTTTGTACTGGTTCGATTTGGGCATCCTCTCCTTTAGAGGAAAATCAGATTAAAGGCTATTGGAAGCTATCCGAAAATCAGTGGTCGTTTTATGAATCGGGGATAAATTACTATTTCTTGATTGATTCTGGACAATTATCCTCTCAATCGCTTTTTGGTGGAGAGACGCTAGCACTTACGCCATGAGATATTGAAACCCATCATAAAAAATTACAAGAAAATTTTAAGCAAAATGTTTTTTGACTTGAATTATCATGATCTGATGTTTTTCACTCACCATGACAGCTAGAAGTAGATTTTCATTTTCTCTCAGAACTTGATCTAAAAAGAGTATCTCTTTCTCTTCGTGTAGAAGAGTTGAATTACCAAAAGATGGAAAGTTTTGTTACTGTTCAGCTCCAAGCAGAACTACAAGATGTAAAACTCAAAAAACAGCAGGTGAATGTTGATGATTTACTCGAGAAACTTCAGAAGCCTGATGCTTCTTCATTAAAGGAAGGGTTTTGAGGGCGGATTGACTTGCTTAAAAGATTCTTAATGAAGCAATATCCCGATACTTATCAGGAATATGAAAAGATACTTCAGGATATGAAGCTAATCTAGAAAGAGATTAGAGAAATATGTTACGAATTTCCTCTGGATTCGTTTTTTCTATCATGGCAAAGCATATTTGTTTTATTTTATCTTCGGCATATTCGGAGAGGTCTTTTCTTCTGATTGTTGCATGTTCAATTATGTATTCAAAGATTTCTTTGGAGGAAAGGTTTTCTAGATTTGTTTTTCTTATATTGTGGGGGTTATATTGTATGAAACTTCATCCTACACAGAATTCTAATCCTTCTTTGTCTAGGTTTACAATATGTTCTTCTCAGTCCTTGTTTACATACATAATTTTTATTTCGTTTTTAATTCCTCTTACTTCGTTTACTTTTATTGCATTTTTTACTAGAGGTATGTTATCTTGAATATTATAGTATTCTCCTAGAGGTTCTATAATCTTGTTATCTTTCCCGTGAATTTCTGCTTTGAAACTCTCTTCTTGAAATGATACTAGTACAAAACTATGATTGCCCTCTTTATACTTCACAATTTGTGTTTTAAGTCATTTAATATCCCAACTATCAATCAATTTTTTTAGAAATATTGCTCGATGAAAACAACTCCCTCCAAAATATTCTCCCTCTATATTGGTGTTAGGATTCAGCATATTATTTAGGTATTGATCTGTTAACGAGGATTGAGCATATGCTTCCACGGTAATATTTGGAGCATTATTGTAGAATTTTCTGCGAATGAGTTTTAATAAATCGTAATTTAGAAAATCCGTCAATTGATCAAATAGTTTTTCAGGGTTGTTTTTCAATTTTGTAGCAAATTTATCTCTAAATCTTTCTAATTCATTTGTAAGTTCATAGAGTTTTTCTCTACTTTCTGGTCATTGATGGCGTAGAATCTTACTGATTTCTTCTAGAGAAGATATTAAAGAAAAGTTTGAATCTCTTTTTTCCCCCTCTTTAATAGGGATATTATCCGTGTTTTCTCTCATATTTTGGGATTAAAAACTAATACATTTTTAAGTATATGTTTAATTTTTAATTTTTCAAAAAATATGAACTTTTCTTACATGCTTTCTACAACATCGATAGAGAGAAGTTCTAGTCCATTCTTGAGGACTTGTTGTACGGTTTGACTGAGTGCAAGACGAGCTTTGCTCAGTTCTGGATTTGTTTCGTCGATGATTTTGTGGTTGTGGTAATAGCTATTGAAAAGCTGAGCGGTATCTAGACAGAATCTGGCTACATAGTTTGGTTTATATCCTTGAGCAGCTTTTTGCACTTCCTCTGGGAGTTTCGCGATTTGGAGAAGGAGTTTTTTGTCTTCTTCGGTGTTGAGGAGGGTATAGTCTAGATCATTCGAACCCCCTGACTCGCTTTGCGAGTCTTCCCCCTTCATAAGGGGGATTGATTTCTTTATAATTGAAGCGATTCTGGCGTAGGTATATTGGATGTAGGGACCGGTTTCTCCTTCAAAAGAAAGAGCTGTTTCCTCGTCAAAGAGGATTTTCTTTTCGCTGTCTTGGAGGAGGATTTGGAATTTCATTGCTCCGAAGGCGATTGCCTTAGCGGTTTCAGTTTTTTCTTCTGCTGAAATATTCCTTTCTGCCATCATTTCGTTAGCTTTTTGTAGGAGTTGGTCGCGGAAGGTTTCGTAGAGGATTACATTTCCTGCACGTGAAGACATTTTCCCTTCTTTGAGATCTAATAGTCCGTATGCAAGATGTTTGAGTTTGCTGGGGTCAAATCCTATAATTTCTAGCGTTTTAAAAAGCTGTTCAAAATGGTGGATTTGTTCCGATCCCACAACATAAATAGAAGCATCGTAGTTTGGATAGTCTTCTCTTTTTTTGTAGGCGAGTGCGATATCTTTGGTAGAGTAGAGCGAAGCTCCAGTGGATTTGAGGAGGAGAAATCGTCCGAGTTTGTAGTCTTCGAGATTGATAGCTACTGCTCCTTGGGAGTGTTCAGCGATGCCGTCTGCGAGCATTTTTTTTACGATTTCTATTCCTAGTTGTTCTACTTCGCTTTCAAAGTATCGTTTGTCGATTTTGGTACTTCAGAGTTCATTCAGAATTCTGACAAAGTCTTTTAGGCAGAGTTCTCTGGTTTCTTTCCAAACTTTTTGGAGCTCGGGATCTCCGTCTTCGAGTTTTTTTTGGAGCTCTGCGATGTCTGCTTTGTATTGGTCAGGATTCTCGTCTACTTTGAGGGTGGCTTTGGTGTAGATATCTCCCACTCGCTGTGTGAAATTATTTTCTGGTAGTTCTCCTTCGTAAAAATTAAGGTAATACCATATCCATTTGGCTACGTGTGCGCCGATATCTCCGGGATAACATACGCTCACTACTTCGTTTCCTGCATATGCGATAATTCTTGCTAGTGATTCACTAACGAGAATATTTCTGAGATGTCCGATGTGAAGTGCTTTGTGGGTGTTTGCATTTCGTCCTTCGATCAGGATTTGCTTATTGGTAGGATCTCCTTTTCCGTAGTCAGCTTTTTTTGTTTGTATTTCTGAGAGAATGTCGTTCGCGAGTTGTTGGCTACTGATAAAGGCGTTGAGATAGGGTCCTGTAGCTACGAACTTTTCAAAAAGCTGATTTGTCTTTAGTTTTCCTTCTAATTCTTTACTGATTTCTAGAGGGGATTTCCCCAAGGTTTTTGCGAGTTGAAAACAGGGAAATGCAAAATCTCCAGCAATATTTTCTGGAGCGAGGGTTATTTGAGATTGTAGTTCTTCAGTTGAGAGTGGGAGATGCTGGGAGAGTATGTTTGCATATTCTTTCGTATATGTTTGGAGCATTCTGGTAACAATAAGAGTAAATATTTGGCTTATATGTACTTATTGTCTCAGCTTTTTCAAAGCATTTTTGTGTGGAAAAAAAAGACTCAAATTTGAGTCTCCTTTTTTTGTGGGATGATTATAAGCTAATTTCTTCTATTTTTACTCTTGTCTGCTGCATGGTATCTCTGTCTCTTATAGTTACTGTTCCATCTTCACAGCTTTGTTGGTCGATCGTGATGCAATAGGGCGTTCCAATTTCATCTTGTCTTCTATATCTTTTTCCGATAGCTCCACTATCATCATATTCACATTTGTAGAGTTTGCTCAGCTTTTTGAAGAGATCTTCCGCAATTTCTACTTGTTTTTCATCTTTCTTAATGAGGGGAAGGATAGCGAATTTTACTGGAGCAATGTTTTTGTGAAATCTTGCTACGGTTCTGGTTTCTTTTTCTCCTTTTTGATTAGTATATTCTTCTTCATCATAGGCATCTATCATTGCGGTAAGGATTGCCCTCGTAAGTCCTCGACTCGGTTCTACACAATGAGGAACATATCTCTTTCCTGTTATAGGGTCATTATATTGAAGGTCTTTCCCTGAGAATTTCATATGTTGTTGGAGATCATAATCGGTTCTATAAGCGATCCCTTGTAATTCTCCCCATCCTCGTGGAAAGTCATATTCTACATCTCGAGTTCCTTTACTGTAAAAAGATAATTCATCAGCTCCATGTTCTCTGAACCTTAGTTTATCTTTCTTGATTCCGATCTTTTCTATCCACCAATTTTCACTGGTTTCTTTCCGATCTTGTAGCCATTTCAATCCTTTTTCTTCATCATTTTCGAGGAAAAACTCGATTTCCATTTGTTCAAACTCTCTTACTCTAAACATGAAGTTTCCTGGAGTGATTTCGTTTCTAAAGGATTTTCCAATCTGGGCAATTCCAAAGGGGATTCTCATTCTTGTAGTGTCGAGGATATTTTTGAAATTTACAAAAATTCCTTGTGCGGTTTCTGGTCTTAGGTAAATATCTTTTCCTTCTCCGTCAATTACTCCTTGTTGGGTTTTGAACATGAGATTAAACTTTTTTGGTTCTGTTCGATCACAAGCTCCACATTTTGGACATTTTACTTTAAATTCATTCAAAAATGCTGTTTGTTTTTCAAAGGTTCGTGCTTCTGGAGCGAGTGCATTTACTCAGATTTTTTCTTGAACTTGTTCGATAGTGATCGTATGTTTTGCGATATATTCCTCAATCAATTTATCAGCTCTTTCTCTATTTTTACACTTTTTACAGTCTACTAGAGGATCAGAAAATCCTGATACGTGTCCTGATGCTTCCCATACTTTTGGATTCATTAAAATTGCTGCATCCATCCCTACCATATCATTTCTTTCTTGTACAAAATGTTTCCATCGAGCATCTACAATATTTCTTTTTAGTTCTACTCCGTAGGGTCCTAAATCTCGTGCGTTAGCTAAGCCGCCATATATTTCTGATCCTGGGTAAGCAAAAGCTCTTCTCTTTGCCCAAGCAACGATGGTTTCCAGTGAGTATCACATCTTTTTGGCGGTTAATAATAAAACATTTGTATGTATAGATATCGGAGCTTAAAAGTCAAAACAAAACATTCTCTTCATCCCTTTCTCATTTGCTTTTTTTTGTTTGGTGGGATATAGTTAATTAGATTTATTTTTTTCTTCTCTCATGTCTCTTATTTCTTTTCTTCTCTCATGTCTCTTATTTCTTTTCTTACGATCTTGTATGGAATGAGTTGAATCATTTCTGTGATGGCCTATCTTCCTACTATTAGGGATTTATGGAAAGAAATCCCTAGTGCAAATTTTATTACTTATTTTCTCTGGTTTCTCTATTATCTCATTTCTGTGCTGTATGGAATCTTCGTGATTCATGACTGGATATTTATTATGATTACAGGGTTGGATACCTTATTGTTACTGTGGATTGTGATCTTAATCATCAAAGTCAAAAGAGGAGCTGTGATGATAGAGATTAAAGACACCACCAAAAAAGTTCCCAAACATCTTCCTAAGTTAAAGAAGAGAAAAGCTTAATAAGATCAGCTTTTTTCTATAGAGTTATGTCATCCTGAACCCGCTAAAGCGGGTGAAGGATCCAGGTTGATAAGGAATTCTTTTTTACTGGATTCTTCATTTCGCTTCGCTGCATTCAGAATGACGGAATATTGGGTGTTTTTCTTCATTAGGTTCGCAATGACGAAATAATGAGAAAGGACGCAATATTTTTTTACATCAAAAAGGACGGTTTGATGAACCGTCCCTACTTCTTCGTGTTTTGGACAAGGCAAGCCATGTCCCTACATTTTTCTTCTCTTTTTCACTTTTCACTTTTTTCAACTTTCACTTTTTTCAACTTTCACTTTTTTCTTCTTTTGCTTTATACTTTCTTCCCTTGATTAGCTACTGAATCCATGAGTTTTTGGATTTCCTTGGGATCTCCGAGGAGGTAATCCTTTATTACTGTTCCCTGATCATCGAATTCAAAAACGTAGGGAACTGCGGTTGGGAGATTCAGGTGTACGATGTCTTGGTCTGAAATATTTTTGAGGTATTTGATAATTCCTCTGAGGCTGTTCCCATGTGCTGCAACGAGAATCTCATTATGGTTTTGTAATGCTGGGAATATTTCATTCTCCCGGTAAGGAACAGCTCTTTCTACTGCTTCTTTGAGAGATTCGGTGAGAGGAAGGTTGGATTTTTCTATGGTTGCATAACGAGGATCGAGATAAGGAGATCTTTCATCGTTGGCATCTAGGGGGGTAGGAGGAACATCATAACTTCTTCTCCAGATGAGTACCTGCTCTTCTCCATACTTTTCTGCAGTTTCTGCTTTATTGAGTCCTTGGAGTATCCCGTAGTGTTTTTCGTTGAGTTTTCGAGATTTTTCTACAGGGATTCGATCAAGATTCATTTCATCTAGGATATTATTTAGTGTTTTGATTGCTCTTTTGAGGTAAGAAGTATAGGCTTGAGTGAAGTGAAATCCTTCACTTTTTAGGAGCTGTCCTGCTTTACTTGCTTCGAGTTTCCCTTTTTCGGAGAGATCGACATCAGTTCGACCTGTAAAACGATTCTCTTGGTTCCATGTGCTTTCTCCATGGCGGATGAGTACGATTCTTTTTGTCATGAATTATATTAGAGTGAAATAAAAATCTGCTTTCTATTTCTCGATTAGAGAAGCAAAATCAAGCTAAAATTGGCCAATGTTTTATTGGTTTTTCAAGAGTCGTGCTGCGATGATGGCTGCGGTTTCCATTCTGAGGACGGAGTCTCCTAGACTCTTAATTTTATATTGTTTAAATAGTTGGTAATCTTGTTGGGTTAAACCCCCTTCGGGTCAGATGACTCATAATTTCTTCGCTTTATAAGGGGGATTTTTTGGATTTATTGTATCAAGTTGTTCAGCATTATCAATTTTATCAAAAATCACTACTTCTGCATCTCTTATTTTCTCTTCTGCATCTTTGCAAAAAGTTATTTGAGGAATGTGGGTTCCTCGTGATTGTTCAGTAGCTTCTTGAGAGATTTTAAGGAGTCTCTCAGCTTTTTTTTCGTTTCGTTGTTTAATAATGGATCTTTCTGCTGGTCGGAAGAGGATTTCCTTGACTCAAATTTCGCTGAGTTTTTGGACGATGAGCTCTGCTTTATCTCGTTTGTTAGGCATAGCGATGAGCATACTTATTCCACTTGGGTGTGCTGTTTGATCTTGCTGTTCATTTGCGTGATAGAGCAATGTTTGATCTACTATTTCTCCTATGAGGTCTTTGTCGTTTCGGTCAATAATTTGCACTTGGTATCT
Organism: Candidatus Absconditabacteria bacterium; assembly: GCA_028685875.1. Taxonomy (GTDB): domain Bacteria; phylum Patescibacteriota; class Gracilibacteria; order Absconditabacterales; family Absconditicoccaceae; genus UBA3291. The sequence goes on from JAQUDD010000003.1 coordinate 50,099, forward strand.
GATGATATTTTCCTCTTGATTTTGTAGAAAAATAGTATCTCAGATTTTTGTTCTGAGGACTTTTCTTAGCTGAGAGAGGAGTTCTGGGACTTCCTTGAGGATAATCTGGTTTCCTTTGGTGGGTATATGAGGGAGTATGAAGAGTTGCATTTCTCTGTATTATGAAGTCAAAAATGTATCGTCTTTATATAGATTTTCTTGTGAAAATAAACTGTGAAAGCATTCTTTTGTGTGGGAAGAGATGGATTTGCTGATGTAGCTTAATTTAGATAGCGAAAAAGTAGACAAAAAATTCCCTAATAGCTATAATAAGGTATTGATAAAAACTTGTTTACTAGATTCTGCTTTATTAAACAAAACTCTCTCAACATATGCCTTACCAAAAAGAAATTTTAGAGCTTCTCAAACAGCTTCATACTAGTCAACAAAACTGACTTTCCTCTCAGCAAGTACAGAAGCTTCAACAGCAATATGGGAGAAATATTCTTACTAATGAAAATAAGCTTACTCCTTGGAAAGTTTTTTTCTCACAGTTTAAAAGTTTTCTTATTCTTATCCTTATTCTGGCAGCGGGGGTGTCTTATCTTGCAGGAGAGAAGGTTGAAGCAATGGTAATCTTTGGAGTTATAATTCTTAATACTCTTCTCTGATTTTTTCAAGAATACAATGCGGAGAAATCTATCGAAAATCTCAGAAAAATGGCATCTCTTAAAGTCAGAGTGATTAGAGATCAGAAAGAAGACCTTATTGATTCAGAAGAGCTAGTGATTGGAGATATCATCATTCTTGAAGCAGGAGATAAAATTGCAGCAGATGCTCGTATTTTGGAAGTGTATAGTTTAGAAACTGCAGAATCTGTTCTCACCGGAGAGTCTCTTCCTGTCGAGAAGAGCAAGGATGTTATTCAGGAGATTGTTCAGATAGGAGATCAGACTAATATGCTTTTTTCTGGAACGGTAGTGACGAAGGGTCGTTGAGTGGCAGTAGTTACTGCAACAGGAATGCAAACTGAAATTGGGAAAATTGCTGGGATGATTCAGGAAGCTCCTGATAAGCAAACGAAACTTCAACAAGATCTCAATGTCCTTAGTAAATGGTTAGGATTGGTGATTTTGTGAATTTGTGTCATTGTTTTTATTGTGCATGTGTTTTTCCTTGGTGAAGATCCCCAAGAAGCTTTCCTTGTAGCTATTGCGCTTTCTGTTGCGGCGATTCCAGAATGATTACCTACTGTTGTGACGATTTGTCTGGGAATAGGAGTCAAGAGACTGGTTAAGAAACAGGCATTAGTAAAGAAACTTTGAAGTGTTGAGACGCTCGGAAGTGTAGATGTTATCTGTAGTGATAAGACAGGGACACTTACTAAAAATGAAATGACCGTGAAAAAAATCTTTGTGGATAATCAGCTCATTGATGTGCAGGGGATTGGTTATGAAGATGATGGCGAGGAACCTATTACTCAGGAGAGTCCTAGTCTAGAGATGCTCCTTAGGATCGGTTTACTGTGTAATAGTGCAGAACTTGAAGAGGAGGAAATTATTGGAGATCCTACAGAACTTGCACTACTCATTAGCGCTAATAAGGGAGGCTTAGATGAAGATCAGGAGGAGTATAGCTATCAACTTATTGAGGAACTCCCTTTTGATTCTGAAAGAAAACTGATGTCGATGCTTAGAAAAAAGGGGAAGACCTATACTCTTTTTACCAAGGGTGCACCAGAGATGTTGCTTGATCGTTGTGATCGTATTCTCATCAATGGGAAGCTAAAAAACCTTACCCAAAAAGAAAGGCAGAATATCCTTGAAATGAATACAAACTTTGCTCAACATGCACTCAGAGTTCTTTGATTTGCTTATAAAGAAAGTTGAACTCCAGAAGTCGAGGAAGAAGGGCTTATTTTCGTTGGACTTCAGGGGATTATTGATCCTCCAAGACCAGAAGCTAGAAAGGCTATTGCAACTTGTCATAAGGCAGGGATCAGAGTGATTATGATCACCGGAGATAATGTTATTACTGCCTCAGCTATTGCGAAAGAACTGGGTATTCAAGGGATCTCTCTTGATGGACAGTCCCTCGAAGAGATGAGTGATGAGGAATTACTTAATCAGATTGAACATATTTGAGTCTTTGCGAGAGTTACACCGAGTCATAAACAGAGAATTATTACCCTTCTCAAACAGAAAGGGCATACGGTTGCTATGACGGGAGATGGAGTGAATGATGCTCCAGCGCTCAAGTTTGCGGATATTGGACTTGCGATGCGGATTACAGGAACTGAAGTAACTAAAGAAGCTAGTGATATGATCCTGATGGATGATAATTTTTCTACGATTGTGCATGCTATCGAAGAAGGAAGAGGAATTTATAATAACATCAAAAAGTTTGTGAATTTCCTCTTTGCAACGAATTTTGCAGAAATTATGATTGTGTTTATCAGTATTCTCTTAGGACTTCCTCTTCCTCTTATCGCCATTCAGATTCTTTGGATTAATCTTATTAGTGATGGGCTTCCTGCCTTAGCACTTGGAATTGATTCTTATGACCCTCATCTTATGTCTCAGAAACCAAGAAAACTCTGATCAAAAATTATCAATGCGACTATGATAAAAAATATTCTCCTTCTGGCTGCTATCGTTACTATTGGGTGTCTGCGATTCTTCCTTAGGCATTACGAAGCGGATCTTATTGCGGCGAGAACGGGAACTTTCCTTCTTCTTATTCTTCTGGAATTTGTAGTGATTCAGATGATTAGAAGGGATTATGGAGTGAAATTTTGGTCTAATGCTTGGCTCTTTATTGCGATCGTTGCTTCAATTTTATTGACGCTTGCTCTTATTTATGTTCCTTTCTTGGCAGAGATTTTCAAGGTTGTGCCTTTAAGTGGGGTGATGTGGCTAGAGATTTTGGGAGTGGTTGTAGGGATTGGTCTGCTTTCTCTGATTGTTCATAAGATTAAGGGGAAGTAGGTGTTATTGTTTTTGTGGAGGAGACTCGCCAGTGGATCGCATTCTATGCTTATTTGCGATATATGGAATCGAAGATAAAAGACAAATGATATTACTTCTAGATATGACAATCTGCTTGTATTATTACAGTTCTGTCAATAAATATATTTACAGACATATTTTTTCTTATAAAATAAAAAAATCTCACATTACTGTGAAATCCTTAATGGAGCTCACGAGGGCATATTTATCAAACTTTTTGATACGCTTTATTCTGAATTAAAGCAAAAAGAGGATGTTATCAACTCTTTCGTGGCTCAGCTCAAATATAACGCTAAATTTGACGAAAGATTAAGAGACAAGTTTCTTAGTGAAAACTTCTCCCTAGTGGATAATCAAACATATACAAATAAGGAATAAAACGCTCAAAGAAATTTGAGTTATTTTTTAGTTATATTATTAAAATGATTCAATCAGAAGACATCATCCAAAGGACTATTGATAAGATGGAAAAAAGCCAAAAGAAAAAAAAAGAAATCACATCTTATTTGGAAGAGTATAAACCTCATTTATTGGGGTCTATATGGAAAAAGGGTAGAATAAAGGAATGTTGCAATGTTCTTATCTTTCGTGATTATCTCAATGGAGAAAAGAGACTCTATAAATCTAATTTCTGTAAATATGATAAGTTCTGTCTTGCTTGTGCAACAAGAAGGTCAATAAAGATGATACAGAAGTTTGAAGCCTGAATAATCCAGTTCTGATTGGATACAAAAAACTGGTATCACATCACTTTGACTGTAAGGCACAATAAGACTCAATCCTTAGATTTTTTGATGGATAAGCTATGGAAGGCAAAAGAAAAATTGGCTCAGAGATTTAAAAACTCTCAAAGGGAAACTCATAAATCCAAGAGTTTTATGCACAGTTTTGATGGAATGGTTAGTTCCGTAGAAATTACTTATAGTCTCAAAAGTGGGCGACATCCTCATATACATATGCTTGTTTGTACTGACAAAGAGATTTCAACGGAATATTCTCAGAAAATGGGGACTGAATCCAATAGAGACCTCCAAAAAGAATGGTATAAAATCACAAAAGACAGTTATCAGGTAGCAATAAGAAAGGTAGAAGTAAATAAGGATAATTACAGTCGCAAAGGTATAGGGGAAGTATTTAAATATGCGGTCAAATTCTCCAAATTGGATATTCCTCAACTTTCCCAAGTAATGGAGATTCAGCAAATGAAAAAATACCGTTTTTTTGCCACATACGGTATCTTTAGAGGCTGGAAGATAGAAAAAACTGATAAAATAGATAATGATAATTTTATAGAAAAGACTTTTGAGTATTATGGAGATGAGTTTGAAGAGAAATAATTGTTTTTTTTTAAAATTAAATGCTTTCAATTTCTTTTACTAATTTCTCTTTTTCACTAGGGATTTTGGCTTCAAAAGTGATTCTATATTCAAAATCCTTGTTTATTTCTTTGAAAGCTCTAAATCACAGCTCTTTTGCAAACACATCATTAGAGATTTTTGTATCTCACTTTTTGTAATATTCTTGTGCTTTTTTGTAGTCTTCCCTTTTGTCGCTTCCTTTAACTTCAATTACTAAATATCTCTTTCATCATCATTTTTTTTCTATTTCTACAAGAAAATCAGGGAAGTATTTCTTTATTTTCTTTTCGTTCTCTTCGTATATTTCATATTGGAAGAAGAAATCTGTATAGTTCTCGCTTCCAGTTCATCAGGTAAAATAAATGTCTTTTACTTCTTCGTCCTTATCCAAAGTGCTATGGATATATTTAAACAATTCTAATTCATCCGTACTATCAAAATTATATGGGTTTATATGAAATCAAAGTCTATTTTCTTCAATATCCCTTTTATAACATACCAAAGAAAGATTGTCTTTGTCTACCTCAAAAGTGAATGAATTGCTATCTATTTTGATAAGTTTCAGCTCTTCTTCTATTGTTTCAGTCTTTTCTTCATAATTATAGTAGTTTTTACAGATTTCATCTATAATAAATCATAGTTTTTGATTGTCTTCACTTATTATTTTTTCTAATTTATCTTTGCTATGTCAGGTATTTTTTAATATTTCTTTGATTGATGAAAAATCTATGTGAGTGTTTTTGTATATACTCCAAAGTATTTCATAGTAATTGATTGGTTTATTGAGTAATTCTTTATCTATTGTTTTAATTCATTTGTCATCGTAAGAAGTTCATAGTTCTTTGATGTGCATATAAATTTCTTGCGGTTTGTATTTATTGAAATCTATAGTAAACTTTGAAAAATCTTTTTGTTGTGAAACTATTATGGATTTGATAATCTTTTTGACCCAAATACTCTTTCTTTTCTCTATAGTACATTCAATTGGTTGTCTATTTTTGTTTATTTTCATTATTCCTTCAATATCTATTCCGAAGTTTAGTTTTAGTTCTTTATCTAAGACATTGTAATTTTGTTTAGATAAGAATATGGTTGCCTTTTTATCATTTTTTCCAATAGCTCTCAAACATCTTGCAGTAGATTGTAAAGTAAATATTTGAGGTGGTTTTTTATAAAGAGCTGTAGCAAAAAGAGATTTACAATTTCGTCCTTCAGTCCCTTTGTTTACAAGTAATATAAACTGTTTTTCGCTCTTTTCTGTATCCAAAAGTTTAAATTCTTGTAGTTCTTCATTTGATACTTCAGAATGATTTTCAGTTATTTTTTTAATAGATATGTTTAATTCTCTAAAAATTGATTTTTCTAATTTATTTCTTACTTCTTTGAGTTCTGCTATGTTTGCTGTATATATAGCAATCTTTGGGAGTTTCCCATCAACTCTTTCTTCGGCATATTTTTTCCAAAATTCAGATATTACAAGTTTGAGAAAATCATCACTTTTAACATCTCCAAACTCTATGATGTCAGCTTCTTTTAGTATTCCGTGTTCTATTCATTCTTTTAATCCATAGTAATATACTACATTTGGAATCATCTCTCCATCAATATAAGGAGTTCAGGTCATATTTACACAATTTACAAGAGCTTTGTTTTCGTGTATTCTATTGATAGTCTCTTTGGTTTTTTTAAGTTCTCATTCCAAATTTGTCCCAAAGCTATGGTGGGCTTCATCTATAAAAATACTCAAATTACTAAGTCTTTTGATTGCCAATAGTCTTTGATTCTCTATTTGATGACTTTCTCTTTCTTTTTCATCTCTAAGTAAAACATTCTTTAGATTATCTTTATTCCCTTTCCTTGTTTTGATAATTATTTTTTGAGAATTAGTCACAATTATATTGTATATGCTCCCATCAGAAACGGATATAGTATGTTTCAAATCTTCCAAATAATGATATTTGATTTGCAAAAGTGCATTATGATATTCAGGGGGTATTACATTATTAAAATCAAATCCTTTTATCTCTTTCAAAGATTCAATAATGGTTTTGTCAGGTGCAAAGACTAAGAAGTTTTTGGCAAAGATTTCTTCTTCAGGATGATAATAAGACAATACAATATCATAGAGCATAAAAACAGTCATCAATACTGTTTTACCTGTCCCCATCGTAAGAGCATAGACTTGGTTTGTATAGTCATCATTTCCAAAGGTTTTCTGTATTTTTTCTTTATATATTGTTTGCCTTTCTTCATCGGTCATATCAATAAGTTCGTCTTTTTCTTTTTCAGAAAAATCTAATGATTGCCTAAGGGTTTTTTGGTCAAAAAGAGATAGGCAGACATCTGACAATGGTTTGTTTTTTTGTATTTCTTTGAGAAAAATATATGTTTCCAAAGCTTCCTTTTGTGGTTTTCTAAGGAAATTTACTTTATTGATATATTTTAAAATATTCAGAGTTTCAGGATAAACTCCAATATATTCTTTTTCTTTCCATTCATTGATTTGTTGTTGAAGTGAATTAACAAAAGATTGCATATGTTGAATATGAAAAATAAATTACTTAACTACTACATCGTAAGTTTCAAAAAGCTCCTCTCCTAGTATATCAATAATTTTGATAGCAACTATTTTGTTTCATTTTGTTGTATATTCCCATTCATATTCTCATTTTATTACTTCTTTTTTTCACGGATTATCTATAATCTCAGCATTGAATAGTTTTCAATCATAGTCTATATCTATTGCAACACTATCTATTATTTGTTTATAGTCTTCAATAATCACTTTTTCAGATTTGTTTTTATTTTCCAATTCTAATTTTTTCATCAAAACAGGGCTTATAAAATCCTTTATAGAAATTTTTAATTGATTTTTATCTATAGAAACACTAGTCTCCACCGTTGGCTTTTCTTTGAAAATAAGCCCTTCTTTTTCAATAAGTATATCTTTTGCCTTTATGATACAATTTGTCGTATTGTGCTTTTTTATAAATGCTTCTATATCCAATTCTTTTCCGCTGCAAATAAGGTCTATATCGTAATATTTGAGTGGGCTATTTGTATAAATATAGTCTTCTTGTTGTTCTTGGATATGTTTAATAACTTCTTCTACATCTTTTTTGGATAAAATCCTATTGGGGTCTATAATTTTGACATAAGATGAAGACATTTTACCATCAAAATATCATCTCACAGCTTCTACTCAATAGCTTTCCATTAGGATTGATTTGTAAGTCTGTATTCCTTCATCCTTATTTTTAAAAAGATTATATTCGTTTACATTATAGACTTTGAATGCAAGTGGAGTATTTATTTTCCCATCAGAAAAAATATTAGAATCAGATTTTGAATTTTCTTTTTGCTCTTCAATTACATTATTCAATCTTTTAATGGTTGTATTGATTGCCCCTGTGTTTATGTCACAACATATCCATCTTCTTCCAAGTTTTTGAGCTACTGCACAAGTTGTGCCACTTCACATAAAACAATCCATAACTATATCTCAAGGATTGCTACTTGCTTTTATTATCCTTTCCAATAGGGCTTCAGGTTTTTGGGTTGGATAGTCTGTTCTTTCAGAAGCAACAGGATTTATAAAAGGGATTTTCCAAACATCACTTAGTGGTTTTCCATCTGATTTAGCATATACAACTTTATATTTTCAGCTGTTTATCATTTCCTTAACTTTTGGTTTAGTATCATCATAAACTACAAGTCATTCTGCTCATCATCATCATCCCAATAAATATCATTTTTCATATTTATCTTTTAAATTGTCTGTTATTTCTCTTTGCTCATTGAATGTATAATTATTTCATTTTTTGTATGTTAATAATGTATCGTGATTTTTTTGGAAATTACTTCAAGGTGATGTCCATTTCTCATAATGCCATATTATTTCAGAGAGAAACGAATCTTCTCAAAAAACCTCATCCATTAAGCATCTAAGATGATGTGATTTGTGCCAATCACAATGTAAATAAATAATTCAATCGTTATCTAGTAATTCTTTCAAAAGTAGAAGTCTTTCAAACATAAATTGAAGATATTCGTCTTTGCTCCATATATCAGAATATTGGACATCTTCAAGTAAACTTTGTTCTTTACCTTTAATTACTTGTCATTTGAATTTGATGTTTTTTATATATTCTGCCTTACTATCAAAAGGAGGGTCTATATAAATCAAATTTATTTTCCCTCTATATTCTTTTAATAAGTGGCTTAGTACCTGAAAATTATCTCCCCAAAAAATTTTATTGAAATCAATACTTTCTTTATCTCCATAAACTTCTTTTTCTTGTGCGGGATAGTATTCAATATTGAGTTGTGCAGTCTTCCCTTCCCAATAAAGCATTGGACGACCTTTGGCTTTGATAATGTTTTTTTCTGTCATAACAAAAAAATGGTAGGTATATAAAGCAGACCTGACCATCGTAGATGTCTCTTGTTTTAGAATAAGGGGACGATTTACGATACCTTCAGGTTGCTTAGACCAACACACCGTCCCTATAAGAGAGCGAATGCGTGAAAATACCGCAAACCGCCCTCTTGTTCTTATAAGGGGTTTCAATGTGTTAGTCTCTGTTAGTTCATAAGAAAGAAGCTAGTCTCTTGTTCTTATAAGGGGTTTCAATGTGTTAGTCTAAGCAATTCCTTGTATAGTTTTATGTACAAGAAAAGCAACAAAAAGTATCTTTCATTTTTTGTGCTTTTGGATATAGTATGAACGGTTTATTTTGTAATTATTCCAATTATGGGCAAATCAAAAAAAATTAAGATAAAGGAAAAAAATGAATATGATTTAATATTGAATGATAAAATCAGTGATGTGAAAATTCTCAGAGACACTGAAAAACATATTGAGTCCCAAATAGATAGTCAAAGCGAAGAATTTAAAGAGAAATACTATAATGAACTAAAGCCTGAGGCTATTGAACTATGTGAATATGCGTTTAAAAAAATCAGATTAGAGCTTCGTATGAATGAAAATATATGGGATTTTCGTGCTATAAAGACAGAAAACAAAGAAATTCAAACAAAATATGATGACTATACTGTAGCTCTTTATGAGATAAAACAATTTAATGAAAAAATCAAAGACAATATAATTAAATATTGAGACCCAAATATTGATTTCTATTTGGACCATCATATAAATTTTGAATGAAATTTGGTAAGACTATGAAATCTTAATTATTATATTACTAGCAAACTGGCTAATATATATTGAGATAAAAAGACACTTTATAAGTGGTATACAGAGGGAGAAGATATAGATTTTATTGACGAATTTTTTATTGTAGAAATGCTCAAAAGTCTTTTGATTAAAGATTATGAGAACAAAGTAAAATACTCTAATTATAGTTCAAATCTATCAAAAATACTATTTCAGGTCAGTGAATATAATCCTATTCAAAATCTAATAAACTACCTCATATTAAAGCTATTTTGAGATGACTTAGATATAAAGAATAATAAGAAAGAAAAACTTATAAAGCTCTTTTGATGAATCATTTCTAAGAAAGAAAAAATGGTTATAGATAATCTTTCTGTATTAGAAGAAGTAGCTAAAAATATGCCTGATATTAAATCAGAACGATTGGATAAGCAAAATGTACTTAAACTTATATTGAGAGACACATTTGAAAAACATAGTAGAGAACCTTTCAAAGTAAAAATACTTAATGCTATAGAATGTTATCAACATCGGGGCTCGGTCAGTATTTATTTAGACCGAGAAAAGCTCCAAATAGGACTTTCCAGCGATAATGAGTGGATACAAATACATCAAAAAACTCATATTTTTGAAGACTTTTATTGTTTTATTGGAGATGTTTTCTGACAGTATTTTTATCAATTTTCTCCCGAATATTGTGGTGGTCCAATTGAAGAAGATACAAAAAAGTGATGAATAAAGGGTAGTGGGATAGAGGAACTAAAAATTAAACCTCAAATTCAAAAGTTGTCTGATGAAGAAGTGAAAAAACAGGCAAAAAAGATGATGATACAAGAGATAACTAAACTTATTGAGGCTGTAGACTATAAAAATTTAACAATTACGATGGTATGACTGACTGAAAATGTAAATATCCATAAACTAAAATCTAATGCAAAGCCTGGTATGGTATGAGCTCAATATGATGATTTCGGTAAGAAAATATGAACAGGTGTTTCTCTAAAAAGAGATTTGAAGGGCTACGTAAAAAAAATCAAAAACCCTTCCAAAAAGAAAGGAAAAGAGTAATATATTAGCAATCCTTTTATTAGGATGTTTTTACAGGCAGTTATGTAATGTCTATTAACTTAGACCAAATAACGAACAAGCCTGAGCAATGACAATTGAAAAAGCTAGGCAGTTGCTTTGAGACGAATACAAAGACCTATCAAATGAGGAAGTACAAAAACTCATAGATATGTTGAAAAGTATTTGTTCTATTGTAGTTGAAGACTACATCAAAGATAGAGATTCAAAGTAGTTGTACAAAAGGATGGGATAAGTTCCCATCTTTTTTGATAAAAAGAAAAAATGAAATTATAGTTGATTTTTGAGAAAAAATTTATATACTAACATCAAACACCTTTATAAATTAAAATAGACTATATGAAAAGCTATATATCAATAAATCTAAAGAGTTTGATTAAATCTAAATCAATGACTTTGAAAGAACTATCCAAAATTACAGGAATAACGCCTCAGCAACTTTCCGCAATCAATAGATGAAAATCTAAGAAAATAGAATTTATAACGATTTATAAATTATTAAAAGGGCTTTCTTGTAATCCAAATGATTTATTTTCTATCCAAGATGAAGATGTCTAAAAAACAACCAAGGTATGATGCTAGTAAAACAATGAGATTTGATATAGAAAAGTGAGAGTATGTAGAAAAAAATATATATGTAGAGGCAAAACAAAATCCTACAGCTATTATTTATGTTCGTGTATCAGACCAAAAACAAGTAGATGAGGGAAATGGGTTAGAAAGCCAAGAAGCTACTTGTAAAAGATGGGCTGAGACAAAGGGTATAAAAATATTAAAGATTTTTTCTGATTGAGGAAAATCAGGCGCTGATATGAGTAGAAAAGGATTGTTGGATTCTATAGAGTATTTGAAAAAAGAAAACGCAAAATATCCAAAAGTATCTTATTTTTTATGTACTGAGGTTTCAAGAATTTCAAGAAGTGAAGATACTACTCAAACAGGGGATTTAAAGAAGCGTATAGAATCTACTGGAGTAGATATAATCACAACCTATACAGGAAGAAATATTTCAAGTTTAAATGTAAATGATTCTTTTATTACTGATATAGATATTGCAATTGCTAAAAGTGAAAGGTTGCGTATTAGAGAAAGAAGTCTAAATGGGGCTAAAGCTAAATTATTGAGTTGATATTGGATTTTTGATGTTCCAGCGGGATATGAAAGAATCCACATAAAAAACTGAACTAAAACAGAAAAATTATTGCAAAAGGTAGAGCCTCAAGCTTCTATAATCAAAGAATGATTAGAAATGTTTGCAAATGGGGTATTTATAAATCATTCCCAATTATTACAATATTTCAATGATAAAAAACTAAAATCAAATTATCATTCTCCCAATCCGTGAAAATTAAACCTTACTTTTATACAAAGATTGTTTGAAGTAGAAAAACTTCATTTTTATGCTGGATATATTCTTTATCCAAACCCAAACTATTGAGTGACAAAACCTGTAGAAGCTGTACATATGCCTTTGATAAATCTTTCTACAGTAAATAAAATTCTAAAAAGATTAAATCATAAATGAGGTCTAAAAGTTTGACCAAGAAAAGATACATCTGAATTATATCCTTTGAGATGAATGGTATATTGTCCTCATTGTAATTATCCTATGACTGCACGACCATCAAAAGGGAAAATGGGAACTATTTATTATTATTATGGATGTAATAGAAAAGATTGTGAACATAAAGAAAATATAAATATAGAGGTTATGCATTGAGATTTTGAAAAGCTTTTACAAAGACTAACTCCAAAAAAAGGAATACTTGCTTTGTTGGATGGGATATTAAAAGAAGTATTTAATGAAAAAAATAAAAGACAACGTAATTTAAATGAATGTAAAAAACAAAGAATCAAAGAGATAGAAAAAGAAGTAGAAACACTTCGTAATACATTATGAAAACTTAGTAGAATAGAATTGATTCAGAATGTAGAGGAGAAACGAGCAGAATTAGAGCAAGAAAAAGAAATATTAGAAAACGAATTACAAGACAAAGCACTCAATGAAAGAGAGTTTATAGTTTTATATGAAAGAATAAAGAATATTATAGAAGACCCATTATCTATTTGGGAGTTGTGAAGTGTAGAATTAAAGATGTTGCTTGTGGGAGTTTTATTTTGATGAAAACTTTACTATAAAAAAAATGAGGGATATCAAACCCCTCAAATTTCTGCTCTCTTCGGTATTTTAGACCATCTGAATGATGGTAATATTCCGTCTGGAGCGGGTGACGGGACTCGAACCCGCAACAGTCTGCTTGGAAGGCAGGCACTCTAGCCAATTGAGTTACACCCGCAAAGATGCGTGCATAGAATATAGTGATTTATGAACTCATTTTCAAGAGGAAATATCTTTTTCTCATCTTGAAAGCGTTTCTTATCGCTCTCCTGCGAAGAACATCATAGTAAATTGTAGACTAAAATCAAGAAAAAATCTGCATTATTTTTCGTCTTTTTTTGCTTTAATTCCTACTACAAATTCTCCTTTAATGGCTAACTTATTCTCTTTAATCAGCTCTTCAACTTCTTCTAAGCTTCCTGTGAAATATTGTTCAAAGAGTTTGCTGATTTCTCTTGCGATGCTGATTTCTCCCTTAAATCCCAGTTCTTTTAGTTCTTTGAGGAGTTTCTCTACCCTATGTACGGATTCGTAGAAAAAGGTCGGAGTTTCTTCATGGATCATGCTTTTAAGTGCGGTTTGTCTTCCTTTTTTTTGAGGAAGGAATCCGAGAAAGCTGAAGATTGTGGTATCAAATCCTGCTCCTACGATTGCAGGAACCAGAGCATTTGCTCCAGGTAAGATAGTGTAGGGGAGTGCTGCTTCATTACACAGTTGGATGAGGGATTTCCCGGGATCGCTGAGTCCTGGAGTCCCTGCTTCACTGAGCATTCCGACTTCTTGTTTTGTGATCAGCTTTTTGTAATGTTCCATCTTTCCTTTATCGGTGAAACTGGTTATTGCAAAAAATTCTTTCTCTTTGTAGTCTATTTCATACATGCCAAAGAGTTTTTTTGCGGTTCTCGTATCTTCACATAAAAAGGTCTTCAACTCTTTAAAAAGTCTGAGTGCTCTTAGGGTGATATCTTCTTTATTTCCGATAGGAGTAGGAATAAAATAGAGCATGGGAAGAAGAAAAATAAAGAGGGCTGATGCTGATTATATTTTTTACTTTAGGGATTGGAGATAGTCCTTGGCAGAGAGTTCGAAGTCGAGAAGTTGCCAAAATTCTCTATGATTTTGTTGCTGAAAGAGAAAGGTTTCTCCTTCTTCCAAGATGAAGTTGCTTGCAGTGAAGCTTTGCTCTGTCCCTGAGAATGCGGAAATGGTATTCCCCCAAAGATCTAATGCTCCACGGGATCAGAGGGTCATATATTCTTGGAGGAAGAGATAGGCATTCCCTTGATTGATTACTTGATTTGGGATTACTCGTCCTCGCAGTCTTAGGGGCGATTGGAGTGAGGAGAATGGTAATGGGGAGAAGGTCAGATTTTTAGTTTCTGCAGATTTGTTTGCGAAGAAGTGAGTGATAATATCTAGATCAGAAAGGAATCCAAATCTTCCATCAGTAAAGCGATAGAGGAGGAGACAGAGTGAAGGAAACTCTGAACAATGAGGAACTTGTGGACTGAGAATTTCGAGGATTGTCTTGATATTTTCTGGTACATATTGTTGGAGAATATTGATGTCAATCCAGCTTTGGAGTGCAGAGTTGTCGTTATATCTTTCTGCGTAGTTGAGCATGGTTTGCCAGATGAGGGATTGGTATTCAAAGGCTTGAGAAAAAGCTGTAGCTGAATCTTGTCTTTTTGCTCCTAGGAAGATGGGAAAAGAATAGGGCTTTTTCTGGTCTCGAGTAAGTACATATTCTGCTAGAGAGGAAAAGCTACTCTCTTTTATCGTCCCTGAATAGGTGTAGATTCCCAGGGGATCAAGGGCAAAGGGTAATAGAGAAATCTGTTCTTTATTAGTTATTTCTTCTACAATAGGGAGAAAGAAAGGGCTGATGCTTTCTCTAAAGGCGAACGCTTTTATGGAGAGGCGAGCAGTTCGGTCATAAGGAATGAGTGCAAGATCTATCCCTGAAAAAGAATCTTTAGTGAAGAGCTCCTCATAATATTCTGCTGCTGAGTCTTGGAAATGAAACTGCAGAATAATGTTTTTTTCATTTTTGAAGAGTTCTTTTAGGCTCTCGAACCCACTGTTATATATATACTTTGGTATCAAGATATTGAGTTCTTGCGGTTCTTGTGTGAGTGAGGGGAGGTTGATCTTCTCTTTTCCTAGAGAGAATACTTGAGCGATAGGTTCTTCTCAGTTGGTTTCTGCTGTTTCTGTACTTGGTAGGTCTCAAAAGATAATCCATAGGCAGGAAAGGAATCAAAAAATCAGAAGTCCAAAAGTAAGTTTTACATTTCTTGTCATGGATGCTTAGAAAATTACAGTAAAACTTCAGAGAATTGACTCGGTAACCGTTGGCTTCTTTACGGAGAGCTTCACTTCATAATTTCCTACTTTACTGCTAGAAGTGATGGTGAAAAATCTATCAGAAACTTCAGCTGGAGTTGTTCCTGCACTATTACTAAAAAAGCTGAATGTATACTCAAGGTACGGATAGATGAACTTCTCTTTTGAAAATAGTGTATTGAGAAGAGCTATTCTTAATTTTAGATCTGGAGAATTATTTCCTGTCAGTATTGTAGAAAAATTCATTGTTTTTAAAGTATTTTCGTACTGAGAGATTACGGTATGTTCTGTATTTGTATTATTATTGAATGGTCAAAAATTGGGTCAGAAAAACAACTCATCTTCTCCATTGATTCTACTTTCTCTAATCGTTGAATCTTTATCGTATTGAATTGCTTTATCTCCAAAATATCGTATCCCGACCGTTGGAAATATCATGAAAGGAGAATTGTTATACTCTCCTCTGATTGACCAATCTACTACCGTATCATCATAAATTCCATCTTCTCCGATATCTGCGAGAGGTGCTCCCATGATTGGCTCTGTTGCTAAATCTCCAAATAAAACACTTCCGTCTTTTTTGTTTTTGAGTGCTGGAGGGAGTCTTATTTCTCCTCTTATTGCTACGGTATTATTTTCTTTTGTCCCTTCTTTTTTATAAAAATTTCCATTAGAGTTGTCAATTGAGAGGATGAAATTTTCTGCTAGACTGTAGTCTAAGGTGTTATAATTTAGAGAATTATTTCCCAAAAACATCCAGTTTACATTTCCTTCCCCTGCTCTTGGAATACTGGTGGTTCTAGACTGAATATTTCGTAAAATTCCATTATCTTCTTGTGTGAAATGTGAGAAGTTAGATGCTTTTTTATCTGTGGGAGAGCTGTTAAATTCATTCCCCCTTATTCGTCCTCCCGTTCCTTCAAATCCTGGATCTCTATATCTTAGTACTAATTGTGCTCTTTCTACTCCAGAAACAGCTCCATAGTATGCTTTGTTATAAGAAACAGTATCGGAAAAATCTGCATAAAAAGCAATGAAGCTTGAATAAATAGCCCCTACCAATGCAGATCAGATAAATAATAAGACGATTAATAAAGCAATTACCATAGATATCGAGACAATAAATTAGAGTTATTCAATGTTTGGAGCTCCGCAATAGGGACAGTATTCGTGGTTTTTTGAATAGAGTTCTTCGCACTCACGACATTCTCCTTTGAGGGCATCTCCACAATGGGTACAGAAGCTATGGTCTAACAGATTCTGTGTATGGCAATTGAGACAGTAGTGACTTTGTAAGACAAGAGATTCTTTTCGGGCATATTGTTCTTCTTTGTATTTTGCCGGTCTGAGTGCAAGGTAGAGCGGTAACCCAAAGATAGGGGTGAGTACTATAATACAAAGTAGTGCAAAAAATTGGAATCAAAAGCTATTTGATCTTGCAGTGCTGTCTTTGATAACCCGTATTAGTGCCACAATCCACAAGAAAAAGATAACTCCTCCTAGAAGCATCCAGATTCCTCAAAATGATTCAATGATATTTGTGAGGATGTTTGGGTTAATTAATTCTGTTGAGATTTCTTTGCTTCCTCATCCGCTGAGAGTTTCGATGATACTGGTTTCTCAGCTGATGCTTGTAAAGAGGCTGGTTTCTTCCATAGCTAAGGGAATATATGAGTAAAAAGTTATACAAGGTGCTTTGAGACAATTTCTATTCCTTGATGATTCTTCTGGAGATCGGAGAAGAGGAACCCAAGTTTTGCAGGATTAGAAATTTCTCCTTCTATTTTTGCCAGCATAGTTTTATCGTTAATTTTTTCAAGTTCAAACTTGATAATAGGGATAGAAAAGACATTAAACATTCCGATGATATCAATCATGGTTACATTACGTTTAATGAACTGAATCTGTACTTGTATGTCGTAGGTATTACTTTTTTCTTCATCTTTTCGGTGTGCTTCTAATAGGCTATTGTAGGAGACTGTTTTTAGTGCTTTACAATTCATTGTGTGAATTTTGATTCCTTCTTTCCCAGACTTGGCGATTATTTTATCTCCCAACTGTGGGCGGCATTCAGGACAAAGGATACAATTCAGGACTTTGTCGTTATCTACTATTACTTCACTACTTTGAGGAGCACCCGTATAGGGTGTATATACCTTTGATTTTAGTTCTTCTTGTTCAAGGGAAGAATCTAGAACAATTACTTTATTTTGTACTGCAGGGAAAAAATCTGGATAAGCAGCTCTTACCAGTCCTCCATATGTTTCTTGTTTGTCTAAAATGAGGAGAATCCTTTTTTCTACCTCTAGGGGATCTCAGAGTTTTTGGATTTTATCTTTCTCTGAGCGAAATTGTGGTAATCACAAATCTTTGAGATAATTATTGAGTCCTTCAATCGCTTCTTCGAGACGTGCTTCTCTTTCTTCTGTTCTAATATATTTGATGAGCTGTCCTCTGGCAGAAGGAGTATGGAGGTATTCTAATCGATGTTTGACTGCAGAATATCTATTTTTGAAGGTGTTTACATTAACAATATCTCCTGTCTTGAGGACATAGGATAGTGGTTTGATTTGTCCATTTACAATAGCATTTTTAAATCTGAGTCAGATTTCTCAGTGGATGCTAAAAGCAAAATCTAGGATGGTTGATCCCTCTGGAAGTTCTTTGATATCTCCTTTTGGAGTATAGACAAAGATTGCTTTGTCGAGGATTTCAATATTAAGAGCAGTTCTGAATTTTTCTTTGTTTTCGGTTCCTGTGTAGTTAGCCACTACTTCCTGGAGCTTTTTAATCCAAGCATTTTGGTTGGAGGAGACATACACAGACTCGTTGTTTTCTGCATAGGCATAATGTGCTGCAACTCCATATTCAGCGATTTCATCCATCTCTTCTGTTCTGATCTGTATTTCTATTGGAAAACGAAACATTCCCAAGATGGTGGTATGAATGCTTTTATATCCGTTGGACTTTGGTATAGCGATATAATCTTTAATTTTTTTAATGAGTGGGGTATAATATTTATGAATCACTCCTAGGAGCATATAACAATCGGTAATCGAGTCAGTAATTACTCTAAATGCTAACAGATCCATAATTCTGGAAATATCTTCTGTATGATATTTTTTTTCCATTTTTTCAAAAATTCTGAAAGGACTCTTAATTCTTCCTAACACCTTAAAGTTGGAGATCCCTTCTCTTTTAAAGATAGAAGTCAGGCTTTTCACTCCCTTATCAATAAATTTCTCTCCATCTTTGAAATATTTTCTGATGTAGTTCATAATTTCCTCAAAACTTTCCGGATAGAGAATTTTGAATGCAGCATTTTCTAAGTAAAGTTGGTAAGTATAGAGTCCGAGTCTTTTTGCTACTGGTGCATAGATTTTCAGCGTTTCTTCAGCTATTTTTCTTCTTTTTTCTTCTTCTGGGTGATATTGTAGGGTTTGGATATTGTGGATGCGATCTGCAAATTTAATAAAAATTACCCTGAGGTCTTGAGCCATCGCGAGAAAGGTTTTTTTGATGGTTTCAAGGTCTCTATCTTCTCCTTTATATCTTACTTTTGATACTTTTTCTAACCCCTTACAAATATCAGCAATTTCTTTTCCAAAGATTTTTTCAATATCTTCATAGGTGTACTCTGTATCTTCTATCACATCGTGAAGAAGACAGGCTTGGATTGAAATAAGATCTGGCTTGATCTCCATGAGAAATTGAGTTGCCTTGAGAGGATGAACGATATAGGGTTCTCCAGATTTCCTTGTAACTCCCTTGTGAGCTTCTCTCGTAAATTCATATGTTTCTTGAATTTTTTCAAGAGCTTCTTTGGGGAGGTATTCTTTTGCTTGATCCAAAATATCTTGAAGTAGCCCTTGAGGGTCCTCTTCGTAGTTGGGAGTATAGGCAAAGAAACGATCGAAAGCTTTGAGATCCTCCATATCTTTACGAGAAATAAAAGGTAGTTCTTTGATAGGAAAAATCTCTTACTTTGCAAGAAGAAAGCTTGTTTTGTAATTCTTTTCTAAAACTTCTGTTTTAGAATTTACAAAAGATCCTTCTTATTCGTAAGGTGGAGTGGTAACAACCTTGAAACCTGATTATTGTCCCAATGGAGATTTTTCACTAAGTTATTATGATAAGACTTGCTCGCAACCATCAGAAGAAAATACAGATACCTTTACGAGAGTTGGGATCGCAAAAGTTATTTCAATTTATGTAACTAAGTATCTCGATAAGGTTCCAGACACTTCAGGCATTGCTTATTCTGATTTTGGTGATTTGCATCAAGTGAATAAAGAATTACAAGGGTATGTGGTTCAATCCTGTCAATTAGGATTGATGGGATCTTGGGCAAATGGAGTTGATTATAAATCAGATTTCTCTCCTAATGATAGAATTACAAGAGTTGAAGTTGGGACTCTCTTATCAAGGTTCCTTTGAGGTAATAGATATGCAGGCACAGAGGAACAATGGTATCTTTCTCATATGGTAGGACTACGAAATGCAAAAATTATAACAAGAGAGCAATTCTTCTTCCCATTTATCGATGAAATTAGAGGGGAGTTTTATATGATGTTGCTGCGTACTCAGAGATAATCTTTTGGATGTGTGTATTCATGAAAAAGGCAGTTTAGCTGTCTTCTTTTGTCTCAAGTTGTTTGATGTAGTGTAGAATATTTGTCATCAGCTTTTCGTAGTTGATATGTTCTTCTAATAATTTTAAGGAGAGCTGATAATTAAAATCTTTGGTTTCTTCTCCTACTTTGTCTACAGGGACTTTTAGGAGTAGGCGAGGAAGTTGAAAATGTTGAGCGACGATTTCTATCCCTCGGCTTTCCATATCAACATAAATTTCTCTCCCTTCAAATCCTTCTAAGTATTTACTGTCGTCTACAATGTGTTCACTGGAGACTATATTCCTTAATTTTCCAAATTCTAAAAAAATCGGGACTATACTCTCTTTTTTGGTATGGAGGTTAGTGATGGATGCTATTTGAATACTCTCTTCTTTCCTATCTAGATAGCCACAAACTCCAATATTTAGAATAAAATATTGTTCTTCTTTCTGGGTGAGATATTTGGTAAGAGTCTTTATGGTTTCATAATTCCCTATTCCTGTGCAAAGATATTCGATAGGAAGTTTTGTCTTGAGATCCAGATTTTTTATTTGCTTTCTAATACTTTTTACTTCTGAAGGAGTGGCTGTACAGAGAAGAATTTTCATTCGAGAGGGGATGTTGATAAATTTTCCTCATTTTAGGGAAAGGATTTTTTTCTTCAAGTAGAGCTTGTTTTTTCTTTTTGGAATGTTACAAAAAATCAGACCTGTTTTTTGTTTTCTGTATAGCAAATGAAAGTAGTAATTTTGGAAAATATTCGTAGTGCCTACAATGTTGGGAATGTGATTCGTACGGCGGATGCACTTGGGTGGAAAGTCTGGATTATTGGATATACTCCTTCGCCTCTTGATAATCCCAAAGTGCGTAAAACTTCTCTTTGAGCAGAAGAAAGTGTGGGGATAGAGCAGTTTGACTCTTCTTTAGATGCGATCAACAGAGCAAAAGAACTCTGACTGCAGGTGATTGCTGCGGAGATTACAGATGATGCACTTGCTTTATGATCTTTCGAAGCTTCGGAAGATATTGCGATGATCTTTGGAAATGAGGTGGAGGGTGTGCTTTCTACTACTTTACAGAAAGTTGATCAGGTGGTTTTTATTCCTATGTGAGGAGTGAAAGAATCGTTTAATATTGGACAGAGTGCGGCTATTTTTATGTGGGAACTGGGGAAATAAAAGACTTTTAGCTATCCTTCTTTTTACTTTTTTATTCTTTCTTTATGTTTGAATCTTTATGGGATCTTATTCTTTATCTTATTGATTTTATTCTTCATATTGACCAACACCTCTGAGAAATTATTAATAATTATGGGACTGCAACTTATGCGATTCTTTTTGGAATTGTCTTTGTGGAGACATGACTTGTTATTATGCCTTTTCTTCCAGGGGATTCTTTGCTTTTTGCTGCTGGCGCTTTTGCTGCTAGGCCAGATATTATATTGGATATCTTTGTATTATGGGGATTGATTTTTGTTGCGGCGGTGCTTGGAGATACGGTAAATTATGAGATTGGAAAATATTTGGGGAAGAAGGCTTTTACAAAATATCCAAAAATTCTTAAGCCTCAATACTTAGAAAAAACGGAAAAATTTTATGATAAACATGGTGCTATGACCATCATCTATGCAAGGTTTGTCCCTATTGTGCGTACTTTTGCTCCTTTTGTGGCGGGAGTTGGAAAGATGAAATATCTTAAATTCTTTTCTTATAATGTGGTAGGAGGTTTTGTTCGGTCAACCTTATTTCTTTGGGTTGGGTATTTCTTTGGAAATATCAGTTTTGTGCAAGAATATTTTTCTCTAATTATCTTAGCGATTATTTTTATTTCGGTTCTCCCTATGTTGATTGCTTGGTTGACGCAAATGATTAAGAATAAGAAACTTTCAACGAACAAATAATATCTTGAAAAAACGGACTACAACACTATATTTTTCTCAGGTTTTTATTTTTTTCTATTTTTAAAATCATGGCAAAAGCGAGTACTAGGAAAATCATTGTTCGAGTAATTATTATTTTGTTTCTTATTTCTTCAGCTCTCACTTCACTTATTTACCTTTTCCAGACTCCTGTGGTAGATGATGTTTTGGACAGTGATGTAGATATTCAGGCTTATGTGGAACCAGGAATAGAGGTTGTAGTTCCTGATGGAACCACTGTTGATGTGAATAATCCGGAAGATAATGATCTTCAAGTAGTGGTATTAGAAGATGATACGAGAACAGAAATGGATCAAGTGGTGGAGGTTCTTTTAGAAGATGGAAGCATTGATACTCCAACTGTTGCAGATTTTTCTGATAGTTTGCAGGTTTCTCAATAATTTTAAAATATATATGTGTATTACGATGAAACTCCAAGTAAATCCCGAACAAAGATACGCTAAAATGAGAGCACATACTGCGACACATTTGCTTCATGCGGAACTTGCTCAGATTTTTCCCACCACTAAACAGGCGGGATCCCTTGTAGATATTGATCTTTTGAGATTTGATTTTTACGCGGAGAGGTTGCTTACTCAAAGAGAATTGCAAGAGTTGGAAATTACTATTAATCAACATATTTATGAAGCATTGCCTGTAGAGTTGATTGAGACTTCTTTTACTGAGGCTCAGAAGTTTGGAGCTAAGGCGTTTTTTGAGGAAAAGTATGGAGATGAAGTGAGGATAATTCGTATTATGAAAGGAGAGGATCCTCTTTCTGTTGAACTCTGTGGAGGAACGCATGTTTCTAATACCAAGGAAATTGGTGCGTTTACGATTCTTTCTCAGGAAGCAGTTGCTTCAGGGATTAAAAGGCTGACCGCGATTACTGGACCAAAAGTGATTGAGAAGATTAATCAGGAAGAATCTCTGCTTGATAGTCTGGTAGAGCAATTTGCTATTAAATCTTATGCTCAAATTCCAGAAAAGGCGACAAAAATGTTCAAAGAATATGAAGAAATGGAATCAAAGCTGGAAGGTATGGAAAGTCAGCTTATTCATTCTTTACTTCAATCTGCTCCGAGAAGATCTACTGTAGATTTCACTATTATTATTGAGGTTCCTTCTGATACTAATTTTAAAGTTCTTGGGCATATTGCAAAAGACATTTTTAAGGACGCTTCTTCTATTTTGCTTTATTCTTCCGAAGGGAATTATCTTATCATTAGCGATGGATCTATTTCTGCAAAATCTCTTGCACACAAATATCAACTCAGGGGAGGTGGATCGGATACTGCTGCTCAGGGGAAAGATCCTCAAGTAACTCAGATTTCTTAGTTTACTTTCTATTTTTCTACTTATGAAAAAACTCTTTCTTCTTGGTTTTGTTCTCCTTCCTTTTATTGCTGGATGTGAGGTTTGATTTGCTCCTGATTTGAATGTGAGCGTCGATATTGTAGTTGGTTCTGGTCAGGAATATCTTTCTGGTGCATGGGGGACTGCTAAAGACTATGCGAGTGGTTTTTATTCTGATCAGGTACAACCTTTTGTTGATGCGGCTAAGGTTGAGGTAGATTCAGCGGTACAGACTGCAAAGGATGCTTATAATACTGAGGTGGAGAAAATTAATGATAGAATTCAAGAAAAAGCTGATCAAGCAAAAGATGAGGTAAATAAGATTAAAGTGGAGTAATACTCTGCTTTTTTATTCGACCATATGCTAATTATTTTTTTGACCAATAAAAACTTTAATATCTTTATATTAAATATCTGTAATGTCAACTTAAAATGTTGTTTTCTTCTTCAGCTTTTTGCATCTTTGGATTTTCGGAGTATACTTTACCTAGCACAAGTAACTTACCATAAGGTTCTCACCACACATGATACCCCTATACTAGGTTGCTTTGCTACGGAAGTATTCTTCCACCCTATCCAGACTTACTACCCAATTAGGTCGGATAGAATACGGTCAGCTTCGAGATGTTTTTTCTTTCAATCTGTATAAGTGCTTTGTCTTGATAAAGTTTTTATACCGGTTGTATGAAACCGGCTCTTGAAGCTGATCATACGACACGGAGAGTTTGCTCTCTGTGTTTTTTTGTATTCAAAAAAGAAAAGTCAGACTTTTTTTCTCTGTTTTTGCCTTTAATGTTTCTCACGTAGTTTCGTATATCGATTGAATACCTTATAGAGAAACGTATTGAGTATGAGATCAAAATTCCCATAAAGTTCGATCTTTGTTCCTCAGAGAGATTCTTTGAATTTACTTACTCCAATAAGAGGATGATCATCAAATCCTGTAGGAGCTCCTCCAAGCATATCACAGTAGAGATATCCATGTTCTCTTGCTCGTTGAAAGACTTTGAATTTGAGATAATGCTGTCCACCGGTATTATTATTCCCTCTCTCGGCGAATCCGTAAAGATACACCAGATGTCCGTCATCTAGGAGGCAAATATTCCCGGAAACTATTTCTCCATTTAATTCAGTGATGAATATCTCCCCTTTCCCTGTTTCCTTTAGGAAATCCATGAGACTATAGAATTGTTTTTTCGTCACTGGATTGAATCCTTTATCACTTCAGACTTTTGTCCACTTTTCATAGAAAGTCTCGTATTGTTCTGGATTTGCAATCTTGAATTCTACCTTTTTCTTCATTCCTTTTCTTACTTTTTCTTTAGCTCCAGAATTCATTTCTGCGATAAGTTCTTCGTCTGTTTTGGTCATTGAGTAGATAATATTACTTTGGGGCATATTTTCTCTAAAAGCGAGTTTAAGAGGATATTCTTCTTGAATCTTTTTGCGTAGAGAGAGCCTCATCTGTTTGATATCTTTTACAAACTCAGATTCTCTCATCCCACAGTTTTCAAAGCTGATAATCTCATTGATACATCCCAACTGGAAGGAAATATTCCCTCGTGATTTACTATATTCTTTTTTTATTCTTTGTAGTTCGCTTCTGATATAATCGGGATCAGAGGGGAGTAGGATACCCATGATTTGGTATCGTTGTAAGCTGATTGGTCAGATTTTTTTCTTTTTGATTAATCCAAAATATTCTTTCCCAAAAAGTCTGATGGAAAATGTATCTTTTTGATAGACTTTGGATTGGATGTCTTTCCAGATCTGAGTTTGGTAGAGATTATAATATTCCTGTTTGAGTACCATAGGTCGTGTGACAATAAATTGCTGATGCAAATGTTAAGGAATTGAGAGAGAAAAACAAGGTATTGAAAAAAATCTGATATGTTACCAGATTTTTGGTTTGTTATTCTGTTTCGTATTCTACTTCAAGGGTAATTTTTTCTGGGACAATCGCTTTGGGTACGATGATTTGTAAGGTATTGTCTGCAGTAAGTTTGCTATGTATTTTATCAAAATATACTTGGGGTGGAATGTCAATGATCAATTCGATAGGTCCTCGATAGCATTCTTCTTGGATAGGAAGACAGGATTCTTTTAATTGGGGTTTAATTCTCATTCCCTTAATCTGGAGCCTATAGTCTTGGATCTTTACTTCAATGCTTTCCTTTTTGACTGCACCTAGAGGTAAAATGATCAGAACTTCTTGAGGAGATTCGTACATATCATAGGGTATTGCAGGGGTGTTTGTGCTATTCATCGTTCTACTACAAGGAAAGTAAAATTAGAATTTTCAGAAATCTGGATAGAGTCTTACTCGTACTTTCCCGATTAAATCAGGACTTTTTACGAGGTAGTTTGCTCCTGGATAACACTGGATACCAAAACAGCAGAGAGAATCTGTTGTGCGACCTCTATTGTCTCCCATTACAAAATATCCTCCTTCCACTTCAAATTCTTCTTTTCCACAGCTGGCAATAGTCATAGTGTATTGGGGAAGATACTCTTCTTTGAGTTCTTCACAGTTAAGTCCTAGACTTGTTGTTACGAGAGATCCAGCAGGAGTATTTTCTGAACAAATATATACTTTCTCGTTCTTTACAAGAACGGTTTCTCCGGGTAATCCAATAACTCTTTTAATATAGGGAAGATTTTTCCCATCAGGAACAAAAACGATCACATCACCTCTGTCAAAACTGGAGAATCTTTGAGTGCCTTTTTCTACAATGATCCAGTCTTTCTCTGCGAAATTTGGCATCATACTTGCTCCTAATACGGTGTAGGGAGTAGCTACAAAGAATCTGATAAATAAAATGATTCCGAACACAAGCACCAAGAATGCTATTAAATCAAATACTTCTGATCAAAATTTTATTGCTTTAGTTTTCCATGTACTCATCTATCGTTTCGATTATTATTCTAATAAAAAGAGAGGAGATTCTTGTCTCCTTTGGGAGGGGATAGGGATTTATTTTGATTATTTAGAAAGGCATCTCTTCATCAATATTCTCCAAGCTTTCTGTTTCAAAAGTTTCTGAATCCCCCTTTGTATCTAAAAAGATAAAGCTGTCCACGATAATTTCTGTAGAGAATTTCTCTGCTCCTTCACTGTTTTGCCATTTTCTTGTTCTAAGTCTCCCTTCTACATAAACTCTTTTCCCTTTTACGAGGTATTTCCCTAATACTTCTGCTCCTTTCCCATAAGCTACACATCTATGATATTCGGCGTCTTCCATCATATTCCCGTCTTTATTTTTGTACTTTCTGTTGGTAGCGACCGTGAAATTTACTACAGGAGTTCCTGTGCTTTCAATCGTTTTTACTTCTAGATTGTTGGTCGATCTTCCAATCAGCATGACCTTATTCAAATCCATGATTCTAATACATTAGAGGATAAAAATACTGAAGAAAATAGTATCTTACCCGTATAAGTAGTAATATTCGGAAGAAAATCAAATCTTTTTTATTAGAAAGCTGATTTTTAGTCAGATTTGGAAGATTTTGCTAAAAAAAATAATCCCCAGAGGGATTCTAGGAGAACTTTTTCATTGTGCTGCTAAACTGGGCGTGGTTGGTTTCGAACCAACGACCAATCGGTTATGAGCCGACTGCTCTAACCCCTGAGCTACACACCCATGAAAAAGGTTAGCAATTCTTTTAATGGTGGGTGATATAGGACTCGAACCTATGACCCCCTGCTTGTAAGGCAGATGCTCTAGCCAACTGAGCTAATCACCCATGAAAAAGAATGGCGGTCCTAGGGGGAATCGAACCCCCGTTAGAAGATTGAAAGTCTCCTGTCCTAACCACTAGACGATAGGACCACAAAGAATCTCAACTCTAGAAATGGCGGGATGGAAGGGACTCGAACCCTCGACCTCCTGCGTGACAGGCAGGCGTTCTAACCAGCTGAACTACCACCCCATTGCCATTTTTCTATTCACTGAGACCATTTAATTAGCCAGCTGTCGGAATCGAACCGACAACCTACCGCTTACAAGGCGGTTGCTCTGCCAATTGAGCTAAGCTGGCATAGCACCCAAAAGGGTGGTTGATTATTTCGATTGAGCAGCGTGGAACATTTTTGACATTCTTGCTTTTTTTCTTGCCGCGTTTCTAGGTTTCAAGATTCCGACTTTTAAGCATTTATCTATTCTTTTGAAGATGTGGCTCAATTGCTCTAGAGTCACTGATTCTCCTTTTTCGATAGATTTTGTGAATTTCTTCATTGCCATTTTCATCTTTATTTTGAAGTCCTTATTTCTTGCTTCAAGTTTCTGAGACCTGTTCATGGCTTTTTTTGCTGATTTTGTGATAGGCATGATCAAACTCCTGATAATAAAATAGAATCACTCTCCGGGGGTGGGGTTCGAACCCACGGCCAATTGGTTAACAGCCAACTGCTCTACCGCTGAGCTACCCCGGAATGTCTTAGTAAGTAGTGAATCCACGGCACTATTGGTTAATCCTGCAGTATTGTGGGACTTTACTCCAAAGTTACCCCGGAATAGCTATTAACTCCATAGGTGCAGCTATGTATATAAAACTAATTCCTATTTTCAAGGGGAAATCAGACTTTTTTTATCTTTGGCTTTTTATCTCATTTCTCTCAAAAAAAAGGGTCATTTTTTTATTTTGCTATTTTTTGTTTTCCTTTGTTCTTTCTTTGTTGTCCTTGTTGGAATAAGTCTTGTTTTTTGATAAAGAATTGAAAAAGCAGCTCAAAAGATTATTCTAGACCCGAGTTTTATTTTTTTCTTCGTTTCTATGCAGAAAAGACTTTTGGTTCTTGTTTCTTTGTAATGATAATAATCATTATGAATAGTAATCATTATGAATTAGTATATTAATTTTTAATTTTCTTTTTTCTTTCATTTATGTTTGTAACTATCGGGCTTGAGATACACTTAAAACTCAACAGCAAAGCAAAAATATTTTGTCAATGTAAAAATGAGCAGAATTTTGATAGTGAAGCGAATCAGCATATCTGTCCTGTCTGTACAGGGCAACCTGGTGCACTTCCTCTGCTTAATAAAGAGGTTGTCGAAAAGACCATTATCTTTGGAAGGGCTCTGAATGCTAGGGTAAATGAGGTGAGTAGCTTTGATAGAAAAAACTATTTTTATCCGGATCTTCCTATGGGATTTCAGATTACGCAGTTTTATCATCCGATCATTACCAAAGGTCAGCTTTCTTATTTTATCAATGATTATGAGGAGGAAAAGACAGTGGGGATTTCGGAGGCGCATCTCGAATGTGATACTGCAAAAATGATCCATAGTGAAGGGAAGAGTCTGATTGATTTTGATCGTGCGGGAACTCCGCTATTAGAGATTGTAACAGATCCGGATTTTACTAGTGCAGAAGAGGCAGTAGAATATGCTAGAGAGATTCAGAGGATTGCGAAGTGGAATAATCTTGGTGATGCTGATTTGGAGAAAGGACAGATGAGGGTAGATGTGAATATTTCGATTAGAAAAACTTTGGATGATCCTTTAGGAACTAGAGTAGAGCTCAAAAATATTAACACTTTTAGTGCGATGAAGAGAGCTATTGAGGGAGAATATCAGAGACAAAAGGAACTTTTGGAAGGCTGAGGAAGAGTGGATCAAGAGACAAGAAGGTGGGTTGACGCTGAAGGGACTTCGTTTTCAATGAGAAGTAAGGAGAGTGCTATTGATTATCGTTATTTTCCAGAACCTGATATGCCCGTGTTGGATATTACCCCCTTTATGAAAGGGGGAAGCGAGTGGAATGAACAGGGGGATCCGGAAATATTGCGTCCTTTTGACTGGATTAAACAATGTAAAGAGGAATTCTGATTTCACAAAGAATATATTAATGCACTTTTGCTGGATAAACAGCTTTTTGAGTTCTTTTTTGCGAAAGTAGATGAAGGTTTTGATCCTAAAACTGTTGCAAAGTGGATGGTGGGACCGATGAAATGGGCACTGGATTATGTGCAGGGAGATGAAATTTCGTTGAGGAAAAATGTCGCAGAGGAAGCAAAAAAGCTGAAGAGTTCACCAGAAGAACTATTGGCTCAGAAGACTACATTTTTGCAACAATGCGATGGGCTGGAAGATTTCTTGGAAAGATTTAGTTCACTGTTTGATGGATTCTTAAAGATTGAACAAGCAAAAAAGCTGGTAGATAATCAACTGAAAATTGTTTTTGAAGAAGTGCTCCAGAGTGGAAGTTCGGCAGCAGAAATTGTGAAGGCAAAGGGATTTGATGCTCCTGTAATGGAAGGAGCTGCATTGGTGAATATTGTAAAAGAAGTATTGGAAATAAATCCTGCGATTGTGGCAGAGTATAAAGGCGGGAAAGAAGGGGTACTTGGATTTTTTGTTGGGCAGGTGATGAAAAGAACTTGAGGAAAGGTGAATCCTCAAGAAGTGGCTGATGAGCTCAGGAATCAGTTGAAATAATCTTATAATTTTTGTTATTTTTCTTTTTATATATTGACATTATATATTATATTACTAATATGATGTTTGTTTATTTATGCTAATAGATAATAAATATGGAATTCCCTTCTCCACTATCCTCTTTCACTAGAGAGACTTCTACTCTTTCTGCTGAGCAGCAAATTAATTGTGTTAGGCTTGAATTGAAGAAAGTTCTCCAGCAGCTTTCTCAGAAAAAAGATCTTCAGAAAGTTTTATCTCATGTAACGGATGATTGCCCTTCAACTCTTTCTTTACATGATCTTTTTACAGATATAGCTTTTTTGGAATCTGAGAAATATGCACTATATGATGTATTAGAGGAACTAGGAGTGAACATCCCAAAAACTCCATCTGAGCTTATTAATTCGGATTTTATTCCTTGGCTGATGGAGAATTAGCTACGAGATTTTGGATTCAATTAGATTTTTTTCTTTCTTGCATTTCTTCCTTTAACCAGTAAAAGTAGTCTGTTTTACTCCCTTAAAGGAGATGATGTTACATACTGATTATAGATATATTGGGATTGATTTTGAGACCACGGGGCTTGATCTTTATAAGGATGTTCCGATTCAGATTGGGATTGTTGAGATCAATGTTCAAGGAGAAGTTATTGATGAATTTCAATCGTTTATTAAACCTGAAAAAGATATTAAAGAACTCAAAAATATTGTGCAGTTTATTACCAAAATTGAGGTGGCGCAGTTGGTGTTTGCTCCGAGTATAGAAGAGATTCTTCCTCAGATTTCTCATTTTTTTGATGAGAAGACGATCATTATCTGACATAATGTGCAATTTGATGTCAACTTTTTGGAGAGGTTCCTTCCTTCGCTCAGTTATCATGCAGTATTTGATACCTTTCAATTTGCTCAGGCATTGATCCCTTATCCACCAAGTTTTGCTCTTGAAATATTACTTCAGCATTTAGAAAGCAAGCCCTTATTCCTTGAATGGAAGACGAACTTCTGACTCTGATTTTCTGTAGATGAAGAAGGGATGGAGCAGGAATCTTCCTTTCATGATGCGTATTATGATACGAAGGGGACGCTTGCACTTTTTTGTTATTTGTTTGATTATTCACAAAGATTAGCAAAGGAATATCCTGTTTTAGCAGAATGTATCCAAAAATCAGATGCTTTATTAGCTCGTATCTTTCCGCAAACTAATTCTCGTTCCTTAGGTATTGGGAAGATTTCGCTTCCTCCTTTGAAAAAAGTTGCTCCTCAGAATACTTCAATTACTTCATTTCCTTATGAGATTGATGTAGAGCAATTCCCTAGTGGAGAGAGATACTATATTGGGAATACTGATCTTAAAGATCTTCTGATTTCGTTGTTAGCAAATAAAAAGACTATGTTGGTCTTCGCGACGAAGCCAAAGCTTGATATTGCTAAAAATATTCTTAATCAGGTGGGTATTAAAAATATTGGATTTGCCAGAGAAGAACAAACTATTTCTCCTACGCTTTTTATGGAATTTCTAAATAAAGAGGTATTTAATCAGTTTGAACTGTATTTTGTTCTCAAATATTGTTCACATTTGTATTTAGGATATGGAGTACTGGATCTGAATAGTAAGGGAGACTATATGGTGTATAATTTCATCAAAGATGAAAGACAAATTGTAAAATACCCGATTGTGTTAACAACGCATCATGGACTGTATTCTATTCTTGAAAAAGAGGCTCATGTGTATGCGGATTTTGATATTGTATTCTTTGATTTAGAGTGGTGGTATCGTAATTATAATGCATATCTTTCTCGTAGCTGTGATTTGTATTATATTCAGAATTTTATTGATATGTTGGTCTATAAATATGGGTTGCTTGATGAGTTTCAAAATCTCTCTCTTATGAAGTGGGAAAATTTGCAGAGTATATCCGGGGACTTATGAAGTGAGGAATCCTTTGTAGACAGAGATTCTTCACTGCGTTCAGAATGACAGATAAAGGGAATAACTATTCTGCAAGAATTTGACACTTTCTTTACCATGTTTATTGGGATTCTTTGGACGGAGACTAAGAAGCTGTTTATTGGTCGTGCAGAAGATTTTTGTTCTATCAACCCCATTATTGGAAGCCTTGATTTTCACCAGACAAATACTCTTATTCCCAAGCTGAAGGATTTTGAACAACCACTTTCTGAGGTGCTCTCTCCTCAAGATTTTACCACGTTACGAAAGCAGATAGAACATTTTCTTTCTATTTGTGATACTGTAGCAAAAGTGCAGCGTAAACTTTGGGCACAATCAGATTTCTATTTTCTTTTTTCCGAAGATACCAAATTTACTAACCGAGATGAGTTTAGAGAAATCTTCAAGAATAATCATATTCTTTTTGCATCAAATCATGAACAGGCTTATCCAAAACTTGTGGATATTCCAGATCCTCAGAGGGGGATTCTGATGAGAGCACAGACGGCTACAGCATTAGAAGCGAAGATTTCTGCTACGATTGAGGTGGGAGGAAGTGCAATTTTTATTATTTCTACGGTGAAAGAGGAGTCGAGAGCTATTTTTGAACAACTCCAAAAAATGAAAAATCTGAGTGATTTTGAGCTTTTGGCAGAGAATATTACAGGAGGTGCAGGAAAAAATATCTTTAAAGCTAAGAAAAAACTTGCAAAAATTATCGTTGGTGGGTATAATTTCCTTATGATGTGTTACGCTCAAGGATTAGTCTTTGATGAGACGATTATTTGGAATGTGAGAGGAGCACAGGCAAACTTAATTTTAGATGATGTGTTATGGTATGCAGCTAAAAATGTTTCTGATTAAGCATCAATATGATATTTGGAAAGTCATTGGAGTGATGGTGATTACCTTTTTGTTTTTGATGCGGAAGATTGAAAACGTAGGAGAGCAGGAAGGTATTGTGCAAATAGATTACTTAGCTATAGAAGATACTGAACATCCTTCTGCAGATAAATTTGATGAGATTTTGGCTCAAATTCTTTTGATCTTGAATGATCCAGAATTAGATGCTGCCTGGAATTCCTCTTCTCAGTCTTCTGCTGAGGTATTATCTCTTTTTGAACAATCTTGTACTGCAGATACTGAGCTCTGTGAGAAAGCTGAATTTAATGGGACTTTTTCTGATGAGGAGAAATATAGTTATTTTGAGCAATTTCAGTTCTTGGTAAATGAAGTGGATGAGTATGCAATTAGAGGGAGTACTGTTAGGGAGGTTTTAAAGCAGTTTATTGTGAATAGTTTTAAGTCGGACAGAAGAGGAAGTGCTGGTCGATATAAATTAACGTTGAATTTGGGGTCCATGAAATATGCTAATGAGTATTTTCAAGTGTTGACCCACGAAATGTGACATATTGTGGATTTAGGATCTTTGCAAGGAAAGAGTGTGAAAAAAAATGAGTTTTTTACAGAATTTGGGAAAGTGGTATTTTCTGTAGATGATCCCTCTTTGGAATTTTACAGATATTCTCGACAATCAGAGAAGATTAGAAAAAGCGGACTTTCCAGAAAAGATTTTTGTAGTGGATATGGAATGACAAATCCGTTTGAAGATTTTGCAGAGTGTCATAATCTCTATCTCAATCATAATGATGTCTTTAGATCTTGGGCGAAGAGTAACGATTTACTCAAAAATAAGTATAATTACCTTGCTAATCTTTATGCGGGGAATGCTTTGGCAAATTCTGAGTTAGATTTGACTGCGAAATCTGGAGAATGGAGAGCTTGGGACACGACAAGAATCTTGGAGTAAATAGAAGGTATTATATGTTAATTCCCAGAGCATACAGAGCTTGTATTATCTTTGTATTTTTTTTTCGTTTGTTAATTTGTTCCGTATCGCTAATGAGAATAGGGAAATAACTTATTCTTTGATTTCCATATTTGATTTCTACCAGAGCTAATCCTGTACTTCCTGTGGTTTGTAAAAATACGCTTCTTTCACCTTCTAATACTTGGATTTTACCTGGAGTAGCGGAAAGGTAGTTTTCATTTACCTGTACTGTAATGGGATCTGTGAGGAAGGATCCAGAATTATTTTTTGAGAAGGTGATTTGTTTGGTTTCTCAAAGTTGCATAAATCCTCCTAAAAATCCTTCTAGGGTAATATCGTATTTACTGATATAGATACTTTGTGAGGGTTGTTCGTTTGTTGTACTTTGTTTGCTAGTTACTTCTAAGAAATAGATGGGATCTAGCGTATTATTTTTTGCTTCTTGTACACAGTTTCCTTCATTTACGATTTCATCAATAGTTCCCTTACATCAGCGAGGAAAATAGGGATGATTACCATCTTGATTGGTTTCAATTTGAAAGTGGAGATGGGGACCTGTTGAATTTCCTGTTGATCAGACTTTTCCTATTTCTTGTCCTTCTTCTACGATATCTCCTACTTCGACAAGAGTTTCACTTAGATGTGCATAGGTGGTGTAGATGTATTTCCCCTTCCATTCATGTTTAATTGTGATGACATTCCCTCGATCGCCTTGGTATTGAGCTACAATAACCTCGCCAGAATGGCTGCTATAGACAGGAGTCCCTATAGCAGTTGCGATGTCAATCCCTTGATGAGAACCCATTCCTACATCTCGATTTTCGTAATAGGTGGCTATTCGGAGCATGCTGTATATTCTGCGGTAGAGGCTGTTATTTCTATAGCTGAAGTAGTCAGCATTGTTGATAATGGGCAGATTAAGTGTACAATCTTCCGTGCAATTGCTGAGTGTTATTTCTTGAATAGGGTAGGATCGAGCATGTGAGAATGTGGGAAGAAAAAACACAACGGCAAAGGTTATCCCAAGTAGAGCAAGGAATTTAGATATTTTACTATATTTCTTCTTTTCTAGATTGCTTTGTTCTTCACAATGATGTGAAATAGATATAATCTTCATTATTTTTTTAGAGTAAAGTATTTCAAAGTGTTTGGATGAGGTCTTTTTGTTCTTGGAGGATAAAAATATTACCAAAAAGGCTGGCGACGGTCAATGGTCCGATTCCTCCTGGGACGGGAGTAATTGCTTTTACTAGAGGAGCCACTTCTTCAAAATTTACATCTCCTGTGGCTTTACCATTGAGGAATCCATATCCTGCATCAATAATGATCTGATCTTTTTGTTTATTGATAAAACTTGCGTCTACAAGATGTATTGCTCCTGTGCAAGAAATAATGATTTCACATTCTCTACATTTCTCAGCAATTAGGGCTTTTTTATCTTCTACAGTGAAGGTTTGTACGATTGCACCTCTTTTTACTGCTTCGATGGCGAGTGGTTTCCCAATCAGGTTTCCCATTCCAATGATGGCTATTTTTCTTCCTTTTCGAGATCCAAGCTGATGATAGTCTCGTAAGTCGAGTATTGCTTTTGCTGTCGCTGGTTGAAAGGTGATAATATCTTGTAGATTCCAACCGTTCAATATCCCTCAGAGTCCATCTACATCTTTGAGAGGGGATATCGCAGTACAGAGTACATCTTTTGCATCCTGTAGTGCTTCCGTAAGTGGAAGTTGGCAGATAATTCCCATACAATTTTTATCAGCGTTTAGTGTTTTTATGAGAGAAAGAATTTCTTCTTTTGTGCTATATTTTGTTTCCAGAAGAGGAGAAAGATACAAAAAATCTGCTTTTATTTCTTGTCCCCCTTGTCAAAAAACAATAGCTTCTAATCAGATATCTCTAGCATATTGTTGTTTATTTTTTACGTATACTTGAGAAGGATTATTTTCTCCAACAAAAATAATAGCAAGATATACTTTCTTGTCTTTAAAAATTTCCTTTCTTTTTTGAGAGAGGAGGAGTTTTATATTTTGAGCGAGTTGGGTTCCTGTGAGGAGTTGTGGCATGATGAATTTCCCTGTAGGCTAAATGGTATTCTGTGCTTAGAAGTATAGTGAAATGGTTTACTAAACTCAATCTTAAGTGAAGATAGTGAAATTGCTTAAGTGAAGCTTAAATTTGGAAAATGGACAAGATTCGTTTCACAACGCCTCTTGTCCATAATTATGAAAAAGCGGTTTTGTTAAAACGCTCTGTCACTCTTTTATATATTTATATCGTTAAGTCAACATGATTTTTGTTTTAATATTTCTTGCTTCTTGCAAATAGAAAAACTCTGCATATACTTGATACTAAGGATTATTTATTCTTGTATCTTAACAAAATAATGAACACACTTCCCACACAAGATTCCGCACAACAAAATCAGGCAGCTCAAACAGCTCCTCAGCAGCCAAGTGCCGCGATGCAGATTCAGCAACTTTTGTTGCAACAACAGCAGCTTCAACAGCAATATAATCAGATTGTTACTTTTCTTCAGCAGAATCCTAATCAGGAACCTGGAAAGACTGCTGAGATTAAAGCGAAATTAGATCAGCTTAATTCGGCTTTTCTCCAAGGGAAACAACAACTCGATGCACTTGGATATAAACAAGTACAGGTTAATAAACCCACTGAAGTGAAACAGGGAGCTAAAAATAATTTTTCTTTCAAAAAACTTGCTATTGGATGTGGAGTGTTTTTTGTGATTCTTACCATTGCATTGTGAGCAGGGATTTATTTCTTAATCCAGAATCCTAATGCGCTCAATGGGGTAGGAGTGACTGCAGCAACTGCTAAAACACTAATTTCTGTGTTTACAGGGCTTTTCTTTGGAGTGATTATCCTTCTTTGACTTGGAGTAACACTGAGTAATATTTATAGGTTGATTACCGTGAAAAATCAGTCAAAGACGAAATATATTTTAGCTTTGTTGGGGGGAATTTTGCTACTGTGAGTAGGAGGAGGACTCATGGGCTTTGTGTTTTCAAAAGTTTCACAAATTGAAACAGCTCCCGTTATTAGTTCAACAGCGATTGTTGCTCCGTATTGGGTTGGGAAAGGAGATAATGAAATATACTATCAAGGACAGATTCCTCTAATAGCTCCTTCAGAGTTTTCTTATTCCTTACAGACAGAAGCATTGCTTAGTTATGCTACCAAAAATCTTGGACAAGTAACGATTCAGCAGGTAAACCTTATTTGTGGGAATAAGCAAAACCAGACTTTGAGCTATAATAATCAGACTGGAAAATTTATGGGAAGATGTCTCTATGATCAGAAAGGTTCTTATCAAGTTTCTCTTAGTATTGATTATTTCAACGAACTTAATAATGAGAGAACTTCAACCACATTAGGTGTAGGGACTTTAGATTTCCTTTCAGAGATTGTTATCACTACTGCGTCTGCACAAAATACGAAACAAAATACAAGAATTGTTGCTTCAGGAGCAGAGTTTTTCTTGGGAAAAGCTCCTGCAAAGATTTCTGTCGATACGAGCAATATCTTTAGAGACTTTGGACTTAAAACTTATCAAGTTCTTTGGGATATGGATGGAGATAATAGCTATGATAGAGAAAATCAGACTTCTTTCTTGTATACTTATAAAACGCCAAAGGTCTATTATCCGACGGTGAAATTTCCTGAACTTTCTGACTTTGTTTATCAATTCCCTATTAGAGTAGAGCAATCAGATGTTCCGATTTGTGATATCACTTTTGGGCACTTTGAAAAATCAAGATATAAAATCCAGACAGACTTCTTGGATGGTTCGGAGGCATCAATTTCTGCATATAGCTATTCAATTATTGATACTACCACTAGTAAGACATTAGAAACTCTTAGACAGAACAATAAGGATTTGAATTATACGTTTCCAGAAAGGGGAAATTATGCTGTGGTCCTTGATTTTGTTACGATTGATTGAAAGAGAGGACAGTGTGAATCCGAGATTCTCCAACTTCAACAAGAGATTATTGATGTGCAATATTCTATTTATCAAAGGCCTCCAGGAGGGACAGGTTTTATACTCATCCCTCCTACAGAATATCTAGATAATCGTGTAGTACTAACTAAAATTCCTCAAGCTATCAATATCGATATAGATAGTATTAGTCCTAGTAGTTCAACCACCCAGAAAAATGTGTTTGTGGATGGAAAAGCGATTCTAAATGAAGGTAGTATCTATAGTTTCACTATTGCAGATAATAGGCTTTATGAGGTGCTTATTAAGGTGGAGGATCTTCAGCGTGATCTATTTACTGAAATTCGTTTAGAGTTTGTCGTGCAAAGACCAGAAGTTGTAGGGGAACTTTTAGTTGAACCTGCTATTGGATATGAACCTCTACAGGTAACATTGGATGCTTCTAGAACTACACTCAATGTAGAAGGAGATGAGATTATTTATTTTACTTGGGATTTTGGGGATGGAGAAATTAAAAAAAATCTGACGAATGCAGTAATAGTTCATGTTTACAAGTACGATTATACTACCGAAAATAGGGAATATCAGCCAACAGTAACTATTACTACCAAAAAATGATATACGGTAACTGTCTTGGGAGAGAAGGTTTTAGTAAAAAAGCAGCTGGTGCAGCTTGACCTCAGTTCTCCTTCCCACCCTACACAGATTGCTAGAGTAGGAGATACCATTGCATTGCTCGCAGAATTTAATGGATTACCAAATGCTATGGTTTGGGATTTTAATGATGGATCAACTCCTCAGAGGTGTTCTGGAAGAAATTGTACAGAAATGAGTAAAATCTTTACGGAAGCAGGGATATATTCTGTTAAACTTTCCTTAGAGTTTGATGATATGCAGACCGTTGATTCATTTATTGAATTTAGAATTAATTAGGTTTTAATTTTTTTCTATGATTGTCCTTCAGATTTCTTTTCTGTTGGGCTTTTTCTTATTGCAAAAAAAAAAGAAATTCATATCCTGAATTGGATCTTTTTATTTTGTATTCTTTTGGTTTGGCAAAAAGAAGACGTTCAAGCTCTAGATCAAGTAGATCCACTATTAAAGTGAATAAATATAATGTGGGGATAGGGCTAATTATTCTATGAGCATTATTCTTTTTTAGTAAATTTGTTGCTCCTGAGGCTCCCTTACTTTGATTTTTATCTCAATATGCAAGTATTGCCTTTGGGGATATGGGATTAGGAGTGTTTTTTGGGCTTTGTATTTTGATGGGAGTTTTGGTCTTGGCAAGAGGTCATTTGATGAAGACCCTACTCAAACAGTTTGTTATTATGATGTTTGTCATTTCTTCGGTTTTAAATTTTTCTATTCTTTCTGCAGAAACTACTAATCGAGCGGCTTCTTCTCAGTATGGAGGGTACTTTTCTTGGCCTATTTATATGCTTCTTGAACAAATATTTGGGCATTCTGAAATGGCAATTAAGATTATCGTCATTATTTTTGCACTCTTGGTGTTAGGCTGGTTCCTTTATACGCTTAACGTAAAACTTCCTAAGCTTCCCAAGATTAATGTGGAAAAATATGAGCAACCTGTTGCAAAAAGAGAACAAAAATCGGGTACAAAACCTTATATTACCAGAGAATCTCATACTACTTCAGATTCAGATATTCTCAAAAAGATTTCCCAAGCAGCAGGGACAGCTTTTTCTAGTGCTGGTTCAAAACCTTCGGAAGCACAAGCTTCTCTTCTAAAAGATATGCTTAAAAAGAAACTTGATACTAAACTTGATCACAAAATAGAAAAAAAGAGACCTCGTCCAGCTATTAAGTTCTCGTGAGACAAACCCACATTTCCTTATTCGTTGTTAGAATCTGATCTCTGAAGTGCTCCGAGTATTGATCAGAATTTTATTATGGAAAAGGCAAAGTCCCTTCAAAGGAAATTGATGGAATTTAATATTCCCGTGACGATTGAGGGATTTGATATTGGTCCTTCTATTGTGCAGATCAAAATTAAACCTTCAGAAGGAATCAAAATTTCTTCTATTGAAAATCTTGCTAACGATATTAAGCTTTCCCTCAAGTCAAAATCGCTCAGAATTGTTGCTCCTATCCCTGGGACTGACTCTGTAGGGATCCAGATCCCTAATCCGAAACCGAGTATGGTGAGAATTGGAGATATGCTTAATTCGGTGGATTTTCAAAAAGCAATGAAAGATACGGAGAC
This sequence comes from Candidatus Absconditabacteria bacterium, assembly GCA_028685875.1. GTDB lineage: Bacteria > Patescibacteriota > Gracilibacteria > Absconditabacterales > Absconditicoccaceae > UBA3291. Next base: position 89,443 of record JAQUDD010000003.1, read on the forward strand.
GGGACTTGCTCTCTGAAAAGGAATTGATGGAGCGATTATTTCCAAACCTCTTGAATCTATGCCACATTTGCTTGTTGCGGGAGCTACAGGGAGTGGAAAGTCAGTAGGAATTAATGACTTTATTCTTTCTCTGATGTTTCAAAATTCTCCTTCAGAATTGAAATTTTTGATGGTTGATCCTAAGCAAGTAGAACTTGAAATGTATAGTGGACTTCCCTATATGCTTGCGCCGATTGTCTATGATTCTACTAAGGCGATTAAGCTTCTCCAACGAACGGTGCAAGAAATGGAGAGAAGATATACTATTCTCAAGGAGCAGAGAGTGAGAAATTTGACGGAATATAATGCTAAGAATTCTGCCGAGACAATGTATCGTATTGTCTTTGTTATTGATGAGATGGCTGATATGATGCTGTCTAGTTCGGCGAATAGAAAGGAGGTAGAAAATTGTATTAACCGTCTCGCAGCAAAAGCCAGAGCGGTAGGAATTCATCTTATCCTGGCGACACAGAGACCAAGTGTAAATGTAATTACAGGACTTATTAAAGCAAATATCCCAACGAGAATGGCATTCTGAGTTGTTTCTGAGATTGATTCAAGAACCATTCTTGGGCGTAAAGGTGCAGAGGATTTAGTAGGAAAAGGAGATATGCTGTATATGGATCCTTCTACGAAATTTCCTATTAGAATTCAGGCTCCTTTTGTTTCTACAGAGGAGATTGAGAAGGTTGTTGCCTCATTAAAGAATAAATATATGCAGGGACTTACAGAAGAGGATATCTATAATCCAGAAATTATTGCTGCGTTAGAGTCTAAAGCTGAAACTGCATCAGGTGCTTTTGCTGGATCGGGAGATGACGATGATCTCGTAGAGCAGGCGATTCAAGTGATTGCGGAGACCAGAAAGGCTTCTGCCACTTTGCTTCAGAGAAAGCTTTGAGTGGGATTTGCTAGAGCTGCAAGAATTATGGATATCCTTGAAGAGAGGTGAGTTATTGGTCCTCAGGATGGAGCGAGAGCTAGAGATATCTTTTTATAATTTACTGCTTATATATCTATGGAACAAATATTTTGTCAGAGTTGTGGTATGCCGGTGAAGAGTGAGTTTACTAGCACTAATCAAGATGGAACAGTTAATACTACGTATTGTTGTTATTGTTACAAAGACGGACAATTTACATCGGATGTGACAATGGATCAGATGATTGAGCATTGTATTCAATATTTGGATGAATATAACGGAGCTTCAGGAACTCAATTTACAAAGGAGAAAGCTCTATCCCAGATGAAACAATATTTCCCTACATTAGGACGTTGGAAACAATAATACTTTCTTTTCTCTGTTTTCCTGAGCTTCCTATTTTTTGAACAAGGCTAGCCTTGTCCCTGCATTTTTTCTTCTTCATCTTTTAGTCTCTCAATCTCTTCTTTATGGAGGTAATAAAAAATTCAAAAGCTGATACTATAATCAAAGCAATGATGCAAGATTGAGCAAGTCAGCTTCATCTTCTTGCTGACTTTGATAAAACGCTTACTAAGGCGTATACAGATTGAAAGGATACGGGATCCTTGATTTCTATTCTTCGTAACGGGAACTATCTTTCTCAGCAATATACGAAAGCTGCGCAGGAATATTATGCACATTATTCTGTTATAGAGAGATCGCTTGATCTTCCTTTAGAAGAAAAAACATCTGCTATGCAGGAGTGGCGAGAAAAACATCTTCAGTTGTTTGTTGATGAAGGTCTCCAAAAAAAGCATATTTATCAAGCAATGCAATCAGATATAGTGACTTTTAGGGAAGGCTATCAGAAATTTTTCGATCAACTTTCTTCTTACGGAATCCCTCTTGTTATTCTTTCGGCTGGGGGATTAGGAATTCTTTCTATCCAAAAGTTTTTTGAAAATCATCATCTTCTTTCAGAAAATATTCATATTGTAGGGAATGATTTCATTCGAAATGATGCAGGAGTGGCTATTGGTTTCAAAGAGCCAATTATTCATTCTCTTAATAAGTCAGAAACGGTCATGAAAATTTTTCCTTTTTATGAGGAAATTGTAGAGAGAAAGAATGTTATTTTATTGGGTGATAATTTGGGAGATGTGCAAATGATAGAGGGGTTTAGCTATCAGAATCTTCTAAAAATCTGATTTCTTAATAAAGATATTGAACAGCAACAAATGGCTTATATGGATGCGTATGATATTGTAATTTTTGGGGATGGAGACCTTAGTAAAGTAAATGAAATTTTGAGTCAAATTGTTTCATAGGGAAAAACTATTCATTCTCTTGAGCTTTCTCAAATATTTTGTATCGATAAAGGTTGAAGAAACTTTCTAAGATTGCGTTGATATATGCAACGAGAAGGAGCATTAACCCTGCTACAATCCATATAATTTGTTCTACTCGTGCATTATCTATAATATTAAAGAATACTGCTAAATAGATTAATGCGGTTGGTATTCCTACCACAATTAGTGCATTGATAATAAATCTTACAAATAATAGCATTTCAAAGAGTACTCCTTTGATAGTAAGTCCTGGATTTTGCATTGTGAGATACATACTTTTCTTGATAGCATCAAATACTTTTAGGTCTTTGATTAAGATATAGTATTTTGTGTATGGTCGGAAGAATGTGGCAAATAATACAATAATAAACCAAAAGATAATAATAATTTTTAAGATGATATTGTCTAATATCCCCATCATTAGCAATCTTAATGTGATGGTTGTGATAGTATAGAGTCAGAATGCAAATCAAAGACCATTATACTCAAACATGAGAAAAAATTTCTTTATACCTTTAGTTATTGCGGAGGCCATTTTCTTCCCTTGATTCTGAATATAATATACAATTGAGGCCTCTCCAATAGGATAAATGAGAAAGTTTCCTATTACTATTACAATGATGAATCCGATGATGAGTCCTATGATATCAAATTCTTGTATTTTATTGAAGATATAGAATATTGCATCAGAAAATTGTACTCAGGATTCATACCTACTTATTAGTAGAGTATTTAGAAAATAAATAATTAAGTAGAGGCGGTAAACTGTGTGTCAAAAAGTCGTAAGAAAGGCAATCCTAATAAGTTTTGGATTGGAGAGAAGTGTTTTGATAGATGATGCTATTGTCTTCTTTATCATGCTATTTTTTATATAAAAAACCCTCTTGATAGCCAGAGGATTTTTTTATTTATCTTACTCTTTTTATGTACCTAGAAAGAGTGCTGTAAAGAATCTTATAATTGCATAAGAAAAGGTTATTACAATAACTCCAATGAGTGCATATTTTATTGCGCTATTTGCATTACTTTCTTTCCCCCCAAAGATATTGGTTGCGTAAATATATCCAGCGTAGATAATCATTACTGCTCCAATGAGTAGTCCAATCTGAGAAAGAAATTTTACAAGATAGACTATATAGTCTAGAATTGTTGTTCGATTCATAATACCCGTTGCCATTTGTTCTGATAAACTTAATTCATTCGCTTTTTCTCTATAGGTTTGCATCACCTTCCCTCAGGTAGCTCCTATTGCATCAACGACTATATTTAATTCTGGTATTCTTTCTGGGTTTACTTCTTCCATGATATGAAATTCTTGAGCATTTGTTATGCCCGTATTTATTAGGAATATTCCTATTATAGCTCAGAGAATCCCCCTTATTTGTTTCATCTTTGGTTTTAGAAGATATAAATATTGTTTAGTTACATATGGGTGTTAATTCTGGAGTAGCTTTTTCAACTCTTCCCCATAGAATATTTACTCTATTGAGCTTTGTAGTAAGCTCTCAAAGCCTATCTCTTAGGTATACATTTGTATAGATAGTTAGATTATCGTTCTTGAGTTGGTCAGATTTCTTTGTAATGATATTGTGTGTATAGCTCGTTTCTGCTTTAATTCTTTCTTCTATTAGTGTTTTACATTTCCCAGATTGAATGATTTCTTTGATAGTGGGATTAGTTGCAGTTCCATTGGATCCATCCATAGGGTTAAAGAGGAAATATAGATATCCTGCTAGATTGCATGCATTATTATATCTTTCTCGTAGACTTCGATTTTCATAATTATGCATTACTTCGAGTTGTTCTCCTTCTATAAGATCTACATAACTTCTTCGATTAAGGTTTGTATTCTCTACTATTCCATATACTTTATTTTCTCCCTTGCTCCAGAATTTATTATATTGAGATTGGATGACTTGTGGTAGTGTTCCCTCTTTTTGAGTAGCTTTTTCTTCAATAAAAGCTCTTCGTTCTACTCCCCTTGGATCGAGAGATCCATCTTCATACATTCCTAACATATCTCCATCTAATCTTCTCATAATAACATCTAAGAGGTGATTAAATAGGAGATAGGACTTTGGTGTATTATTTTTGAAATGGGGAGTATCTTTCCCACATTGCTCTTTGTATTTGTTTCAAAATTCTGAATGTTCACAACAATTTTTTCTTAAGTTGAGAAATGCAATATTTAGGTCTTCACTTGGGATGATAGTTTCTCTATTTTGGATAGTGCTACGATTGTTTGTTCGTAAGTTCTCTACGAGAACAAAGTGATTTTTTTCATCATAGGTTTCTGTTACAAGTACGCAGTCTCCTGGTAGGCTATTATCGGCAAAACACACGCTTCCCAATCAGAAAATTCCTAGTATACTTAGACTTGTAATGATTGATTTCTTCATCTGGGACTAGGGTAGTAAAAGGCTGCTTCTCAATTATAGTTGTTTTTTGTGGAGATTGCAAATTTTGTCTCTAGATTATTCAAAAGATTTTACTTTGAGTTTGACTTCGATGGTGTTCTTATTCCCTCTCTCATTCAGCGTGTAGATGATGCTATTATTATTTTTATCAAAATTATATTCCCCACTTAGTCCCTTCTCTGAATAGAGTTGCCCTGTTGGAGAGATAAATAGAATATTTTCTCAATTTTTGTGCACGGTTTTCCCTCCATTGAAGATTCCGAGGCTTGTATGATTTACATCGGTAATAGTATATTCCGGAGCTGCTACTTGCAGAAATTCTTCTATTGGTAGAGTAATATTGAAGAGAAGCTTACTGTTTTCCCTTTCATATACTTGGAGTAGTGGTACATTAGCTACAAAATTTATTTTTAGATATACCTTATCTTTAAATTCTTCCTGAACAATCACTTCTCCTGTGTCAGGATCTATTTCTGCGATGAGGAGATTATCGTTTGTATAGAGTCAGACCTTATTATCTAAATGATAATACTTTCCTTCTATTACGCTGATATTAGGAGCTAACGTATAATTGTCTGTTTTGTTTCCTCCCCCTTTTTCTTTTGCAATAAGATCTAATCGGTAATTATTTCTCTGTCTCTGGAAAGCAACATTTCCTTGATCAATGTCTTGTGAAAGTTCTGCTGTGATTATTGCCAGATTCTCACTACTACTATCTTCCTTTCTAATGTTGGTTATTGTTATTTCTGGGACATTGATATTTAGTGTTACTTCCTGTTGACTACTATTCCCATAGTGATCACTTGCATAGAAGATATACTGGACACTTTGTGCACCCGTAAAGAAAAGGTTTGAAATGCTAATAGTTCCCGTTGCTGTAGTGATATCTTTCTTCTGAATTAATTTCCCATTTTGTTCTACTTCCATTGTTGCAAGTGCAATATTGTCTTCTCGGTGCATATGTAATGTATAGGTTGTTCCTACATATCCTTCTAAGACATTTCCACTACTGACGCTTTCTTGAGTGGTATTTCTCACAATTTCTGCGATACCCACAGGTCCTGTATTATCTCCTAGGATTTGTTTCCCTGCTACAACTTGATTAGACCATGGAGAGGAGACTTTGAGTATATTATTGGTTTCACTGAGTGTGGCGATTTTTGCGTATTGTCGCTTTCTTTCAATTTTTTCAATACTTGTACTTGCATTTTCTTGGATTGGATCAAAATAGACTATTTCCACAATTTCTTTATCTATGAACTTTTCTATTTCTTGTTTTTTTCCTTCTAATTCAATTTGTAATCCTGTATTTGTATTATATTTATTGAGTACGAGAACATATTTTCTTGGGATTTGTGTATTTATTTTCTCTTGTTTTTCCGGTGCATGATCTACTCTTTCGGTGAGTTTAATAAGATATGCTTCTACACCTTGTTCTCTGCTTGTTTTCCATTCTAGAGAAATATCATCAAAAGTTTGACCATTCACTTTAAAATTCTTTACTTCTTGATGTTGGTCGGAGATTTTTAGGATGGTAGTTCTATCAAATCTGATTGTGCTGTGCTCAGCTTTTATTTCATTAATTTTATATAAATAATACTCTGAATAGTATTTTTCAGTAGTTGTGAAGTTAGTATTTTGGTTCCCATATTTAAGATATACACTGTGATTATCTCGTAGGATAAGATCATTCACTTTATCATTATTAATATCTTGTTCGAAATATCTCTTTCCAATGTTTTCTGCATTAGTCTCGGAGTATACTACTTTACTAATCTTTGGAGAAGAATCCCTTTTGACATAAATTCCGCTTACATATGAGGCGGGATCAAAAGTACTCTGTAGTATTCCTTCGGCACTGTTTGTTCCATTACTTTGACTTGTAAGTGTTTTTTGCGTTGGTTGATCTGTGTTTTTTGCAATGAGCTGGGTTTGTTGTTGAGGGAGGATTCTCTGATAAAGTCCAGCAATTTGGTTTTTCATGGACTGTAATTGTTGTTTGGTATTGTAATATTGTGTATGACTCATATTGAGATCAGAGGCATTGTTGGTCTCTATAGCATTTAAGAATCCATCTATAATTGGTGCTTTATTATCTAACAATATCTTGTAAGGATTTTCTATGTTGTTCAGAATTTTTTCTGTCTTTTCATCAATATTGAACAGTTGTGTGTTAAATGCTAACGTTTTTTCTTCTTTATTGTTGGTTAATTCCGAATCTTCTTCTAATATCTCTAAAAAGGCATCAAAGTCATAACTTAATAGTTCTTTTATTTGACTATTTCTTTCTTGTTCTTGATTTATTAGGTTACTTATCTCCTGTTGGGTAGCTATGATTCCTTGTTCGTTTGTTAAGATAGTACTTTGATTATGAATTTGTTCTTCAATGTTACGTAGTGTGGATTGAATAGTTGCAACATCTTTACTTTTGGTATTAAATGCCATTAGTCCTTCTTCTAATCTTTGTTTCGCGGTTGTATAGTCTGTATATTCTAATTCATCGTTCATGTATATGCTTATTTCCTTACTATCTATTTGTTGATTTACTCGATTTTCACTCTGTTGTATCCCATCTTCTGCTGCCTCCTTTCCTTCATTCATAGTTTCTTCAAGCCGATTGACGGGATTTTCTTCTACCCGATCGGTAATGCCGATGGAGATATTGTTAATGTTTGTGGTTATTGCTTCCAATACAGCAAAGAGATGATCTGATTTCATTTGAATGTTTGTTTGTACAGAGATTTCATAGTCAAATCCTTGTAGTTTTGGTTTCTTAGCTTGGATGTTGGTTAGATCTACGATATTGTCAAATCGTTTCACTTCATAGGTTCTTTGTGAGAGCTGTTCTATTTTTGCTTTTACAGATCCTTCTCCTATGAGTCCAAACCCATTTTTAATCGTACAATAAAGTTTTCCAATTTTTTCTAGTAAATTTAACGTTGTTTGGAATTGATTTGGTAAGGCTGGTATTTTTGGTGCAGGAGGTATGGTTGGGAGTTCGAGTTTAATATTTGGAATGAACGACGGAACCTCTGGTAAATCTGGTGGAGAAGGTAGTTCGGGGATCTCTCACAGATTTATGTTAAAGCTTTCAAGAATAAATTTCAACATATCAATATTTATATTCGGAAGATTTGGAGCTCCTGGTAAATTTGGAAGATTTGGGAGAGCTACTTTTTCCGGTTGGAAATGAAAGACAGGTAGTACGATATCAAAGTTAAGATTTAAATCTGAAAAATCTAAAATTAGGTCTGGTATTTTGAAGTTTGGTATTTGAATGATTGGTAATTCTATATTTTGGCAGAGAAGTGAGAGTTTACATGCGTATTGATCATATGTATCATTAGTACAGCTAGAACATTTCTCGGACCAGTTTATAGAAAAATCTACAAGAACTTGATAGGTTTTAATGGTGTTCATTATAAGAATAATTGCATCAATATATCCGGCAAATCTATTTGCATTACTTATCATTCGATACGATAAGTAGCCCAAAAGATTATTAATAATTGCTGAGATTTCAGCCATGTATCTATCTATTACATGAATCCATTCATAGAGCTCAAATGGGAACATTTTATACTCTTCGAGTGTTCTGATATTTCCATTAATTTTATCTAGCATGTTAATAAATTGGCGTTCATGGAAGTCAATGAATTGGTTAAGTTGTTTTTCTATTTCAGGATCTCATAAGATATTTGCACACTGAGAATTAAACTCTTTTGCTTCTTTAACTATTTCACTAAGTGCTTTACTACCCGGATTATAATCTGTGAGACAGGATCCTAGGATACTTTGTACTATTCCTTCTCGTTCGCTAATTATCTTGCTGTTGCTATCTATTCGTTGATGTAAATATATTCCATAACTGTTGATATCTTCACTATAAATCATTGGTATCTTGACGGCGAGATTTTTAGTTTGGATATTGATGATATTACTTTCATTGAAAATTTGTGTTACTTGTTCAAATGGGTTTGCAATGTTGTCGTTCAGGGTATTTACTGTACTTGATAATTGTTTATATTTTTCTACTAGGTTCTTTGTATTTTCTTCATTAATGTTTTTACTAGTTGTTGTTTTTTGTAAATTATCGGTATCTGTATCTGTTCTTTCTTTCGGTAGTGTTAATTCACTAAAATCAGGCCACTTGATTGAGAGGCTCATTTTTGTGAGATTGTTTGTTAGGTATTTGATTTGTGGATCAAGCCATCCATCAATCAGAATTTTTCTAATTCCATTACTGATTCCTTGTGTGATTCTGTTCTTTGTAGTACCCCCTCCTTCAAGTTTTACTCCTTTGATAGTCAGAGAGCTTTCTACGTTGGAGTCTCCATATTTTGGTATTGTATCCATTTCCAATGTAAAAATTCCAAACCCTCCTTCTCCACTAGGTAAGTAAGGGGAGTATACATCTTTTTCTCCAGGAGTCATATTGTTGATTATCATTTCAAATGGGGACTGACTATATCCTTCCTTAGTGCTTGCAGTTCCACTAGGAGAGGAGGAGCAGCTTTCCCCATTACTTAGATCATCAGTCCATGGTGCATAACTTTCTTCAGGATTGTCTTTGTCTGTTTTCCCTCCACATTGTGGTTTAATAACGGTTACAATACAGTTTCCTCCTAATTCTGATAGAGGAAATGGGATAGCTTTTCCTACAGAGTAGGGCCCTAGGCATACTGCTACTCCCACTTGTGCTGTTAGTGTTGGTGCAACATAAATTCTAATCATAGAGGGATATGTCCCTCATGGTGCTCGAACAAAATCATCTCCAGGACCTTTTAGTCCTCGAGGAAAAGGAATTGGTCCTAGAGGAGTAGGTAATGTCCCAGGAAAATGGAATACAGGGAGTCCATTACTTAGAGGAATTAGAGGTAATTTTATACATCAGAATAAGTGATAATCACCAGGTGCGAAAAATGCTTGATTAAAAGGTACGGGGATTCCAGCACAGTTTCCTCCATCTCCTCCAAAGCTATATCCTCTACATGCAGCTTCAGCTAATTTGTCTACACTTTCTTGGATGTTATTTATTTCGTTATCAAAAAGGTTTAGATCAATATTGATCCCTCCATTAAATCCTTCTGAAACTAATTTTTTGAGATCTAGTCCTTCAGATGTTATTCAGGGAATTCCACTAACATCTTTATTACTCATTGCATCTAATGCTTGTTGTTCCATATCTTTTGCTGGATCATTTTCTTCAGCTTCTTTTAGTTGGTTATCAATGAGTTTTTGTAGGTTTATTGCTTCTTTTCCATACTGCCTATTTTTATCTCTTTTGGTATTAACAAATGCTTGAATGTATTTCACACATCCGTTGGTAGGTTGTAATTTTATGTCTAATATTCAGTCAGTTTGGATATTGATATCTTCAGGAGCATAATCTTCTCAGTTGATATCAGTAATACTGATGCTTTGTGTTTGTATGTTATAATATTCTAATTCATAACTATACGTAAATACTTCTCCACTTCTGAGTTCTAGATTATCTATTATATAATTAAAGTCTTCATTTTTACCGATTAATGTAAATGATTTACTTCTTGGTAAATTCAGGCTTTTCGGTCGATTCTCTGTGCTATATTCTATTTCCCATGGACCTTGGATTTTGTCTCCAAATATTGCTTTTGTATTTACTAACGCTTCAATATATACTTCTACAAGTACTTTGTCTCCTTTCTGTAAAATTCCTCAGTTAATATCCGTATAAGTTTTATATACTTTCAGGTTGTCATTTTCATCCAAATAACTGATAGGTATAAATGTGTAACTTTCTTTTATTTCCGTTAATGTTGGAGATATTTTAAGCTCTTGGTACTTTAGTGCAGTTTCGATTCCTACACTTGTCATTTGGTTGATATCAAAGCTGTTGCTTCCTAATTGTGCCATAATGTCTGCCATATTTATATTTTTTGCTGCATTAGCATCCATTTTACTTAATGCTGATAGCATTGCACTATTGTCTGTTACTCCAGCACTGTAGGGATCCACTATTTCATTCTCAGGAGCAATTAGTCCTTCTCGGCGAGCCATACTATTGTCTACTACTTTCACCGATTCGTTTAATTTTATTCCATACTGGGTTACTATTTTTGTATTTTCATTACTTCTCTCATACCATTCATTATCACAGGTATGCTTTTCTTTGCTAACATAATTAGCATACCCTTTCGTTGCTCCTCCATAAAAGATTTTTACAAGCCCTTTATTATCATTTGTAATGATATCAAGGTTTCCATCCTTGTCCATATCTTCAAGAAACATCTGGTATATCCCCGACATATCTTGTGGTGTGTCTGTGATTTCTTCTATTTCTACGTTTGTATTGAGACAGATGGGGTATCCATCTACATCAAACGTTCCTCATCTATTTGGATAGACTTTCAGATTTTTATTTTTCGTTAGAATAATTATATCTTCATATTGATTCCCATCAATATCTCCTACATGTACTTCTTCAATATTTTCCGCGATAAATATCAGATTTTCTAGATTTTTGAAGCTTGGTTCTGATCCATAATTTTTGGCTATTTTGACCTGGCCATCTTCATATACAATCAGAAGATCTTTTAATCCATCATTGTTGAAATCGATTACTTTGGTTATGAATATCGTATTTTCTGTATCAGTAAATACGGCTTCTCCGATTCCTCCATCGAGTTTGGTATCATATACTTTCGGATTTTCATCATATTTTTTGAGTAGAGGATCTCAGAGATTGATTAATAATTCTGATCAGAATTTTTTACTTGCTTCTCCCACTCTTTCTCCTTGAGCAAAGAGAGTCATATTTTTGAAGTCTCCTCTGAATCCAATACTATTATTCATAGTATTGCTGTCTTGGATTGAAAGATAACTTGTGTCTATGTTGAAAGAACTTGTTGCATCAAAGATTCCTATTAAATTTTGGTTATTTGTGGACCCTTGGGAAAAAGTTTTTCCAATAGTATATCTACTACTATAGCTTTCTATCTGTTCAATTGTGAAGTTTGCTTTTGGAAGGTGGAATACTATACTACCGTAGTATATATTGTTTGCAGAAATTGTCCATACTTGATAGCCATTATTAAGGCTGCTATTGCTTCGTAGGATATCAAGTTCACCGTTTTTAAGATCCGCTATCGTTTCATTGTTTTGAGAGAGTATTCCGTTTTCTATTTTATATCCTCATTCTGCAGGGATGAAGAAAATGATATTGTTTTCAGTTCTTCTGCTGTTTAAAATCGCATTCATAGATTCTTCACTGGTTGTTTGGATCCATTCTAGTTGCCCTAGGGGGGTCTTTAATTTTGCAATATTTCCTATATTGATCATTAGTTGCTCTCTTTCAATTTTTGTTATTGTTTTTATGTTTCTATAATTTTTAATCTGGAAATTCGGCTCAATTCATCGTAAAATTTCTTTGATGTTAGCCTCTTGGACAAGTTGAGTAGTTGTTGAAATAATTTTATTTGATTGGCTCATTATATTTTCTATATATTTTTCGTTATTGGAAAAATATCCTCGTTGATTTCACCGATCACTTCCGAAATAATTTAGATAGAGAATATTTAATCAGCTCTGAGGAATTAGACTTTCTTTTATTTGGAGAGATTGGCTATTTTTTGATTCCGTTTTATTTTCTATTTCTGTTATTAGGTATCCGATTCCTCCTTTTATTCCTTTCACTGTAATATCAGTCTTCCCCCCAGAAATTATTATTGTATTTTCTGTATTGTAGCTAAGACTTTCCGTACTACTGAGTTTTACTCTCGTGGCATTGGGAACCGTATTCCCTCGCATGTCTTTTACTGTTAGAGTTGCCTTAGCTTCCTCGTCTATTCTAATACTTTCTGGAGCAAAACTAATTTCTACTAGTTGAGTATCTGAAGGGACAATATTGATAGGAATTTGAATAGGATCAAGTCCTTTAATTTCAATACTAATATTATCTTCTCCAGCTCTTGTATTGGGATAAAAGTAAAAGCTAACTTCTCCATTTTTCATTTCAAAAAGTGATTGTGTGGAAAAGGATTCTCTTACCACGCTATTTGTTGTACTGCTTTTTGTGGATCCAATAGTTACTAATTTATTTTTTGCTCTCACCTTTACATTGGTGTGGAGATTTGTTATGGTATTGTTTACGTCTTTCAGTTGCAGAGTAACTTTTTGTAACTTTTGTTGATTAAGATATCTATTACTATTTTGTGTAATATAAATTGAATTAGTATTTCAGATTTTTAGGGTTATTGTTGTTGTTTTATTTTCTGTTAAAGGATATGTTTGCGTATTAATCATGATAGAAGGTTTTGCTTGTTTTACGGTTTGGGTAAGATTGCTCAATATCTCTCCACTATGGGAGAGCGCCTGAATTTGAATATTGCTGTTGTTTATTGTATCCTTGTCTGCTTTATAATAGAGTTTTGTTTTTTTGAGATCATAGACAGTAATTCACGTTCTTGCTAATCAATTCTCGATAATCACACCGCTAGATGCAGTGATAGTGAATCCTTCGTTAGACCATTCTACGAGATTTTTCTCTTTATCATAGGCATTAAAAGTAAGAGGGTATTGGATCCCTGCGATGAGGGTAGTATTGTCCATACTTACTTCTACTTCTGTTACGAGTCATGGAATACTTGTGATTTTATGCGTTCTTGTGATACAATTGCTGCTATTTGGTAAGCAAGAAGTGATTACTATTAGTGAGGTTCCTGCTTTATTAGTTACTGGTGTGATATTGAGGGCTTGTGATTCTTTTTCTGGATTGAATGTTTTAGATCGTGGAGTAGTACAAAGATTTTTCCCTTCAATAGTAAAACATGCATCTCCTGTTCATGAGATACTCATATTAAGGGTTCCAATATCTTTAGATGCACTGATTCTTAGTGTTGCATTTGTTTTGATTTCACTAAAGGTGAGACTACTGAGAGAAGTTTTTACGTTGTCTTTTATTTCTTGTAGTCTAATTTTCGTATTCCCTTCCGCTTCATTGATTTTTTGATTATTTTCATTTGTTCTTCTATTTTCCTCTTCTGCCATTTTTGTAGCATTATCTCTTTCTTGTTGTATGATAATATTACTTCGATCATCACCATATTCTTCCATGGCATTTTGTCGCTTTTGAAGAGGATTCCCTTCTTGTTCATTGTAGGCTATGATAGCATCTTTTAGTGATGCATCTCAGATAGGTAATACAGGACCTAAACTTTCAGAATAATCCAAGGTAATTTTGAATGGACTTTCTAACGTTTTTTTCCATCGGCACCCAAGGGCTTTTAGCCAAGGAGAACTCATGTCAGATAGATCGAAAAGCAGTGCGGTTCCATCGGGTTCTACTCCACATTGTTCTTGAAAATCAAGGTCTTCATCGTCTGTGTCTCCTTCGTCATTTCTTGTGAGATCTTTCATTTGTTGTTGTAGAGATTGGAGGTTATCATCTGCTGTATTACTTATACTATTATATTCAATGTTGTCATCTCCATCAGAATTAAAGAATCAGATTTCGTATCCTTTTGTTTGATAGCTTGGGATATTTAAGGTGTGTTTTGTATTATTTTCTGTGAGGTATTCGTTGAGCACGTAGGATACTTTATTATTGATATTGAAACTTTCTTTGATGTTATCCAGATCTTCACTAATGGTATCTGATCAGATTTTTTCTGTGTTTGTGAGATTTTGGTAGTAGAGCAGTTCTGCAATTATTTCAAGTTGTTCGCTTCCTCATAGTGCAGTTAGGAAATCTTCATAGCTAAAAAATTGGTAGCTACGTGTGTTACTTTCTAGGGTTGGTGTTGCTTTTTTGTCAATCTTAGAGAGTATATTATAATACTCACTGTATCTTGTTTGATTAGTTACTGCTTTCCCTCTTTCTTCTGATATCATCTTATTATATTCACTTACTTTATTTTTTAGATATTCCTCTATTGCGGTTGTAATTTCCTCAATAGTTTTTAATTTTTGGATTCCATCGTTTTCCTTAAATACTTCTACTTTATAGATATCAGGATAAATTAATTTGATTTCATTTGCTCAAACTCCCTGGAAAGTTATATATCTTGGTGAATCGATAGGTCTATCAGGGGTCAAAAGATTAATTCATTCTATCTTTATCGGGGCATCCTCACTATTTTCTTGGAAGAGTAAATTTAATCGTGCTTTCACTCAGGGAATTCTTCCGATAATTCCATCTTCATCTTCTTCATTATGTCCTTGCTCTAGATCTTCTAAAAAGGTTCCTGAATTTAATGCGCTTTCTGTTATATCTCGTTCTGTTTCTCCAATTGGGTTATCATTTTCATCATAGTCCATAAAAGTAATTTTTCTGAAATTATTCAATGTTTTGTCGAGATCTTCAATGTTTTTTTCTCCGATTTCATCATATAATGTTGTTTCTCCGTATGATATAGTTTTTCTCCAGCTTTCTTTGCTTGTTTCTCGGTTAGTCATTATCCTAGAAAATTTGCTAATGATTTCTTTGAATGTACTAACACTGTTTGTATATCCTTCTCTAATAGTTCCTATATCCTCACTTATTTTTTTGATCCAATCCGGGTGAAAATCTAATTTACCTTGTAGTAAGGATTCCCTTTCTATGTAAGAAATGCTTTCAAATATACTTATAATTCCCTGTGGACTTACTCCTTCAAGAGTATAGTATTGTTCTTGAAACGATTCTTTTAAACTTTGTATGTTGAGAGAAAGTTTATCCATTTCTGATTGAATCCTTTCAATGGTCCCAGATTGTATGCTTATAATAATCCCAGATTGATTTCTTGTTATTTCTTCTGTTTCAATTTCTCTAATGGTGTTCATTATGAGCTCTCCTCCTATCATTCCTGACAAGATTATTCTTTCCTCTTCTAAAATATCCTGTATTTCTTCTCATAATTGGTCAGTTTTTTTATTAATTTGATTGTAATAGTTTCTTAATGGGGCATTTTCTCCGTATTTTGTGGTATCAATTCCATTGAGTTCTATATCTGTTGTACTGACATTTTTTACAAGAGAGGAAATAATTTTATATGAGTAAGTTTGTTTTGTGCTTCCACATTTTCCTCCTCAACTGTTTAATTCAAATAAGCTGCGATCTCACTTTACTTGCCACTCAAGGATACTTTTATTTAGATTGAAAAATACAAGATCTGATATTTTTGTATCATGGTTTGTAGGTTTTTCTTGGGTTATTGTGTATCTTTGATTTCTGTTACTTATTACTGTTGCTGTTGGGGATCCGTATGTGAGATAAGCGTTATAGCTATTCCCAGATGGCTCTTCTGTGGTGATTTTTTTGCTTCCTGCTATGTCAAAAATGTTCTGCCGGGCGGAAAAAGGATCAAAAGTTTTTAATATGTATGTTCCATTTTCTGATAGTTTATCAAAGTCTAAATTAATAGGGGATGCTCCTCCCCGAACTCTTTCGCTAAATTGTTGAAGAGTTTCACAATCTCCGTCATTGCTTTGATCATCGTCATTAGGATTACATTTTCAAATTCCTTCATTTTTATATTGTCTACAAAAAAATCATTTTCAGAATATTTTTAATCGATAACTGCTACATTTTTTATTAAAATTGGCATGTTGTTTTTCTTTGTTATATTTTTCATATTCTCCTTCTGCATTTAATAAATTATATCCTCTATTTCCCTCTACTTGTGTGGAGAAAATATTATAGGATGCTCCTACTGATTTGAATTCTCATTTTGTGTTATCTAGTTCACTTTGTGAAGGATTTGTGCTTTTGTTGATTTCACTTTCTGTTATTCAACTAAGAGAAGATAAATTTCTAAAGGTCCCTCTGTACATACTTAGTTCTTTTGCATTATTTATTAGGTTTGTATGTTTCCCAAAATAATAGACCTCATAGGAGGTTGGCATTTTAATACATTTACTTAATTTCTTTTGTGATTCTTCTTTTCGATAAGATACTGGTAATACAATATCCATATCATAGTTTTCTTTTGCTATTTTTTTATCAACACTTTCTTCCAAGAGTTCATTAAAATTTATCAATAGTCCTTGAATATTGTCGCTTCCGATATTTATTGTGTCTTTGATCAGAATTTTACTACTTGAGGAATCTACATTTACTTTCAAATCTTGTTCTCCATCACTGTTGGTATATTCTTTGATACTTCTAGCTCCAGCCAACACATTATCTCTCATATTTACTCCTAGTTGAGTAGAAAAGATATCTGTATAATTAATAATCATTCCTTCTTTGATACTCTTTTCAACGATTTGAGTACTCATTGCTTCATCGTTTTCTAGACTATTTTCTTCTATGCTAGTTACTACATTCTCATTTGCACCCATTGCTACAGCTGCTTCATTGAATCCTTCTAGGATATCTGTGCTTCTCCTATTCTGTTCTGATTGAAAGATTTTTAGCATCAATGGGGTGAATCTTTGATATCCAATATCTTCACTAAAGAGGATTTTATTTTGGTAGAATTGAAGATTCTCTTCTAAGAACGTATTTTTATTTGCCACGAAATCTTCATACCAGACTCCTGATCCAATAAAAGCACTAGGATCAGCCTTATATTCTCTTATTTTTTGAAAAAAATGCTGATACTCTGAAATATTCTTTTCATAATTTATGAGTCCATGCCGTATTTCTGCTTGACCTGCAGGATTATTATTTGAGACAAAGTATTCTTCTTGCGCATCTCGGATGTATTTTTGGTTGAGAAAATCTACGTAGGGATAGATACTTGGGAAGATATAATTATTTTCATTAATCACGGGAAGAGGAATATCTCCAATCAGCACCAATCCGATTAAACTAGAGTTTACCTCTTCAAGACCATCAAAGTAGATATTTTCAAGCATTTTATGGATATCTGAAGCTTGGATATTTTCTAAGTTGAGTGGGGTGACGAGAGCTTTTGATTCAGGAAGTTCTTTTTGAATATACTCTGTGGCATATCGTTGGATCTCACTTTTAAGTGCATCATAAATCTGATCATCAACTAGTACACTTACGATATTTACATGAGGGATATTTTTTTCTGCAGCCCAAGTGGAGAACAGTATTTGGAAATTCTGTAAGAAGATGGATGCAATATATACTAGAAATGTATTTATAATCAGAAATTTTTTACCTTGTTGTCGCATAGAGAAATCCTTTGAGTATAAAAAAACACGCTCGTCTGTTAATGATATTCTTCTTGCTCATAAAAGGAAGAGAAAGCACCTTTTTCTCTCTGTTTTCTCTTGTTTTTTTATTGAAAAATGATGTGGATATTAATTCTATTAAATTACCAGTCTTGATTATGGAGTATTGTTCTCTGAAAATCCTTGAGATATGCTAGTGTAATTGTGTTTTCTATCAAGTTTTCTTCTCCCTTCTGCTGAGCAGATTTGATTTGTTCTTCAATATTCCCAAGATGAATGTTTTTTTTATCTAAGGTATTTTTGAGTATTGCATTCATATTTTGAGCAAAGGCATCTGTTCTTCCTTTGAAATATTGTCCTAGATTATCCAATATCTCGTCCCAATCATTATCTTTTTTTGCTTGCTTTATCTTACTACTTAGGGTATTTATCCGTAGTATATCTGATTGGATATTCTTTATTCTATTCTCAGTGGCTGTTATACTTTTACCTAGGTCATTTGCTAGAGATTCCTTATTGGGAAATATTTCTATGGTAAGATAATCTCCTACATATTTCTGTTTGTGTTTCCCTTCATGTTTGTAAGGCATACGTTTTATTCTACTGTAGAAAGATTCTCCTTCTTTTGATCATGGGAAACGAACTATTTTGTCGCTTACATTACTTGTGGTTGTTGTCAGTATTTCTCTGATATCCGGTCTTTTTACCTTTTTATGTTCTTCCTTTTTTGAGTATTCTTCTTCACTTCTCTTGTTCCCTTCTTTGTCTCCATGTCTTTCTCATCGTTCAGCCTCTAACCATCTTTTACATTCTGCTTTAAAGGTATTTTTTTCTTTTTCACTTATGTTGTTTATATATTTTTCCGTTTTTTTTAGAATTGCATTCATACTCCTTTGTTTAAATTCTCATTCTAATCGGTGATCGCATAGGAGTATTTTGAATCTTTCAAGAATTTCATCCCAAATTTTTCATAAATCGATAGGAATACTTTCTTTATTATTGAAGAGCTTGTTTTTAAATTCTTCAGGATTATTCATGATTTCTGCTACTAATATCTTTTTTTGATCATAGGTGTATCCTTTCTGTTTCTTTCCATGAAGAATAACATCGAGTATATCTGGATATTTTTCTAACTCTTCAGGGCTAAGTGGTAGATATCTTTGATTTATTAGAATTCTTTCAGCTCTTGTTTTTCCTTTTGCTGTAAAAGCCCTTTGTAATGTTTTTATTTCTTGTATGTCTTTTCATTCCTGTGTTGTTTTTTCTTCAAATGTTGCTGTGTAATATCCAAAAATAACTTTTAACATTTCTGCTCGTGAATTCCCTTTTCTTCTATTATTATCTTCTATGGTGTGTATTAGATAGTGCTTATCTTCAATGATCTCTTTGGATATTATACCCTCCTCTCGTTCTCTAGTTTGTTTATTAATAAATTCTTCCACTTTCCCTCCATAATTTTCTGGTGCTTGTGTAGTTTCTTCTAGTGTTTGTTTGAGTTTATTAGTACATACTAACTTTAAGAATTCTGGAGTCCAAGTAATATCTTTTTTAATGTTTACTATGTCTTTTAATCTGTTTGAAATATTTTCTGGAATTTCTACAACCTTTTTTTTAATTCCTCATTTCATTGCTTCTTTTTTGAGAAAGAGTTCTATATTTTTTTCATTACTAAAAAAATCTAGAAGTTCTTCCGCTGGGGCTGCAGCTAGATTTCCTATGATTTCAGCATTGTTTTCTGTGTTGTTATTCTCCGTACTAGAATTTTCTGTATTACTATTTTCCATTATTATTTTTAAATGAATGATAAATCTTTTTTATATTACATATTCCTCATATATTTTCAATATGTAAAGTATCTTCTGAAAGTTGCTTGATAATGTTGGGGAGAACTTTATACTTCGTCTTGTTTATTATTTTCCTTTTTCTATGCAAAAACCTGTGCTTTTTGATACTTCGAGAGTGCAAGCACGAGCTGCGCAGCATAAACTACAACCCTTCAAAGTGAAGCAGATTTTTTTTGAATTATTTAAAAATCAAAATATTTCTTATGAGGAAATGACTACGCTTTCCAAGGATTTGAGAGCTGAATTAGAGCAAGATTTTGCCCCTCTTTCTATCGAGATGGAGGAAATGATTGAGGCGAGCGACACGACGAAATTTGCCTTCAAGACGCATGATGGGTATATTATTGAAGCGATTCTGATGTATCATCGACAGGATGAAAAGTATCAGGTTTCTGGACAGAAAAGAAAGCTGAATCGTATAACGCTGTGTATTTCTTCTCAGGTGGGATGCTCGATGAATTGTCTTTTTTGTGTGACGGGGAAGCTCGGACTTACGAGAAATCTCACACGAGATGAAATGATTAGTCAGATTTTGTACGCTAATCATTATATCAAAAAACGTTTCGGGAAAAAAGAAGATTGAACAACTTGGGCTGTGAGAAATGTGGTGTTTATGGGGATGGGGGAGCCTCTACTTAATTATGATGCAGTAATTAAGAGTATTGAGGTAATGTTAGCTCAAGATAAACTTTCATTGGGTCGTAGGCATGTCACGATTTCTACGTGTGGGATTGTGGCTGGAATTCAGAAGCTGATTGATGATAAGGTTGATGTGAAATTAGCGGTGAGTTTGCATGCGCCTAATCAGACCTTGAGGAATCAGATTATGCCTATTGCGAAGGCGTTTCCTCTGGATATGTTGATGAAGACGATTGATAGTTATGTGAAGGCGACGGACAATAGAATTTTTTATGAATATATTATGATTAAGGGGATTACGGATACGCCAGAACTCGCAAAAGAGTTGGTGGAGTTGCTCAGGGGAAGGCTTGCTCATGTGAATTTAATTCCCTATAATCCGCATCCGTCGATTGATTTCTTGGAGTCGGAGAGTGCTACCATTTGGAAATTTAAGAGTATTTTAGAGAGAGGAGGAATTACTGCGACGGTGCGTGATACGATGGGGAGAGATGCAAAGGGTGCTTGTGGGCAACTGGGATATGAGAAAGTAATGGGGTAAATTAGATTATATACTCCCTTTCAAGGGGAGTTTTTTTATTGTGTTTGATCAGATTTTTTTTATGTTTTTGGTGTTTTAGTTTTTTGCTGGTTTCTTATGCCAAAATCTCCTCTTACTAAATTAGTGAATATCTGACCGAAGATTGCAGATCATTTGATAAAAATCTGAATTACAACCCCAGAAGAATTTTTACAAAGAGATCCCTATGAGGTATTTTATCTCTTGAAGACTAGGGTCGATCCAAGCTTTTGTCGTTGTATGTTGGCTGCGATTGTTGCTGCGAAAGAGTGAGGAAAATGGAATACTTATCATATAAGTGCGGCTGTTGAATTTCAGAAAAGGTATCCAGATATTCAGTGGAAGACTGCTTGGAAGGGATGTTAGTTTTATGAGATATGTTGCTTGCGATGACTGTGGTGTATTTTTCTTTTCTTCTTGTAATGTTTGGAATGAATTATTCCTTACTTACCATTTTAGCAGTTCGAGAAAGTGGAAGATATCTCCCTAGAAAGGCTTTATATTTATTGGCAAATTTGTGTACTCAGAAGGGTTTGTTGTGCTGGATAAGGTAATTAGCGTATTCTACTACTTCTCTGGGGGTTGCTAGTTTTCCTGTATTACTAAAACTTTTGAGAATGTCGGTTTTTGTAAATCCTGGGCAGACAGCAGAGACCTGAATATTATAGGGTTTTCCTTCGTAGTGGAGAGCGTTAGAAAAATTGAGGACGAAGGCTTTGGTCGCAAAATACAGAGAGTGATGGATTCCAGGGAAGAATGCTGCTAGTGAAGCAATATTGAGAATTTTTCCGTTTTTTGCTTTTTTCATTTGTGGAATAATGGCATTGCAGAGGAGGACTATGGCTTGCATATTAATGTTCATGATTTGGATAATTCCTTCTTCTGTGAGCGTTCCCATGTCTCCTGGGAGAGCAATTCCTGCGTTATTGATCAGGAAATTGATGTTTGCTTGTTGTTTGTCAATCCACTTTGTAATGGTATGAATTCCTTCTCTTGTACTTACATCAGTGATCAAATAGACTACTTCAATCTTGTGGGTGTTTTCTAGATCAGCTTTTATTTCTTGGAGAAGTTCTTCTCTTCTTGCAACAAGTAAGAGATTGTGTTTTTTCTCTGCGTAAAAGTAGGCGAACTCTTTTCCGATTCCGCTAGAAGCTCAGGTAATGAGTGTGTATGTTTTTTTCATGTATGCGGGGTAATACTAAATTAGTTATTTTCTTCTTCACTGATTCAAATATTTTCAGAACTTAGCTTGTCTGTGTCTATTAGAGGGGTCAACTCATCTGTATTTTCTTCTTCTCTTTCTTCTTCAAGTTCTTCTTGGATTGCTCCTTGTTCTACTTCTTCAATGGTATTTTCGTCGGTAGTTATTCCTCCTAGGTTATCCGTGATGAGGAGTTCTTCATTGTTGGGGATACCCAATATATCGCTTGGGATTTCGTTTTCGTTCATTTTTAGGAGTCAGAAATAAAAGACAATAATAATAAAGTAGATGCAAAGTCCCCGAATACTCATTTTGAATACACGAGCTTTTTTGTTAATGATTTTTACATTTTCTTCATACGATATTTTTAGTGTAGCGAGTGTGTCTTTGCGTGTTTCTTCGATAGTTCCGTGAGGTTGGAAGTCATCGCACTGATGTGCGATATTTGGTCCATGATAGAAGGGTTTACTTTGTAAAATATTAATATACATTCCTAACACAATGATTCCCACCAGTAGTGCAATAATCATCACAATTGAGCTGACATCTGTAGTATTAAATTTTCGATCTAAGACAAAGGTAAGGATAAAATATCCTTCTACTGCACCCAGAAATGCGAGGAATCGTTGAGCTTTTTGGTCGATTCGATTGTAGTGATTATAGTGGATTTCTAGCACTTTTCGTGCGTTATCGATGAGGTGTTCCTCTATTTCTTTTCTGTCTTCATGCTGTATTGTTGGTATGTCTTGTTGGTCTCTTGCGTTGTTTTCCTTTTGTTTTTCTGATTCTAGGAGTGTGTCAAGATCGAGATGAGTATTTGTTTCCATCCTTTGCTAAAAGAATAAATCTGATTTGATTAGTAGGTATTTGGTTGCTCTTTGCAAGGGATCTTGCCTATTTATAATTTGATTGTATTGATATTCCTTTTAAATATATTTTTTGTGTTTTATATTTTGTTATTAATTACATGGTTTTGACCGATGTTTATCTAAAAGAATTATTACTAAAAAAGAAACTTATTATAACACCCTTTCCTAGTGATGAAAGTATTAGATCAACCCATATTGATCTTCACCTTGATGAAAGGTTGTTAAAATATTCTTCCCTGATCCTTGATTTAAAAAATCCTGATATAAATTTTGCAGAAATTCAAATGTCTGATTCTGGTTTTACTTTAGCCCCTTGAGAGTTTATTTTGTGATCTACTTTAGAGACTGTCGAAATTCCAAATGGATACCAATGATTTATTGAAACCAAAGGGAATATAGCTAGAGCATGAATTCAATCTCACAATACAGATGGTCATATTGATCCTTGATTTAAATGAAAAATCACCTTGGAAATAAAAAATAATTCTCATCATTCAATAATTATTTATCCGTGAATGTTGTTTGTGCAGATTTATATTTTTGAATGTTCTTCTTTGTCGGAAAATCCTTACAGAGGCAAGTATCAAAATCAAAAAGGCGCAACTATTTATCAGATAGATTAATTAATGTTTCAATCTTTATTTAAGAAAAAGAGCCAACGGCTCTTTTCAAATATATATTATCGTCGGTAGAGACTTCCAATCACATAGATTCCAAGTCCGAGCATCAAGAGTCCGACAATCAGGTGAATAAGTCTGGTATTCTTATTTTTGAAGGCTCAGATTTTTTCAGCAGTTGAATATCCAAATCCAATTAATCCTGCAATAATTACCATAGGAAGTATGAAAATTAGATTATAGACCGTGAGATATATATATCCTCGAAGATTGAGACTTTGACTTTCTGAGCTAAGATATCCAAGTATGGTTAAATAAGGACCAGAAGAACAGGGAAGTAAGAAGAGACTTACGACGATTCCTACTACAAATGCTCCAGCGGGAGAGGTTACCTTTTTGATAATCTTTTGCATGAGTGGTCTCCAAGACATAGGAACTTCCATTACGAATCCTTTTCCGTATCGAAAGTAGTCTTTGAGATTGGCTAGTCCGACGAGTATTCCGACGATTCCCACAATCCATTTTAGCCAGAACAGACTTTCTACATTTCCTAATAATTTAAGTACTCATATCCCTAGTAAGAAGTAGGTAATGAATACCGCAAGAGCAAACATTAATCAAGAGAGGAGTGCCTTTTTTCTATTTTTTATTTTTGCCAAAATGCTTGTAAGAAGTAGCAACATTACAGCAAACGCACAAGGATTAATGCTGTCTGCAAGAGCAGCAGGCAACATGACCCCAAAGAATTTTACTCTCGTTCATCGAGAGGCATCATTTGCTGATGGATTCTCATTAATGGCCTCATTTTCCGTACTCACTGCTCTATCTGTAGATATTGGGGCAATATTTTCTTGAGCTAGTGTAACTCCTAGGGGAGATAGCACAAAAACAGCACTCAATACAACTTTTATGATTTTAGACATCAAATATGTAGACATAATAAAGATTTATTTCTGTTTCTTATTCTTTTTTGTCGTTGTACTTGGTTTAGATGTCCCTCCTTTTAGTGTGATTGCAATCAGGATTATTACAACGATTCCCGCAATAATATATACAGGAGTTCTGTTTCCTGTGGTAACAATTTTAGGATCAAAGTTAGGATATTTTTCTCTAATTTCTTGTTCGATTATTCCAAAGTGATTGTACATGTCACTTCCTCCACCGATAAGGGCATAGATATTTCCATCAGGTTCTTCTACTATCATGAAAGGGGTTCCTACTTGTCCTAGAGGTATTCCTAATTGTTCTGCCCGCGCAAGCATTTCGTTTGCATTTTCTTGGTTCATTGTCACTTCTTTTTTTGTTAGGGTGATGAGTTGATCAATCCCTGTTTCTCTGAGGTATTTTTCTAACTGGATACAGTAGGAACAAGATACTCCATAATAGTAGATATAGTTATTGTCATTAATTTTTCAGATTTCTTCCGCACTTGTTTTTCCTTCATCGGGGATGGTTATTTGATTATTCTCATTTATAGTTTCTCTTTCGTCTGCTTCTGTATTTATTGTTTCTTCCTCAAGCGTTTCTGAAGTGGTTATGATATTTTCGACGTTAATTTCTGGAGATTCTTCTTGTGCTAGTGTGATGATTCCCGTAGATAAAAGAAGAAGGCTGAGTGTCATAATTCCTTTATATAAGCTTTGCATAGTACTTTTTTATAAGATAAATAAAACCTGCCCCGTAGGTATAGTATTCTTAAAAATAAATACAAGAGATTTTTTGATTTATTCAGCATTCTGAATATAATGGGAGTATACTATTTATTTCTAAATGTTTTTCTATGGCAGATTTATCAAAAGTACAACAAATCGTGGATGATATTGCAGCGATTAAGATTCAAGGAGCTACCAATATTGCAAAATCAGCGTTTCATATTTTAGTTGAAGAACTTAAGAGGCAAAAATTTTCTACTGCTGTTGAGGTGAGAGAATTCCTTTTTCCTGCGATGCAGATGCTTGAGAAGGCAAGACCCACGGAGCCGATGATGTTTAATGGGATGGCGTATATTACGAGTGAGGTAGCATCGCTTGGTGATGAAGCAGATGTTGCTTCCCTTCGCCAGAAGGCAGAGGAGGCGGCTCAGCATTATTTCGATTTGATTATCTCTACTGCTCAGCAGGCGATTGATAATGGCGTAGGAATTCTGAAGTATGGTGATAGTGTGTTGACCCATTGTCATAGTAGTTCTGCAATTAAAACGATTATTGCGAATAAGGCAGGAGGAAAAGATTTTTTGGTATATAATACTGAGACGAGACCTCTCTATCAAGGAAGAAAGACTGCAAAAGATTTTCTTGATGCAGGAATGAAAATTACGATGATTGTAGACGCATCGGCACCATTTATTTTGGATAAAGACGATCCGTTTGGCTTAGATATTCATGCGGTAATTATTGGATGTGATGCAATCAAACTTGATGGAAGTATTATCAATAAGGTAGGAAGCTACAGTATCTCAGCAGCAGCATTTGACAATACTATTCCCGTCTATATTGCGGGGAATCTTCTTAAATTAGATGTGCACGATGATATTCATATTGAGACGAGGGCGGGAGAAGAAGTCTGGTCAGACAAACCAGAAGGTCTAGAAATTATAAATTTTGCTTTTGATCAGATTCCTCCTAGATTTGTTACGGGAATTATTACTGAGTTTGGAATCTTGAAGCCGCATGAGTTAGAGCCAGCATTGAAGAAGCATTATCCTTGGATGTTGGAAACTGCTTCGAGAGGTGAGAGGCATTAGAGATAGGTGAAAAGTGAAAGAGTGAAAAAAATAAAAAGCTGGTATTGATCCAGCTTTTTCTTTTATTGTCTCTATTTATTTTTTTT
The DNA here is from genome assembly GCA_028685875.1 of Candidatus Absconditabacteria bacterium. Lineage (GTDB taxonomy): Bacteria > Patescibacteriota > Gracilibacteria > Absconditabacterales > Absconditicoccaceae > UBA3291. The sequence goes on from JAQUDD010000003.1 coordinate 115,817, forward strand.
ATGTGGATATTCCCTCCATATGTGCACATTTTAGATGTTTCCCATCACAGAAAGGCATATTTTGCGATGTTCCACAGCGACAGAGGGTTACTCTGTTTCTTATAGGATACCCTTCTCCATCACTGCTCTCTATAGGTATTCCTCCCTGAATTCGAAGAGGACCTTTGTAATTTTTTCCCCTATCCTCAATTAGTCAGATCTCTGGTTCTAATATTGGTTCAATACTTTTTCCTTCTTTTTGGAGTATTGTTAATCTTCCTGCTGGACAGTTACTGGCGCTTTGCATAGCATTTTGGGTATCTTTTTCGTTTTCGTGATGGATGACGCTATTTCGTGTGTCTTTTCCCAAATGACAAAATCTTGCTATGGCACAGAGGTTTTGTTGGTCTAGCATGTCTACTTCCTCTCCTAGATAACGTTTTGCTGCTTCCTCATACTGTTTTTTCTCTGCATATTCTGTGCCTTCAAATCCTATTTTCCCATGTGTCCCATCACAAAAGGGAATATTGTTGGTATGTCCACAGCGACAGAGATAGCTTGTTTCTCAACTTGGATATTCTTTTCCTTTTTCTCGTTTGATTGGAGTCCCTTCTTCATTGTTGATCATAATTTCCTGTCTGATAGGAATATTTCCAGAGACTTCATATGGTCCTTTTGGTAGAATCCTAATTTTTTTGTCTGTCATCGGTAATGAGAAAAAACTAAAATATCCTTATTTTCTCTCCAAAGGATAAGCATTAAGAGAACATATTTTATTTTTTGCTGAGAAAAATATTAGATGAAGCTGTTCTATTACTGATTGTTTTAATTATTCTTTTCATGTAGTAAACCCTATTTTTTGACGAGATTTAGCACCATAATTTCACTTTGACTTCCTAATCTGAAGGGGAGTCCTCGTGTTCCAATTCCTTGTGAGACAATGGCGGTTTTTCCTTCTTCATCATATCTTCCGTAGAAATACTCATTCACTAATTTTGCAATCGGCATAATGAAGAGATTTTGTCCTCTATGCGTGTGTCCAGCGAGCTCAAGATCAATGGGATAGTCAACTAATTTTGAAAGGGAAATAGGTTGATGGGTGATGAGGATGGTAAATTCTCCGTCATTTTGGATATCGCTTGCTGAGAGGATTTCCTCAAGAGTTTGTTCTCCCCAGATACTTTTATCATCTATTCCTACTATTTGGATGCCATTGCTGTTGATGCTTTCATTTCTGAGAAGGACAATTTCAGAGATGTCTTGGATTTTTTCGCTGATGCTTACTTCTCCCATGGTGTCATGATTCCCTAGTGTTGCGTAGATGGGAACTCCTATGTCATTTAGTACTTCATAGGCTAGCACATATTTTTCCTTCACGTTATCGAGCATATCTCCTCCAATGAGAACAAGATCAGGATTCTGATTTTTGATTTCTTTTTTGAGGGTTTCTAGGTGGATCGTATGAAATGCGCTGTCTACATGGATATCTGTTACAAAGAAAATTTTCAAAGGCTGAGTGATCTTTGGACTAGAGATGGTAATGTTGGTCAGCTTTGTATTTAGGGTTTGAATTGCTCAAATAGCGAAGATGATCACCATTACAAGGATAATAGATCGAGAAGGAAGTGTAACTCGTTTAGAGATGAGGTGATGTAAGGCAAGAAAGGGGGTGCTGAAGACAATGAAGGAAACTATCCATATTCAAACACTACTTATAATGTCTACATTTGCTCGATTAATCTCCTCTGTGAGAAGACTAATAATTATGATACAGAAAATAATAAGTGTACATATTCCTGCTTGTTTGTAAGATCCGCTTCGTCCAAAAATCTTGCTTCGTCTCAGACAGGCATAAAAAATGAGAGCGGTGACAAGCGTAAAACTGATTACTCAGATAAGGATATTCATGATGCTAAGTTTCATAAGTAAGGTCAAGAACTAAGGTATTAAGAAAGAGTGAATCCTATTTTTTTGTAGACTTCGGTGATCTTTTTTTGAGCTATTTCTTGGATGTGGGAAGTGTTTTTTGCTAACATATGTATCACTTCTTCATCACTAATAGCATGGTATTTTTTTTGGATGGGTGCAAGATAGTTTCGCATTTTTTCAAAGGTATATTCTTTTGCTTCTTTGTAGGATAGGCCCCCGGCAAGGTACTTTTTTCTTCGTGCTTGATCTTCCTCCGGAGTGAGGAAGAGTTTTCCAATTTTGTAGACATTACATTCATCAGGATTTTTTGATTCTTCTACGGTTTTGGTGTCTGTGGCGATTTGCTTTACCTTTTTGAGTAAGGTCTTTTCATCGTCTAGTAGTCCAATATAGTTGTTGTACGATTTAGACATTTTGCGTCCATCTAATCCCGTAATGGTTGCTACTTCTCTATTAATTAAGGGATGAGGAACTTTAAACGTTTCTCCATATTGGCGATTAAATTTTTCTGCTATGTCTCTTGCATATTCTACGTGTTGTTTTTGGTCTTGTCCTACAGGGACGAGATCTGCATCATAGAGGAGGATATCAGCAGCCATCAGGACAGGGTAGTTGAAAGTCCCCACGGAAAGTTCTCCAGCTTTTCCTTTTGCTAGGGCATCTTTGTAGGAGTGCATTCTTTCCATGGTTCCCATAATCGTTAGGCAGCTAAGTACCCGATTGAGTTGGGCATGAGCAGGGATTTCTGCTGGATTATAGATAAAGACTTTGTTTGGATTGATTCCTATGGCAAGGTAGAGCTTGAGTATGGTAAGACTATATTCTTTGAGGGTTTTAGGGTCGTGAAGCTGAGTAAATCCGTGCATATTTGCTAAAAAAAGAAAAAATTCTGCATCTTTTTCTGTATGAGTGAGATCAATGAAGGGTTTGATTGCTCCGAAATAATTTCCTATATGGAGCTGTTCTCCTGTTGGTTTCAGTCCTGTTAAAATTCTTTTTGTCATGGATAGGTCTTGTGAAGTAAACTGCTTTTCTTTTTAGCAAAAGAGCTTTCCTTTTCAAGTTCAAGAATATACTAAAAAACACCACATTTGTGTAGTGTCTTTTTTCTATGATTGGTTTGTTACATTCTCCTCAACATTAAGAATACATTTCCCCTCAGTTCTTTCATGAAGGGTTGGCTGATATCATTTATGATTTTTTCTTTGTTGAGTGCTAAAAGATGGTTTTCATACCAAGCATCTTCACTCTCTGCATTATAGGTGTTTCCTCGAAGGAGTCTAGAAAGAATGGTCCCTACTTCTGCTCTGGTAAGCTCTCCATAAGGAGTAAACTCCTTCTTAACCGTTAGTCAATCAGCACGGTATCCCATCAATCCAAGATTACATGCTTGAGTGATATATCCTTGTAATTCTTCATTTACCTCTTTGATATCCGTAAATGCTTTACAAGCTTCTTTCTCGAGGATTTCTTTATTGAGCACTTGTGTTGCATAGACAGAGATGACTTTTGCAAATTCAGCTCTGATAATCGCATCATCAAATCTTGCTGCTTCAAGGCTTGGCATCGTAGTGAGCCCGTTTTCATAGGCTCGAGTATAGAGTTCTTGCATTTCTCCCTTTGAAGGAGAGCTACTAATATCATCTTCTACTACTATAGTTTCTGGATCTTTCGCTTCCGCTCAAGATGACGGAATCTCAGCACAGTTTGCTTCTGTACAAGGATTCTTCTTTACTAAGATTGTTCCTCCCCCTCAACTCTGTCCCGTCTTTGAGGGAGTTTCTTCATTTTCGTTTCCGTTAGTTGCTTCCTCTCCTATCGCTGGGATCGTTAAGGTGAGAGGGTCTGATCGCCACTTTCCTTCCCCACTATCTGCAACAAGAGTAATTTGATCAGGGACATCTTTTTTGGGTACTTCAAGGGCAAACTTTCCCTGTCCATCGGCTTGAGCCGTGTAGGTAGTCTCATCTGGTAAAGTTCCCTTTATTTGAGCTCAGCTTTCTGTTTCTCCTTGGACGATGGCCACAACAGGATCTTGAGGCTTATTTACCACTTGTCCCATAAGAGAGGTTGCAATTGCAGTATCCATGGCTTTCACTACGATGTTAGCATTCGATGCTATGGTAATTCCTGTAGCTCCCGCGACTCTATATCCTTTTACTACTCAAGGATTCCATAAAAATGCATAAGTTTCGATACTCGTTACAGAATCCGGAATCGTTACTGAGGTCAGTTTGTTCACAGAAAATGTTCTATACCCAATGCTGGTTATTCAGGTTCCTAGGGTTACCGAGGTCAGTTCATTATAAGAAAATGCATTATTTCCGATACTCGTTACGGAATTTGGGATTGTCACTGAGGTCAGTTTATTGCTATAAAATGCATAATTTCCGATGCTTGTTACTCCAGTTCCTAGCGTTACCGACGTCAGTTGATTGTTACCAAATACCCTCTCTCAGATGCTTCAATTCGGGATTATAGCTGAGGTCAGTTGATTGGAAGAAAATGCATAATTTCCGATACTCATTACAGAATTTGGGATTGTCACTGAGTTCAGTTGATTGTTAATAAATGCATAATTTCCGATGCTCGTTACTGAATTCGGGATCGTTATTGAGGTCAATTGATTGGAAGAAAATACATTAGTTCCGATACTTGTTACCGAATTCGGGATTACTACTGAGGCCAGTTGATTGGAAGTAAATGCATAATTTCCGATGCTGGTCACGGAATTCGGTATGATCGCTGCAGTGAGTTGGTTGTCATAAAATGCTTTATATCCAATGCTGATTACTCCCGTTCCTAGGATTAGTGAGGCTAGTTGGTTACGTTCAAATGCATTATCTCAGATGCTCGTCACGGAACCGGGAATGATCACTGAGGTTAGTTGGTTGTAAGAAAATGCATTAGTTCCGATGCTCGTTACTGGATTCTCTCCTATAGACTCAGGAATCACTACTTCCGCAATACATTCTGGATATACTCCTGCTTTATAGTCTGTAATAGTAATTTTTCCACCAGAGAGACTTGTCACAAAACAGGCTGTAGGTATCTCCTGATTAGCGGAATCCAATGCTGGAATCGTCAATACAAGAGTGTCGGATCATCGCTTTCCTGCGACCCCGCTATCGGCAACAAGAGCGATTTTATCGGTAACTTCTGTCTTTGCTAGTTCAAAACTAAAACTCCCCTCTGCATCTGCAGTGATAGTATAAGTGCCCCCCTCTATCAAAGTTCCTGTTAATTGAGCTCCGATGTCTGTTTGTCCTTGGATAAGTACTTTCGTAGGGTCTCCCTCTTTGTCTACTACTGTTCCAGAAAGGGAGGTCGTTGATGTCCAGTCTCTTACGAGAATATTAGCGTTAGCTGCTACGGTAATTCCTGCTGTTCCTGCGGCTCTATATCCCTTCACTACTTGAGGATTATTTGCAAATGCATTATTTCCTATGTTCGTTACTGAATCCGGTATCGTCAGCGACCTCAGTTGGTTGTTTCGAAACGCCTCCTGTCCGATGCTTGTTACTCAATCCTGCATTATTACTGAGGTTAGTTGGTTGACTCTAAATGCCCCTGTTCCGATAGTGGCTACTCCCGTTCCTAGGGTTACCGAGGTAAGTTCATTGTAAGAAAATGCATCAGTTCCAATACTCGTTACGGAATTTGGGATAGTCACTGAGGTCAGTTTATTGCTATAAAATGCTTGCTCTCCAATGCTGGTTACTCCCGTTCCTAGCGTTACCGACGTCAGTTGATTGCTATAAAATGCATAATTTCCGATGCTCGTTACGGAATTTGGGATTGTCACTGAGGTCAGTTTATTGCTGAGAAATGCTAGCTCTCCAATGCTGGTTACTCCCGTTCCTAGGGTTAATGAGCTCAGTTGGTTGTTACCAAACGCCATCCTTCAGATGCTTCAATTCAGGATGGTCGCTGAAATTAGTTGATTTCCATAAAATGCCTGCTCTCCAATGCTGGTTACTCAAGTTCCTAGTGTTACTGAGGTCAGTTGATTTCCATAAAATGCTAGCTCTCCAATGCTGGTTACTCAAGTTCCTAGTGTTACTGAGGTCAGTTGATTTCCATAAAATGCCTGCTCTCAGATGCTTCAACTCGGGATAGTCACCGAGGTCAGTTGGTCGTTGTTATAAAATGCTTGACGTCCAATGTTGGTTACTCCCGTTCCTAAGGTTAATGAGCTCAGTTGATTTCCATAAAATGCCTGCTCTCCGATACTTCAACTCAGGATGGTCGCTGAAATTAGTTGATTGTTATAAAATGCTTGCTGTCCGATGCTGGTTACTCCCGTTCCTAGCGTCACCGAGATCAGTTTGTTGCTTTGAAATGCACGGTCTTGGATGTTTCAGTTCGGAATGGCTATCGAGGTTAGTTGGTCATTGCTTTGAAATGCTTGCTGTCCGATGCTGATTACTCAAGTTCCTAGTGTTACTGAGGTCAGTTTGTTGTTCCCAAATGCAGCATATCCGATGCTTCAGCTCGGGATGGTTACTGAGGTCAGTTGATTGCCATAAAATGCACCATCTCCAATACTCGTTACGGAATTTGGGATTACTACTGAGGCCAGTTGATTGGAAGTAAATGCATAATTTCCGATGCTGGTTACGGGCTTCCCTCCTATGCTTTGAGGAATCACCATTCCCGTACTATTACACTCTGGATATAATTCTCTTCTATAGTCCGTAATAGTAATCTTCCCGCCAGATTCTGTGGTATCAAAACAAGCTCCTGGGATATCCTGATTGTCTGGATCTCTTTCGAGGGCTGAAATAGTCAATACTAGGCGATCAGATCGCCATTTTCCTTCACTCTCTGCAAGGAGGGTAATTTTTTCGGTAACTTCCTTTTTTGCTAGTTCAAAACTAAAGCTTCCTTCTGCATCTACAGGGATAGCATAGCTCGTTCCATCTAGTAAGGTTCCCGTCAATTGAGCTTCGCTGTCCGTTTGTCCTTGGACAAGCACTTTCGTAGGATCTCCCTCTTTGTCTACTACTGCTCCAGAAAGAGAGGTTGTTGAAGTAGCGTTTCTGACTACAATATTAGCATTTGCTGCTACGCTAATCCCTGCTGTTCCTGCAGCTCTATATCCCTTCACTGCTTGAGGATCATCTGTGTCTGGATTATTACTAAATGCATACTCTCCAATGCTGGTTACTGAATCTGGAATGGTTACCGAAGTCAGTTTATTTTGAATAAATGCACTGATTCCGATGCTGGTCACTCAGCTTCCTAGGGTTACTGAAGTCAGTTGGTTGCTTCAAAATGCACGAGTTCCGATGCTCGTTACTGAACTCGGAATCGTTACTGAGGTCAGTTTATTGCTTCAAAATGCATAGTCTCAGATGCTCGTTACTCAAGTCCCTAGCGTTAGTGAGGTTAGCTGACTGTAATAAAATGCGTAATTCCCGATGCTGATTACTGGATCTGGGATAGTTACTGAAGTTAGCTCACTGTAATAAAATGCATAATTCCCGATGCTGGTTACCGAATCTGGGATGGTTACCGAAATCAGTCGATTGGACCTAAATGCGTCATTTCAGATGCCCGTTACAGGTTTCTCTCCTATGACTGAAGGAATTACCACAGCCGTTGTACAGCCCTCATTTCCTATGAGATAATCCGTGATAGTGATATTTCCTGCTGATTCTGTCGTTGTAAAACAAGTCGCTGGAGTAGCAGTGACATCGAAAGTTTCTATCATTTCTTCTTCGATTGAAAGGGTTTCTTCCTCTGTTGGAGGAGTTGTTTCTTCCTCTTCTGTTGGAGGGGTCATTTCTTCCTCTTCTGTTGGAGGGGTCATTTCTTCCTCTTCTGTTGGAGG
>JAQUDD010000008.1 GCA_028685875.1 Candidatus Absconditabacteria bacterium
ATTACTTCTGAACTTCAAAAAAGGAAACTCTCTTCGCGGAGAGTTTTTTCTTGCATTCCTCAAATCTCTTACTATACTCAAGATAGATAGAGAAAACTCTATTGGACTTTTATACCTTATACCCATCACATATGTACAACTTATCACCTCTCCCTTATAGCTATGATGCTCTCGAACCCGTGCTCGACAAGGAAACCTTGGAATATCATCACGATAAACACCAGCAAGCCTATATTGATAAAGCAAATGCACTCGTTCCTGGGACTGAATTTGAGGGAAAATCCTTGGAAGAAATCGTAAAAACTGCTCCAGCAGGACCTGTATATAATAATGCAGCGCAGGCAATTAATCACGAACTTTACTGGAATCAGTTTCAATCTCCGAGAGAAGACAACAGACCTTCAGGAGCTTTGCTGGAAGCTCTTGAACAAAGATGGGGAAGCTTTGAAGCATTTCAAACGGCATTTGAAACAAGTGGACTTAATAACTTTGGTTCTGGATGGACACGATTAGTGAAAAATGCCGATGGATCTCTTGAAATCCTCAATACCAGCAACGCTGGGAATCCTCTTTCACAAGGGAAGACTCCTCTTCTAGGGATTGATGTCTGGGAGCACTCCTATTATATTGGATATAGGAATAGAAGAGCTGATTATTTGAAAGGATGTCGAAAACTAATCAACTGGGATGTTGTTGCGAAGCAATACTAGTTCTGCATACTATGACGAACCGTTCTCATGAAGCGGACAGCATCTTTGTAAAAAAAAGAATGCATAGCAATAGAGGCTCTTCAGTTCTCCGCTTTTGCGGGATCAACTCGTACGGGACGTAGCGCTTTATTCTGAGTGACGCTCTTTTCTTTTCTTGCTTTGTATTTCCCCTTCTTTACTTTTTGACTGTTCACCATGAATCTTAAACAAATGGGCTATGGATCAGAGGCTCTAGTACAGAGGTATTATCAGGGACTTTGATACAAACTCCTCAAAAAGAATTTTACCATTCCTGGAGGGGAAATTGATTTATTGATGCAAAAAGATAAACTCCTCGTGGCTATTGAAGTAAAGACCGTGAACCACATTGATGAACTTGATAATTATATCAGCTTAAAAAAAATCTGACTTTTGGAAAAATCTCTTGTTTCCTTTCTACAAGATCAGGGAGAAGCATTTGAAGAGATCAGAATGGATGCTCTCTTTGTGAAAGAAGGGGAAATTATTGAGATCTACGAAGATATCACCAACAGCTAATTTAGTACTAAGAGAAAAGATGAAAAAACATAAAAAGACGTATCACCTACAGATAGGCTTTGCGTTGATCATTGGGATTCTATTGGGAGGGAGCGCTACTTTTTTCATTCCCTATTTTTCGCTAGGGAAGTATACTAGTAGGCAGCTCTCCACCTATGAAAAATTTTCGGTCATTGATCAAATATTACAAAAAGAATTTTATGATCAAGAGCAGCTTTCTGGTGCTAAAGAAGGGATGATGGAAGGTGCTATCAAATGATATGTAAATGGACTCCAAGATCCCCATACTAATTATCTCAGCACGGAAGAGAATACCCTCTTTATGGAAGAGCTCAATAATAACGCAAATATTGAGGGAATTGGTGCCGTTATTGAAAAAAAAGAAGATTATATTCAGATTCAAGAGGTTATAAAAAACTGACCTGCCTATGAAGCAGGACTCCAGCCATTAGATAGAATTATTATGATTGGTACTGGAGGGACACAAACACTCACTACCTCCGAAGCAGTACAGAAAATCAGAGGAGAGAAAGGAACAAGTGTACGCCTCTGAATCTGGAGAATTACCAAGGAAGGGGAAGACGACATTTTTGAGATTGAAGTAGTGAGAGATACCATCAGTATTCCTTCTGTGAGAAGTAGGATGATTGACTATCAAGGCAAGAAACTTGGCTATATTGAGCTTTCTCTCATCTCCGATAATACTACCAAACTTCTCTTGCAGGAAATTAATGCGCTGTATGCAGAGGGAATGGAAGGGATCTTACTAGATCTGAGAGGAAATAGTGGAGGATTTCTGGAAGAGGCCGTAAAGATTCTTGGACATTTCGTTCCTCAAGGAGAACTCGTAGTGAAGAGTGCATATTATGCTTTTGATTCCGTAGAACATTATTCTAAGGGAAGAGGGGAACTTGCGGAAGTTCCTATGGTAATCTTGGTGGATCTTTTGACAGCATCTGCTGGAGAGATTATTGCACTTACCCTACAGGAAAGAGGCGTTTCTGTGGTGGGAACCCAAACCTTTGGGAAGGGAAGTATTCAGACCTATGAGGAATTCCCTGATGGATCTAATATCAAATACACTATTGGGAAACGGTTTTCTCCTCGGGGAGTAAACATTGACGGAGTGGGGATGACTCCCAATGAAATCGTAGAACGAGATCAGGATGCTTATGCGAATAGCGGAATTGATAAACAACTTGAAAAAGCGGAAGAATTACTAGTAAGTATATTGAAATAAATGCGATCAGATTTTTACTTTCTATACAAGAAATGGACATGGCGGAGATTACAGTAATCATTAAAGACAATACTGGAACAGAACTCTGATCTTTTGTAGCAGAAGATAGGAAGAATTTTCAGGAATTGGCTGCGATGCATGGAATTGATATTCCCCTAAGCTGTGGAGGTGGAGTCTGTGGAATCTGTATGTGTAGTGTAGAGCAAGGAGCTGAATTCGTGGATGAAGCCAAGACTTCAACTCCTATTATGCCCATGCAAAGAGATGAGGAAGGGAACCCTACAGAAGTCTTGTCTTGTATTGCGGGAGTAAAAACAGAGACATTTAAGGATCCTTTAAGCCATACTATTATTCTCCAAAAGACATATTAACATGTCACAAATCGAGAGAAATATCGTTTACTTAACTAGAACAAAGGAGTTTTTTGCTGGTACTTAAAACATGGTTATTGATTTTGAATACAACTTTAAACTGCTCTTAATCGAGCAAGATGAAACAACCTTTAATGAATTTTACCTCCAGACGGTTGATATTTTTTATCGTTATCTGAAAGCGCATTATGTCATTTCTCCAGAAGATAGTCAGGATATTATTGCAGACTTCTATGTAAAATGTTGGAATGGATTTACAAGATATGATAGTAGTCAGAATTTTAGTGGCTACGTTTGGTCTATTTTTAAGAATAATCTGAAAGACTTCTTTAAAAAGAAGGGAGAAGCCTCCTTTAGTAGTCTAACAAAAGATAGCGAGAACCCTTTTGAAGAAGGACTAGAGTCTGAGGAAAATATTATGGAACTCATGGAAATGGATTTTGCTTTTGAAAAGATCCAACTAGCCATGCAGAAGCTTGATGAAATCAATAAGGAAATAGTTTTTTTAAGATATATTGAGGAAAAGAGCTATGCCGAGATATCCGAAATCCTTCGTATCTCACAAGAGAGCCTTAGACAAAAAATCTCAAGGGCAATTAAACAACTCAAAAGCCTTTTAGAAGATGAGCCTTCCTAATTGATTTTCTTTCAAGAGATGCTAAAAAATATAGCATCTTTTTTATATATAATTTTAATTATGTCAATATATGAATAGCAAAGTAAGACTTTAGTACGGATAAAACATAGGTTCTAAAGCTCACTTTCTCATTCTTTCTCCAAGTAATAAAAAAGAGTAAAAAAAGCTATAATTCCCTTGAAATTACGTGAATTTCTTCTATTATGAAGTTGTACAAGGTACATTTTATTTATTTATTAGTATCTACTAATGACTAAGACAACACTTATCGCTCAATTAGCAGAAGAACTTGGAGTTTCTAAGAAATTAGCTGCTGAATTGGTGAACGCTTTCATCGAAACTGTGATTGAAGGAGTTAAAAAAGAAGGAGAAGTAAGAATTCAAGGATTTGGAACTTTCAAGGCTTCTAAAAGAAAAGCTAGAGAAGGAGTTAATCCTCAGAATCCTTCACAGAAAATCAAAATCCCTGCGATGAAAGTTGTTACTTTCAAGGCTGGAACTGATTTCAAAAAGGCTGTTAAATAATTTCTCACTAATGTGAAACGGAAAATCCCATACATTTGGGATTTTTTGTTTAAAAAAGATTTTGACTTTCTAAGGGGAAACACTACATTCTCAGATGAAAAGGAAAGCTTTTGTGTTTTTAAATTTTTTGTACATTTCTGATGACACTCTATCTTATTTTGGCAGGAATTGGTGGAATCTGATTGGGATATCTCTTTTTTTATCTTAGATATGAATACAAAGATACGGTAAACGAACTCAGATCTCATTTAAAAGAAGCAAACAAACAGATTTGATTTTTACAAGAAGAATTAGAAGAATTTAGTCTTCAAAATGAGATTCTTAAATCCAAGACTGCAGAACTTTTAGATAAAAATGATGAGCTCAATGATGTGGTAGCAGAACTGAGTAAATATTATGTCCATATCAAGAAAGCTTCTGAAAAGAGTAATGAACTCAGTAAATATTTAACCGAACCTGATCCAGAATTAGAAGAGAAAATTATGAAACAACTCAAAAAAGATAAAAAAGCTGATAGTGAAAAGACGTTTTTCTAAAACGTTCATAGAAACCTCTCTTACTTTTCCTACTCTCTTATGAACTATGATAGCAAACATACAGAAATTATTGCACCACAGGAGGGATATGACTTGGTAGCAAAACAATACAAAGATTACCACAAACATCTCGATACTTTTTATCATATCAATTTTTTGAAATTCCTTCCAAGGAAGTCAGAATTTTCTATTATTGATCTCGGAGCAGGAGACGGGAGAATGTATAAAGAACTCAGCATTATCCCTCATTCAACCTATGTTGCTTGTGATATTTCCAGAGAGATGCTTCTTAACCATCCAAAAGGACCTCAGCATCTTGTTGCAAACTTGGAAGAGAAACTCCCCTTGGATGATGAGAGCTTTGATATAGCGGTCTGCTTCTTTACACTGGAACATATTGAGAAAAGTGAAGAATTCCTAGCAGAATGTTATCGTATCTTGAAAGATTGAGGAAAGCTCTTTATCGGACATTTCTTTCAAAGAAGAGAATTTAAGCGAAGTGCAAAGAATAGAAATTTCAAAATCAAACAATACAAAAGAGAAACTGCAGACATTGTAGAAGAGGCAACTTTCGCTGGATTCACAACAGAAGTGCTTCCCCTCTATGATAAAGCTGACTACAATGGAGATCTCATCATCTGCGAGAAATAGACTTTCAAATTTTTTCTTGTCCTATGAAAACAGACAATAAACTTGATATTAAGGGGGAAAAAGTCCTCATCATTGGAAACCGATCCTATAGAAATATGGGGGATGAATTAATTCTTCTCGGGACGATCAAGCTTTTATTGAAACAAAAAAAACAGATTACGGTTTCCTGTTTTGATCCAGAATGGCTCAAAGGATTTTATCGTCAGTTTATTGATGTAGATCAAATTACTTTTATCAAGGAAATACCAAAAGGATTTAGATCCTTCCTCAAATATCGAAGAAAAAAGGGGTTCAAAGAATTTCATTATTTTGCAGAAGCAGATTGTATTATTTTGGGAGGAGGAGAAATTCTGACTGAAGAAAACCCTCGTGCATACTCTTATTGGATTCTGGGGATGTTTCCTTTCTTTATTAGGAAATGGCGAGAGACTCGCTTCAAGAGAATCTCTCAGCGTGAACTTATCATCATGGGAGGGATCCAAATCCCCAAAAGGAAGAAAAATAAACGACTTCTCAGACTTCTTCTCAAACAGTCTAACCATAATTATCTGAGGGATTTCCAGGCTGTGGAAGAAGTGAAAGAATTTTGATTTCCTCAAACTTCCTTTTTTATGGACACGAGTTATTTTGCTTATCCACGAGATAAGGTGCATAGCCTAGAAAATACAACTACCACTTTAGAAATTAAAAAAAACAGCATTAAGAAAATTGATTCTTCTTTTTTGAAAATCATAGAACGCAAAGAAGTCTATAGTACTCTCTCTACCAGTACGCAACCTTATATTGTGATAAATCTCAATAGAAATGGAGAGAAGTTTTTGACTCAGATTGCACAGGAGATCCAGGAATATTATAGAAAAGGCTATCAGATTTTTTATGTTCCTGTGGGAAAAGGGAAGAGAAAAAGTTATAATGATCTCCAATATATCAATAAATTGAGAACGGTTCTAGAAAAAGGTGTAGTAATACATCTTCTGGATCGAGAGAGAGATTTTGAGACTTTTGCGCTGGTACTTAAGGGTGCAGAAAGAGTGATCAGCACGAGGTTACATCTTTTTTTGATTGCTTCTTTCATGGGAGTGAGAACCAAAGTTTATCCCTATCAAAGAAAGATTTTGAAAATGCAGGAAGTAATTAAAGAAGTTATGAAGTAGATGATTTTCTCACTAATTTGTATCCCTCCCAAGCACCTTGAAAGAGTCCAGCAATAATAGGAAATCCCTTTCTTTTTCATATAAGTAATGCTTTAATGGAGAGCCAGAGTATACATCCTGGTAATCCAAAACATCGAAATGCAAGCTTATCTTTTTTGATTCCATGCTTATAGACAAAAAGGAATCGGTTTCTTGCCTTTTGATAGGCTTGTTTTTTATTTCAGATCCAGGCTTGTTCAAGCTTTGTCTTCTCTCTCTCATAGTGCCTTACTTCTAAATCAGCAAAAACAAAAAGCTTTACTCCTCTCTCATGTAAAGAAAGTGTGAAATCTAGATCTTCTGCTATTCGCGCGATCTCTTCATCGTATCCCACACTACGAAATACTTCTGCATTTCAGAGTAGACCATTTCCACTAAACATTTGAATTTCTGCATAGTCCTTGCGAAATGACTGGATCTCGTCTTGAGGAATAGGTGTAACAATCTCTGAGGTATTTATTTCTTTAGCATCTAAGAGATGTAAGATGGGGCGAGATTGTCGGTAGGAGAACTTTGAGAATCCCTGATTCTGGATCTGCTTTGTGTCTCTATAGACCAGCGTTGGGGTAATAATAACTTCTGATCTTGTTTGCTGCCTCATGTGATCATAGTGTAGTATTGCTTGTCTTAGATACTCTTCATCAAATCCATTATCATCATCGAAGAGCTGTACTAACTCCGTATCCACTTGTTGAAGAGCAAAATTTCTTACATAACTCGCTACTCACTTGTGATTTGGGAGAAAATCACTATTTATATTTGTTTTGAACTCGACTTTTTCTAGGACGGCGTCTTGTCCTATTGCATGGAGAGAAGATTTCATGCTTTCATAAAACTGAGCAAAACTCTTCTCAGTAAACTCTCTATCACAGACTACAATACTCTGAAAATCTTGAAAAGTCTGTTGATGTAAACAGCTAAGAATTCTTTGAAGATGAGGAAGAGCATAGTCATTTGCTCTCGTTCAAAAGATAACGGAAAGTCTCATTTTTGCTTAGAAAGCTAAACTCTATGAATAGTAGAAATCCTTGAATATAAAGCAAGAAATTATCTTGTGTTTGTACCTGGATGTTTGCATATTCTGAGTACGAGATAAGCATTTAGATACTCAAGAAGGATTGTTATCTGCTTTGCAAGATTTAGTTGCATTGCTCGCGATAACAAGTGGATGATATCCTTCATCTTGCATTTTCTTGGCAATTCCTCATAGTCATGAGCGATTATTTACCAAAATAAAAGATCATGCTCAGTTTTCTTTCTCTTTTTTGAATATTTAGTGCTTTGTACCATATTTTTGTAACGATTACGGTCTATGGATTAGAGCTCTTTTCTCATTCTTTTCCTTCGTTAATTAGGGAAGGAATTTGGTGTCTTTTTATCCTTGGTATTTTTTTGTGTAATTACAAACAACGGAAGGAATATTGGAAAAAGTGGAAACGAAGTTGGATATTTTTTATATTTGTCTGTGGATTCTGAGTGGTAGTATCCTACTTTCTTCATGAGCGCAGTTTATGAGATATCTTTATTGGCTTAAAATACGGATTCTGGTGGACATTTATTCTCCTCTCTGCGAGTGCTGTAGGGTTTTTCTATCAAAAGACATTCAAACATCTAAAAGTATTTCAATGGATTGCTGGAGGGTTGATGATGATTGTTATTCTTGGATTCCTCTGGCAAGGCGCGAAATTATTGTATCCAGACTTCTTTTTTTCTTTGGGATATGGACCTTTGGATGATTTTCAGTTTGGTGAGAAGCCACCTCTTTACTATCTCACAGGATATGAAGGAACCCTCAGATGGCAAGGGCTTTTCTCTGGACCTAATAATTATGGCTACTTTCTCGTAGCATTTTTCCCGCTCATTTTGCTGTTTTTTGGAGAATCGCTTCGCAAGATTAAATCCTGGACACTCTCGCAACGGATAAACGTTTTATTAGTCATCATCTGGATGCTGGCGATGGGGATGACGCTCTCAAGATCCGTGCTTATAGCGGGATTTTTGGTACTTATCTTTATCAATATTCCTCTTCTGAAGAAAAATAAGAGATTACTCATAGGAGGAGGGATTGCTCTTGTGATAGTATTTGGGATTCTCTCTCTCTTGAAGCGAGAGTCTACTCTCTGACATCTCACAAGCAAACTTTGAGCAATCCCACAAATCATCAATGCTCCTCTAGGATATGGACTAGGAACTTCTGGACCCGCGATTCATCACAATGGAAGCTTATTACCAGAAAACTATTTCTTCCAAATTATGCTTGATATCTGAACACTAGGATTTATTCTCTGGGCGCTGATGCTTTTACAAATTATTGGAGTGCACCATGCCATCAAAACATCCCTGGAAAATAAAAAACTCAAGGAAGCTCAACAAACCCAACTTCTTCTCCTTCAAAGGGTGCAAATCTGATTTCTAGCACTCTTGTTGATTGGACTGTTTTTACATGTCTTTGAGGATAGTATGGTAAATTACATATTCTTCATCGTTTATGGAATCCTTCTGGGAAGTCTAAGCAGGGAGATCCATGGGGGAATTCCCTTCTTCTTTCCAAAACAGAAAAACGATAAAAAGGAGATATAGGAAGGAAAAAAAATATTACTATTCCCTGAAATTTGTAATCATAGAACAAAGCTCTATTGATCAAGCAACTGTCGATGCATAAAATACTTTTACACAGAAGCGAAGTTCTTTCGGATTAGCATTATTACAATCTCCTGCCGATGAACAAGCGAATACCACGTTTGGTCAAGTGGCTAATTTGTTATACACTCCGTATACTTTGAGTACTCTGTAAAATTTTGCTTCATTTTCCATGAGGTCCGAGATTTTTGTTTCTGTTATTCCTGAGTATACGGACCCTGTGAAACTTATAAGATAATCAGTTTTTTGTTGGTCCGTAAAATGTGTAATGCTCTCATATTGTTTATCATTCAGGGTCGTTTTTTTCTGTAACGTATAGTATTGTATTCCCGCAGAAGTGGTTTTCTCTGTGAATACATAATAAGCATCTATCCCTCCAAATAATGGAGATGAGGTATTAAAAGGATCACTCAATAATCGATATCTATCTTTTTCTCCAGAATTTTTTCTTCGATTAGTATCTCTGATATTATATACTATTTCTACTCCCTCTCTAGCAAGATTTACTGCCATTGCTTGTAATTTACTATGTTCTACATAGGAAAAAGCTCTATTAAGAGCAAAAACTATCCCTACAATAACAAAAGAAAAGACAGATAAGGCAATAACTACTTCTATCAAAGTAAATCATTTTTTGTTCATCCATACCGAGTGAAAATAAATTGAAAAACTCTTATCAAAGAGTATAGTAGCAAATACCGTTAGATATGCAATATTTTTATCTTCCTTCTCTCCTATGGAAAATCGAATTGCTTACAGTATAGGAATTGGGTGTGTTTTGATCGCAATTTGGTCTGTTTTGATGGGAGGCGACAAAATGATTAAGCTCATTATCAGTAATTTTATTATTGGAAGTATTTGTTTTGCTTTTGGAGAAAGTCTCCAACTCTGAATGAGTCAACTCTTACTTAATCCTGAAGGCAGATTTCTAGGAATTTCTTATGAAGGATATGCAAATTTTTTGAGCAATGGACAGTTTACTTTTACGATTATTTTATTTGCATTATTGGTGTGGTTAGCCTATAGCTCCAGCAAGATTCAGGTACAAATTGGCTCAGATGAAATAAGTGAAAAGCTGATCTGAATTGTTCTCATTCCTTTGACAGTACTCAGCTTTATTTTCGGACTGTATATTGCCCTAATGGGAAATGGTCTCCACAATATGGAGCGAATCCAAAATGCGGTGTCGGAAGATTTTGCATTTATTAGTAGCTTTATTGCGAATCTTCCTCTGCGAATGCTCGGACATGGACTGATAGTAATGGCGATCTGTAATCAGATTAAGTTTAACGTTTCTTTTAAAAGTAAAAGTACTACGCTTCCTGAATGACTAGGAGAGCTGTAAAAAAAGGGGGGATTTTTTGCAAATTTTGCTTATATGGATATACTTAAGACGATTTAATATCCATACAAATAGCTCATGAAAGTTATCTTTCCACAAAATATTCAAAAGGGGTTCTTCTCAGGGATGGGGATTAGCATCATGGGATTTACTATTAGCCTCTTGCAAATGGTGATATTGGCACTTGGTGCCGTTGTAGCACTTGCAGTTTTTAGTAGTCTCTCAAAAGGAGGTGCTCAAGCTCTGGGATTGATTTTGGCGGTGATTATTTTTTTGATTTTTATCGTGATTACTTTTTTCAAAGTTTCTGAAATGGGACTCTTAGAATTTGTAGCTAAAAAAGTAAGAGATGTCTTCTTTGATACTGCGGAAAAAAAGCAAGTTAATTACAAAAAACCTCATCCAACGGATGTACTTATTGCCAAGAATCGTACTGAGCAATCTAAACAAAAAATTGAACTAAAAACAAGTATTAATCTTGATAAAATCCAGGAATTAGAAGGGGGATGACTGCTCTAATCTTTGCATTTATGCGTGATGAAACTGGATAATTCCTCAGCTCTCTGTGGTATTCTCATCAAAGTCTTCCTCCTCTTCTGTGGAAAGATTTTTTTCACAGATTGGACATCTTTTTACAAAGGGTTCATCGAGCTTGGCTGCTTGATAGAGCATATCTTCAACATTAATCGTATCACTTTTTGCATCAATTAAAAATAGCACCTCATCTGAAGATTCCTGAAGCTCCTTGGGATCTAGGGTAAACTTAGCTATATATTCTGGGACAAACACAGCTCTCTCAAATTCTGCACCACAGATATCGCAGGTTTCAATTACGCTACAAGAAAAATCTTGTAGAGTTACTAATACACTTTCTCCATCAATTGAATGAAAATCCAGTGTTCCACCCATTCCTTCCTCTGTTAGATTTGGGAGGAGTTCAGTACTTTTCCCCTCAAAATCTATGGAGTCAGCTCCTAAATGATTAAGCAAATCAGATACTTTTGTCTCAAAACTTTTTCCTTTCATTTTCGCAAACAAATAGCTATAAGTAAAGTTGCATGATTCTATTTTTTCCCCTTGATAATGCAAGATATTCAAACCATTTCAGCACTCAAAATCATTACAAAACAAGGACTTCCTCCGTGGATGAAAGGGACGGTTTTTCCGATTCTTGAAAATACTTTAAGGAGGAATGAGGAGGTTGCTATCGCAGTATCTAGTGGAGTAGACAGTATGGCTCTCGCTTGTGCCGTTCTCCTTCGATATCAAGAAAAGCAGTTTTCGTGTGAACGTATCCACATTATTCACTGTAATCATCAGCTGAGAAGACAGAGCGAAAAAGAAGAGAATTATATCAAACGATTTTTTCAAGGGTTAGATGTTCATGTTTTTAGAAGAGAAAAAAGTCTGAAGTCCGATGAGGCATCACTCAGAAAACGGAGATATGCCTGCTTTGAGGAGGTTTGTAAAGAAAGCAAATCTGCTTTTTTACTTGTAGGACATCATTTGGAAGATAGAATTGAATCTAGTTTGATGAATGCGATTCGTGGATCGTGACTTAAAGGATTTTTGAATATGAAAACAACTCAGAAACACCAGTTCCTCTCGTCAGCAAAAATTCATAGACCGCTTTTAGATATTTCAAAGCAAGAGTTGGTTGATTTTTGTGAACAGTGAAACATTTCCTATTTTGAAGATGAGACCAACCTTGATACTACCACTTCACAGAGAAACCGGATTAGAAAGCAAATTCTTAATCCACTTAAGGAGCTATGAACTCCTGAATCTAATCATTTTCTCGAAAGTTTGCAGCATATTTATAGAGAGATTGAAGAGCTGGATGAGGAAGAGGAAGATACCTTGAGAACGATTCCAACCTTTCCGAGCTGGGAATCAGAATTCGCTTATCAATGGAATAAGAATCTCAGCAATGTTACGGAAAAGGAGCTTCTGAAGCTGCGAGATAGAGTGGGGATGTACTATAATATTAGAAGCACTCAAATCCAGGAATGGCTCAAGCGAATCAAAGAAACCCAAGCTGGCCGAAAACAACTCAAAAATACCTACTTTTTTATCCAGGATAAACAACTTTTTATCCTCAAAGCTAAAAAGGGTTTTTGGAAAGCATTTGTAGAGGAAGAACAGACAGTCACCAAACTTTGAACCTATACTATCGCAGGGGTTGAGATTATAATAAGTGAAGAAAGGCTTCTCTGAGTCACACTCAGATTTCCGAAAAAAGGAGATTTTTTCGCTGGGAAAACGCGGAATCGCCGATGCCTTAATCAAAAAATCCCTGTATTCTGGAGAAATTTCATTCCTCTTGCAGAAAAAGGAGGAAAGATTATACATATGCGAAAGATTTATAAGTAAATTGTCATTCAGAGCGAAGCGCTGTGTCCCGCTGAGTGAAGCGAACAGCGGGGAAGAATCTTTATAGGTTTCTGAGCGGCAGATATTTACCCTTTACTCTTCTCTAAGCAACTATGCAACAACTTGAACTTCTTTGGGCAGATCTTCTTTGGGAGCTCAATAAAGCACGAGAATGGCTCTCAGGACGGAGCAAAACCCTTACAGGATGGAGTGATATGGGAGTGCTTATTTTTTGGATTATCCTTACCATCTACCTTATCGTATTCGGCATTTTTCTTCCTCTGCATCGTAAAATTCTTAGATCTCTCAAAAAAGCTGAACAAGATCTCGTGCAGCTGGTAGATAAGATTATCTATCTCCTCAGTAAAGCGCAATATCAATCAAATATCTCAAAGAGAGACCTCGGAGGAGATCCTTGTATGGCGCTGATGAAAGAGATTTTTAGAAGTGGAAACTTCAACTATCTCGACAATATTCCTAGAATTAAAGAAGATGTTGCTAAAGTGGAACTGCTCTTGCAGACGCAAGTAGGGACTGAAGAAGAACGAGCTCAAATAGCAAAACTGCAAAAGAAAATGAAAAAACTCATTCGCTGGAAAAAGTTTTTTGGTCGGATTATCACTATTTTCACTCTCGGAATTTATAAGCCATTTTGGTAAAACTATTTTCACGTCATTCTGAACGCAGTGAAGCAATCCAAAAACATCTCGTCATTCTGACCCAGAAAGGAAGGGGAAGAATCCAGACAACAAATAATTTTTGTCATTGCGGGGAACGAAGCAATCCAAGGATTCTCATGTTATCTGGATCCTTCGTTTCACTCAGGATGACATAGGTTTATTCTGTGAACCTTCTTCTTTTGATCAAGCGATTTTCAAATTTATCTAACTGAATAGAGATTTGATTAGGATCATTTCTTTTGGAGGCGGAAGATTGTTCAGAAGCGATCGTTTTTTTGAGATCAGCATTTTTGGTTGCTTTGGCCAAGGGATTGTGCATCGCCTTGCTAAGTTCATCTTCTTTTCCAGGAACAGGTGGCTGAGGAGTAGACATGATCAAAAAAGCTGAAAGTAAATTGCTTTCAGTCTAGGGATTTTTTGATGAAATGCAAATAGTGTAATATTGAGAAACACATCTCGTCAAATAATTTTTGACAAACAAAAAATACTAATTTCTACTTGATTTTTGTGAAATTTTTTTTATATCAAGATTATTTATGACACCACCATAGATAATGGTACAAACTATCAAAACATTCACAAATGTGGGACTCATCGGTCACGAAATCCACATTGAAGCAGATTCTAGCAAAGCACTCCCCTGCATCGAAATCATCGGACTACCTGATGCCAGCATTAAAGAATCCAAAGAACGTCTAAGAGGAACGTTTAGAAATTGTGAGCTCCAGCTTCCCAAGAGAAAGTTTATCCTCAACCTCGCACCCAGTGACATCAGAAAAGTCTGAACAAGTTTTGATCTTCCGATGGCGCTCGCTTTATTGCTTTTGGTTCAAGGAGGGAGAATTCATCATCCAGAGCATATCAAAGAGGGGCTTTTTTTTGGAGAACTTGGATTAGATGGGAGTGTGAAAAGGATTAATGGACTCCTTCCCTCTGTGCTCTCTGCCAAGAAAAAAGGACGAAAACATTTTTTCATCCCTAAGGAAAATATTTTTGAGCTCGAATATATTCCGGATATTACCGTGTATCCCATTCAGCATTTTCAAGAACTGATAGACTACTTTTGTGTAGACAAAGAGTTACCACTTATCACTGGGAAAAAAGATATTCAAGAGCTCCAACGTACTGGAGATATTGAAGCAGATTTTGCTTATATCAAAGGACAGATTTTTGCCAAAAGAGCGCTCGCTATCGCGGCAGCAGGATTTCATAACGCTTTGATGATTGGAGCTCCAGGAAGCGGAAAAACGATGCTGAGTAAAGCAATGAAAAGTATTCTTCCTCCATTGGATTTTTCTGAAATTTTGGAAGTCAGTCAGATTTATTCTGTGGTGGGAAAACTCAATAAAGAGCAACCTCTCATTACTCGAAGACCTTTTAGACAGATTCATCATACCGCTTCGAGATTTTCGATTATTGGAGGAGGGACTCAGCTCACTCCTGGAGAAGTTTCGCTTGCGCACAAAGGAATCCTTTTTTTTGATGAATTGACGGAATTCCCAAGGGAAACTTTGGAAGTATTGAGGCAACCTTTGGAGGATAGAATTGTGAATATTTCCAGAGTGAGTGGAAGCGTGGAGTATCCTGCGAATTTTATGTTCATTGCCTCAATGAATCCCTGCAAATGTGGCTATTTCAAAGATAGAGTGAAGCCTTGTAATTGTTCTTCAATGGATATTAAGAGGTATCAAAGCAAGATCTCTGGACCACTTTTGGATAGAATTGATATGATTTTAGAAATTCCAAGAGAAAATATTGATACGATTTTGGAACATCAACAGGGAGAAAATTCTGAATCTCTGAGAACGAAAGTTGTCTCTGCACGAAAACTCCAACAAGAGCGCTTCAAAGATAGTAATCTCAAAGCAAATGCCCATATGACTGCAAAGGAAATTCAACAGATTATTCCTCTGGATGATAGGTGTAAGGATTTTCTTTCTCAAGCTGCGAATAGTTTGAATCTTTCCGGAAGAGTTGTACATAGAACGATTAAACTTGCGAGAACGATTGCTGATATGAATCAGGAAGCATCTATCCAGATCAAACATCTCGCGGAGGCCATCCAGTATAGAAGTAAGACAATGTTTATTGATGAGGAGTAATCTTCAAAAAAAAGAATAAAATGTCTTGATTTTTATGTACCATTTCTTTAGAATGTAAACTACAAAAACAAAACGCCATGAAATGTCTTTTAAAAGGGTTATTGGCTTTGTTGAGGAGGGATAGCATTTCTCTGTCGGTTTCGCTATTGGTTATTGAAATCAATGCTGATGTGCCGACGGCAAAAAATCTTTTGACTGTGAATGATGCCACGGGACATCGGAACCCATCAACAAAAGCACGATGTAGGCGGCTCCCATTCCTTGGGGGAGCGAGAAAAAAATACCCGGAAAAAATAGGAAGTACCTAGTACCTAACCAGACCCCATTTTTATGGGGTCTTAATTTTTTTTAGGAAAAAATTTGTATAAATATTTTCTGAAAATAAAAAATAGCCAGCTGCCGGAATTGAACCGGCGACCTTCTCGTTACGAGTGAGATGCTCTACCGACTAAGCTAAGCTGGCATATTTTTTCTATGTGTTATGATAGTCTTTTTAAGCAAGTTTACAAGAGGATGAAAAGCACTATTCACTCAGTTTCTCCCAAATCTTCTCTATACATTCTTCCAGGGTTCCATCATTTTCTACTACAATATAAGGGATCTTCATCTTTTCTAATCCTGGTAGCATCTCTTTTTCATAACGTTGAGAGAGACTCATAAAATCCTCTGCGATAAAGACATCTTTTGCTTTATTCTTCCAAACATTTCCTTGACTAAAAAGATTAGCATTTCTTGCATCCAAACGAGCACGAGAAATTTCCATATCTGCTTTCACATAAACTACAATCCCTTGTTGCTGTAAATTCTCCATAGCATGATGATATATTTCTCATCTTGCCTCCCGAGGGATCGCTGACTGAAAGACCAGTCAAGAAGTTAAAGAATCTCTATCTTGTATATAATATACTTTATCGTGTTTACTTTTGATATGAAATCTATTAGAAAAAGCTGCATATAAAAGTCCTGTCACCTGCCATTCACGGACCAACTCCTTATCGGTAAGCGTCTGTCTAATTACCTGTCCAAGCTGGTCTGTTTCATCTGGAAAATGATAATACTGAGCTGGGAATCCTTGATCATTCAGCTTTTGAGTTAATGCTTTGGCTACACTGGTTTTCCCACTTCCGTGGATCCCTTCCACGACGATGTGCTTTTTCATATAAAGTATATTAGAGCTAAAATTATACCAGTTCGATATGTTCTGCCTCGATTTCTTTTCCTAGAAAGAGGGAAGCTGAAGCGGAGAAATCAGTGGAAGATTCGGTCGTCAGATAACGGCAAGTGGTTCCTTTGGTGCAAAGTGCTTCTATTTCAGGATGACGATGAAGATAGTCCGCTAAACTTTTCGCCACAATCTCTCCCTGAGAAATAAGCTGAACATGCTCAGGAAGCAGCTTTTTAATCTGATTTTGGATCAAAGGATAGTGGGTACAAGCCAGGATAATCGTATCGATGTTCTCTCCTTTTTGCATGAGATGTTGGACGTGTTGGCGGATGAAATAGTCACCTCCCTCGCTTTGCTGTTCATGATTTTCGATCAGAGGTACTCGCATCGGACAGGCTTCGGAAGTGAGTGTCACTTTGGGAGAGAAGCGCTGAATCTCCACATCATACGCCCTGGAAGCAACGGTTCCTGGCGTGGCGAGAAGTCCAACTTGTTTGGTTTTGCTCAAATTCCCAACGATTTCTGTGGTTGGACGAATGACTCCGAGGACTCTTTTTTCTGGATACAGGGAAGGAAGTTGTTCTTGTTGGATGTTGCGGAGTGCTTTTGCGCTGGCAGTATTGCAGGCGAGAATCACCAGAGAACAGCCAAGAGAAAAAAGTGTCTGCACACCTTCTCGCGTGTAGTGATAGACGGTATCTGAGGAGCGCGTCCCGTAAGGACTACGCGCATTATCCCCGAGGTAGAGATAGTCGTAGTCGGGAAGCTCTTTGCGAATCTCTTTCAAAACGGTTAGTCCTCCGTATCCTGAATCAAATACTCCAATTGGACCAGCTTTCTTCATTCTGTATTGGTAAATAAATGTATTGCAAGTGCAGCGTGGCAATCCAGTGAACATATTGTCATTGCGAGGAACGAAGCAATCCAGAGAACACTTAGTCATTCTGAGTGAAACGAAGAATCCATAAGGAACATACGATATTCTGGATCCTTCGCTCTGCTCAGGATGACTAAGAGGTTCCCAACTTTTTCACTCGCTGCTGGAAGAGATCGCCTTTCTCTTCAAAATCTTTCCACACCGAAAAGCTTGGTGTAGCGGTGGAAAGCAGGGCAATCTTTCCTGGTTTGGTATATTTATACGCGAAAGCAACAGCCTCCTGCATGTCACGCGTGTGAAGAATATTGTAGGAATGTTCACCTAATAACTTTTCAATCGTTGGTCCAGAATCCGGGAATAAAACGAGATTAGCAATCTGACTCTTCTTGACTCTCTCGACCATGCTAGCGAAATCGTATCGTCCGTCTACTCCTCCGAGGAAGAGCGTATCCACCTGATCTCCCAGCGCATCGAGTGCAGCGATCGTCGAATAAGGAGAAGTCGATATCGCATCATCATAAAAATCAATGCCTTTGAAAGTTCAGACCTTTTCTAGTCTATGCCTCACTGCTGAAAAGTTTTTAAGCGTTTGCACAAGAATCTTTTCGTCAATCTTCAAAATCTGAGCTAAAGCAACAATCGCACTGATATTCCAGAGATTATGTTCTCCGAGGAGCTTAATTTCAGAACGTGTAAAAAGCTGTTTTCCTCCTGCGTAAAAGTAGTTTTCATCTCGCGTGATGTTCGTCCCTTTTCCACATAAAGTAAGATGTTCGATCTGCGCATCAGGAAAATATTGCTCTTTGGTGGAGGAAAATACGATGTTGTACTCTGATCCTTTGAGGATATTTGCTTTTGCTTTGAGATAGTTTTCCATACTTCCATGTCGATCCAAATGTACGGGAAAAATCGATCCAAGAATAGAAACCAGATTTTTTTTGTGCAATGTTTCGAGCATAAAGCTAGAGAGTTCGATTACGACGTAACCGTCTTTATCCTCTAAATCTACTTGATCAAGTACGGGTTTCCCAATATTCCCTGCAAGTGTCACCGGCAGTCCTGCATCGAGCAGAAGCTGATAGGCAAGAGAAGTCATGGTAGTTTTTCCTTTACTCGCGGTCAATGCGATGACCTTCCCCTGATAGTGATCAAAGAAGAATTGGACTTGGGTGATCAGCTTTTCTTTTACTTGTTGAATCTCTGGAGTGTAGGGAATTCCTGCTGATTTGAAGATGATATCGTAGTTCTCTAGGTTTTGGAGATAGTCACTACCCCCTTTGATAAAGGGGGGAAGGGGAGATTTTATATCACCAAGGTCTATGGGATTTTTGTCGAGTATGGTGATATTTGCGGGAACTATCTCTTGCTTGAGGAGGAACTGCAAGGTAGATTTTCCTTCTCTTCCATATCAGAGAATAGCGATCTTTTTATCTTGGAGATGAGGGAATTGCATAAGGATCGTGAAAGATAAATCTTTGGAAGTATAGAGAAAAAAAAGCTGACTTCTAGTTGAAAATAGCAAGAGGAATATATAAATTAAGGAGGAAACATAAAAAAATATCTACTATGAAACATGACAGTATCCAAACAGCTTTTATAAAGCTTGCTAAAGAAAAGGAAGTTGAAATACCCAAAAATTTCCAACTTCCGACAGAGGAAGAATTTCAAAAGATCGAAGAAGAAGCGGAAACAAAGGTTACTTTCGATGATTTTTTGGAAAAATTTTATTGGAAACAAGGATTTCTTGAAGGATACCTTCTAGGTGTTTTACGTACAATTACAGCTCCTCAATGAGGAGTTGTTTTTTTGATTGAAAAAGGACACTGAATAGCTATGCTTTCTCTCACTGGAAGGTTGGCAGAGCGGTTGAATGCGCATCGTTGGAAACGGTGTTTACGTGTGAACGTAACGTGGGTTCGAATCCCATGCCTTCCGAGTTAGCGTATTATTCACAGACATATCACTCAAGACAGAGTATATAAGCGGAATCTCAGGGGTTTGTATTCCGCTTTTTTGTTAGAAAGTTTTCTAAAAGAAACTTCCTTGCTTTTTCTTTCAAGCTAGATATCATACAAGTATACTCTTATCCTTCTATCAACATGTTTAAAGGCATTAGTAATATCTTTCAGAAATCAACCAAATATAGCCTTGTCATCTCCTGAGGAGGAACAAGAGGATTTTATGCACTTGGAATTTTGAAGGCACTTGAAGAAGCTGGACTAAGAAATCAGATTGAGGCAATCTATGGGATCAGTATTTGATGACTTATTGCAGCATATTGGTCTGCTGGACGAAGTGCACAAGAAATCTTTGACGAATATAAAGACCTTGAAACCACTCATAAAGATTGGCTAACCCTGTTTTCAACTAAGAATCTTTTAGACAACAAGCTTCTAGCAAGGAGATTTAAAAAAGATTTACCAGAGACATTTGAAGAATTAAAAATTCCTACCTATATCGGGGCGACAGATATGAAAACATCCAGACTTATTATATTCCAAAAAGGGAAACTTTTGGAACCAATGCTCGGGACAATGGCCTTGCCGGGGGTATTCCCAAGTGTAGAATTTGAGGACTACTTCCTCAATGATGGGGGAATCGTTGATAATTTCCCAACCCAGATTGCAAGAAAAAAATATCCCAAGAATCAAATTATTGGAATCGCTCTGAATATGTTCCAAAAAAACAAAGTACCAAAAAATATGATCGAAACCCTTATGCTTTCGTTAGAAATTATGATGAGAAAAGATATTGTGGAGAGAGTACAGGAAATAGAAATAGCATTTTATGAAAAGATTGATTGTGGAATTCTAGAATTGGATAAGAAAAAACGGACAAAAGCATTTAATCAAGGATATGCATCTGGGAAAGAAAAATTTGAGACAATAAAAAAGAAGAAATAATACTGTTTCTTCTTTTTTTCTTCTATTTAAATGTAACAGCAATTAAGAACTTGGAAACCACAATCCAATTTCCTTCCTAGCTTCTTCTAGTGATGCGGAAGCATGAACCGTATTTTCCAGGGCTCGCATTTCTTTGTTAGCCTTAGCAGATGAGTCATGTCGAAATATACCACGTATTGTAGAATCTTCTGCCTTTTCTGGTTCTGTTGCACCTACAATTTTTCGTACCCGCTCTACAGCATTATCTCCTTCTAAAATGAGAGCCACAACTTTTCCCCTTGTCATAAAAGCGACAATTTGTGTAACTACTTGTTTTGCCCGTTCTTTTCCTAACTTTTCAGTTAATCTTTTTTCTAGGCCCCCAACTTTGTTATAATGGCAATATACTTGCTCTAAACCTGGGGTCTTCATTTCCATATTGATCACTTTTAATTGCTGACTCTCTAAGAGAGAAATAATCTCTCCAATAATGTTTTGCTCAACGGCATCCGGTTTGACTAAAACCAATGTTTTTTGTTTTTCCATATGATATGATTTTATTTTGTTTCGTCAGTATAAGGATTTTTCGTAGGTTTTCAATATTAAGCTCTGAGGCTTCTATCTTTTAATATAAGAAACTTTGATCTGCTCTGTCATATTCAAATAATTCTGACTCAGTAAACCAATGAGCTATCTCTAATTTTGCTTCCTCTGCATCTCCACTTGCATGGATAAGATTTGGAATTGCCTTGAGTGCTGCATCTCCATAGGCATAGGACATATGTGCATAATCTCCTCTAATCGTTCCAGGCGCTGCAGAAGCAGGTTCTGTTGCTCCTACCATTTGGCGAACCACTTTTGCTGCTTCTACTCACTCAATGGCTACTGCAATAACGGGAGTTCTCTGCATTGCCTCAAGATTAAGATCAAATACTTCCTGTCCACGACGAGAAATTACTTGTCCAATCGTTTCATAGTGATGATAGAAAAACTCTGCACTAGGTTTTACCATTTTCATCCCCACGATTTTGAGTCCTTTCTTTTCAAAGCGAGAAAGAATTTCTCCGCACACTGCACGAGATAGTGCATCAGGTTTTAAGAGAATAAGTGTTCTTTGGATCAATGACATTTGTATACTAAAGAAGAAATAAAAATCTGATTCTTTATGAAGCTAAGGATTTCCGTACAAAAAAGCAATGCTGTTTTTAAGATATTTGTATCACTTTTGAAAGCTTCATTTCTTCGCCTGTGAAGATAAAGCGATATTCAATATCTTGTTCTCCATTAAGTAATCTTGGGAGCCAAATAGGGTCATCTTCCCACATTTCTGAGAAAGGGATAGCTTCGATATCAAACCATTTTGGCAACATTTCTTCCGTTTCATACACTTCTCACTCATAAACTCCAAAAAATACTGAGCAATCCTGATTTTTTTCTTCTTCGCCTTCAAAAACGAAATGCAAAACACCTTTATATCTTAGTGCGTCTTCTGAGATAAGTGCTCAAGTTTCTTCGTGGAGTTCTCTAAGAGCTCATTGAATAATAGTTTCGCTATCTTTCACTTTTCCACCAGCACCATTTCGCTTCCCAGCACCGAATCAACGCTTCTTCATAGACAAAAGTATTTGTTCTTTTGGATTAAAGAGGAAGACTAAGGTTGTTTTTCTCATGGATTTCGCAAGGAAGATAAAACAGCTAAGAGCATAAAAAAAATAGGGAAAAGATAAAGTGAATTTTAACCTTGTTAACAAATAACAAATTAGTATACTAACGATCGTTGGGGACTTTTAGCTGTTTGAAAGTCTGTATATGAGACAAGACGAGAAATTGTTGGCACTTTTGGATGTGGTAATTGATACTTACATCAATAAAGGAGAACCGATTGGTTCTAAGTTTTTGCATTCCTTAGAAGATATGGAATACGCCCCTTCTACGCTAAGAAAATATCTTAATCAATTAGAGAAACAAGGGATGGTCTACCAGCCTTATAATTCTAGTGGAAGAATTCCGACTATTGAGGGACTTAAACTGTATATTGAGAATTATCTGGAACAAATGGAAGAGGAACAGACAGGTGAAGTTGTGAGTGCGAGGGAAAATATTAAAGAATTGATTGAACAATTAGGGGGATTGGTAGATGGAGTGATTATTGGTTTTTTGAGGAATGATGAATATTATTATCTTGGAATGAATAATCTTTTGAAAGATGACCATAAAGAGGATTATGAAGAGACTAGAAACATCATCACCTTTATTGAGGAGAGAAGAATTGTGAAATATATTGATGGGAAAATTCTGAAAAAGAATCAGATTTATTATACGTTTGTAGAGGATCAAAATACTATGATTTCTACCGTGTACGCAAAAGTTACTCTCAATGGATATGACTGTATCCTCGCCATTGTAGGTCCAACAAGAGTCAATTATAAAAAGAATGTAGCTATTCTTTCTCAGATTGTCCAAAAGATGGACTAGTTTTGTTTTGATTAGTATAGCGATGACTCCTTCAGAAAAAGAAAACAATATGGAAAAATTCCACCCTCTTTTTGAGCAAATCCAAAAAGAGATCACAGATATTAGAAGAGAAATTATCAAGGAGAAAGAAAATAAAGAGAAGAATAAACAAAATCTAACAGAGGAAATTAACGCGAAAATTGGAGCTGCATGGGAAAAGATTAATCAACTTTCTGCTAAAGAAGTGGGAGAAAAGAACTTTAACCTTTTGAAACAACAGCTTAGTGCTATTGAAGGGCAGATTACTAAAGAAACAAATAATACGCTAACTTCTTTGAAAACAAGTGTAGAGAAAGATGCTAAGCAAATACAGAATGCTTGAGCATATACCCAGCAACTCTGAAATCGTTCAAAGGAAGTGGCTAGCAATATTATAAAAAGTGCTAATAAGGTCGTAGATATTGCTAATGGGGAGGATAACAACACTGTTGCGAGAACCATGCAAAGTTGGATAAAAAAACTCTTATCCTAATTTCAGATTATTTTAACCTACATAGATATTAGTAATCATGTGAGAAATAGTACAAAGCGCAGGAGGAATTATTTATTATATTCATCCTGATGGAGAACCTAGATATCTCCTCATCAAGAGACATGCGCTCTCCGGGAAAATTGAATGGGTTGCTCCTAAAGGAAAAATCCAAAGAGGAGAAACTGACAAAGAAGCAGCTGTCAGGGAAGCCTGAGAGGAGGCATGAATCCCAAAAGAGAAACTCCTTGTCAAACATCTCCTAGGAACCACTTCCCTAAGAAGTAGTGAAACAAAAAAAGGACATTTAGATAAGGATGTTACTTATTTTTTGATGAAGTATACAGGAGCTCCCGATAGTGTTTCTTTGATTGAAGGGGAAGGATATATTGGGATTTACAAATGGGCTACGATTACGGAGGTCCTAAGCCTGATGTATTATCAGGATATTAGAGAACTGGTGAGAAAGGGGCACTTCTTGATTAAGGAATGAGAAAAAAATCAGAATGTAAAAGAAGATTTCCTCAAAAAATTGGGGTAAATTGCATTGCTTTTTTAGCGAGCTTCCCTACTATTCATCACGAATATTTTATTCTCTTTGCTAACAAAAATGACAGAAACCTTGTTAACAGTATCAGAACTTAAAGAAAGATTTGTGGATGTATCAGAAGTAATGCAAGCGGATATCAAGAAGCTTGTACAGCACCAAATTAATACAAAAAGTCAGGCAATTCTTAAAAAGGTCTATGCCAAAAATCCAGAAGCAAAAGTAATGATTGAATATACTATCATTAAAAACAAACAAGGGAAATATGAGGCTGACTTCATCTTTATTGCTGATGGAGAAAAGTTTGTTACCGAGTCTCATCAAGGATTCAAGATTGCTACAGATTTGGTGAGTCATGCCTTTGATAAGTGGAAAAGAAGTATGCTTGGACTCCGAGGATGGAGAAAGTTGTTTAAATAATTTTATTCTTTAGCATCACTATACGAATGGCTACTAAACAGTTAAGTAGAGAGGGATATGAAAAATTACTTCAGGAATTACAGGAACTTAAAAAGGTTAAACTTCCTGCGGTGCTTGAGAATCTTGCAGAAGCGAAAGCGATGGGAGATCTTTCAGAAAACTTTGATTATAAAAGTGCTTTAGAAGAGAAAGATCTGGTACACTCTAGAATTAAAGAAATTGAAGAATTAATTGAAGATGTAGAAATCGTAGATGCAGACAAGAAAAAGGGAGACAAAGTGGTAAACTTTGGATCTAAAGTTACGGTTCAGATTGAGAATGATAAACCTTATGATGTTATCATTGTAGGAACTGGGGAAGTAAGTATCAAGGATGAAGTTTCCGTTTCTTTTGACTCTCCGCTCGGACAAGCAATCAGAGGTAAGAAAGTTGGAGAGATAGCGAAAATGAGACTTGCAAATGCAAGGAAAGATGTAAAAGTACTTGCGATTAAATAATTTGTGTCTTATAGAAAAAAGGGGGCACTAGCCCTCTTTTTTTTGACAGTAGAACGTTTGAATAAAAGATTGGGGTTTTACTTGTACATGGAAAGTTATGCTTGCTTTTGCAATATTGATAATAAGGATACCTAGTCTTTCTCTATGTAGAAATTCTTTTCATAAATCAAAAAAAGACTTCTTGGTACTATTTCCTATGGGGTAGCTGGGGATCGAACCCAGGACCACTAGCTTAAAAGGCTATTGCTCTACCGACTGAGCTACTACCCCGCATCTGAAATATTATTTTTCGAAGTCTTTTTTTGACTGAAGGAATATAAGTATTCTCCTTCAGATTTTTCAATAGATTACTGGAAAAATTCTAGAGAAACCCCTTGAACTTCTTGTAAAGTTTTGAGTTGATCTTTACTTTAACTTTTGAACCGTCTTCTAACCTGATCCATTTATTGATAAGATTGGGCTTAAAAGACCTTTTACCAGCTCTCATTGAGTGAGATCTTGTATTTCCTGAAGTTGTCTTTTTCCCTGTAAAATAACAAACTCTTGCCATTATAATTGAGTGAATATATCTAAAAGTTGATTATCTCTTACTATTCTGCTGCAGTCTCTTCTGTAGATGTTGCCCCTGTATCCTCTGTCGTCTCTGTAACTTCTGCCAATTCCTCTTCTTCTGGCTCATCAGACAATATTGCAACGGTCAAAATAGGTAATTCTAAATCATCAATAATTTCTACCTTGCTTCCCGCTTTTAAGTCTTTTACAAATACCACATCATTTACTGTTTCAATCACAGAAATATCTACTTCGAAACTACTTGGAAGATCTTGTGGGAATGCTTCTACTTCTACAGTATCTTTCACAAGCTGTACTCTACCTTCATTAAGTTTTTCTAATGGAGACTCTCCCACCATTACTACTGGGATATCCGCTGTAACTTTTTCTGTTCTACTTACTGCAAGAAAATCGATAGTAAGTAGTTCATCTGTTACAGGATCTAACTGTAAAGATTGAAGAAGTACCAATTGATCAACTTCTCCCTTGAGTTCAATAGGAGTTGTATATCCTGCTGTTTTATAGATTCTTAAGAAATCATTTTTAATACAGCTAATTGATTGTGGTTCTACATGTTTCCCATATACTACTGCAGGAATAAGTCCTTCTTTTCTCAAAGATTTTACTTTTTTTCCTGTGAGTTCGCGTTTTTTAACAGCAAGTTTCATTACTCTTCTTCTCAAAATTTAAAAAACAATAGTGCACCAAATTATTCTGAAACCAAGTTTGCATCTCTTCTATCAGGAGTAACAATACTCTTGAGTCTTGCGGCTTTACCAACCTTATCTCTCATATAGTAAAGTTTAGACTTTCTTACCTTATACTCATCTACAAGGATAACTTTTTCAAATTTATTGAAAGAGAAGGGATAGATTTTTTCCACTGACACCCCTGAACACGTTCCTCTCATAGTGAAGGTTCCATCTGGATGATTTTCTTTTTTGGTCTTAATTACCAATCCTTTAAATTTCCAGATTCTTTCTGTAGTTCCTTCTCCTACTTTTTCGTGCACCTCCAAAAACATTCCTTGTTTAACAGGAAGGATGGGATATCCATTTTTATCATATACGGATTTTAATCTTTCATAGTTCATGTGAACACCGTGATCAATAATAAAATTATTTAGCTGATTTGCTGTTTACTACCTTAGCTTTCCACTTCTTTTGTTGTTCAAGCATTCTTCTCACATCCATAATAACAGTTTTTTCAACTCTTACCAAGGCTTTATTGAGTTTTCTCTTTGCGTTAGTCTTTAATCTCATGCTTATGCGATCTTAGATGATAAATCCTTGTGTCCCCTAGATTCGAGAACTTCTTTCACCTTACTCATAGGAATACCATATTTCTTGAGTCTAGCTTCAGCTTTTTCTTTGGTTCTTACAACCCATTTATCTTCAGCACCAAACTTAGCCTCTTTTTTGAGCACCAAGATGTACCAACCTATCGCACTCTCATTTTTAATAGAAGACTTTTTTCTATGCCAAGAAAGTCTTTTGAGAAAGTGCTTTATTTTTCTTCCGTTAGTATCTCACATACGAATAAACAACAAATAGATAAAGTATTTAACAATAATTAGTTAACATATTTCGCCATATATGCAAAAGCTTTATTTGCTTCTGCCATCTTGTGTGCTTCTTCTTTCTTTTTTACTGCAGCTCCTTGGTTAGCGTATGCCGCCATCAATTCTTCAGCAAGCTTTTTGTACATTGCTTTTCCACTTTTTCCTCTTGCAGCTTCGAGAATCCATTTTGTAGCGAAGAAAAATCTCTTAGCAGGTTTTACTTCTATAGGAACCTGATATACCGCACCTCCAATTCTCTTTGATTTGATCATAGTATTTGGGGAAGCATTTTCAATTGCAGCTTGTACTACCACCGCAGGATTCATATGTCCACTTTTTTTGATTTCTTTGAGAGCATTTTCATAAATTTTTTTTGCAACGCTCTTTTTCCCATCCTTCATCAAGTGATTAATTAACTTTTCTTCACTTGATTTTTGAATAATTGCATTTGTTGGCTTACTCATTAGATTAGCTAGCTTTTAAACATTAAAAAGAATTCTGAATTATTTTGCTGCCTTTGGCTTTTTCACCCCATAGAGTGATCTAGATTTTTTTCTATTTGCTACAGGATTTGCGTCATATTTTCCTCTCACGATATGGTATTTCACTCATGGAAGATCTTTTACTCTTCCTCCTCTTACTAATACCACACTATGCTCTTGAAGTGAATGAGCTTCTCCAGGAATATACGCCAATACTTCTGTCGAATTGGACAATCTTACTTTAGCAAATTTTCTCTGTGCAGAGTTTGGTTTTTTTGGTCCCATTACAGAAACTTTGAGACATACCCCCCTCTTGAATGGAGAAGGACTTGCTGTCTTTTTGTCAGCTTGGAGTTTGTTGATACCAAATTGTAACACAGGAGCTTTGGACTTAGTCTTTTTCTTCGCTCTTCCTTGTTTAATTAATTGATTAATAGTTGGCATTAAGTAATACGATTACAAATAATTAAAGATACACATAAAAATTTATCACAGTGAAAGTAGATATAAAGAATCTGACATCAAAATCAAGTGGAATTTAGCAAAAAAACTCTTTATGTCGAGAGAAGACTATTGAGAAGCTGAATGTAATATATTAAAAATCTTTTTTTCTAGTTTTCACCTCTACTCCTTTCTGTTTATGAAAAAGAAAATTAAAGAAAAATCCTACATACTGTAGGATTTTCTCTCTATAAACTATCTGACTATTTTCTATATACTGATAATGCGGTAGTAAATTCTTCTGCACCTGGAGGCATAGTCGCAGTGGTGAAGACGGATGGAGCATATTCGATAAGCACACTTGCCCCATTCATAATATCTTGTCTGCGAGAAGCTTTGGTGGCTAGGATATTATTTTTTGTATAGAACCATTCATTTAGGTTGGCCCTCCTCTCTGCAGTCACATTCTCCATTCCATTTCCAATTGCAATACCCTTAATTTGAAGATTTCCTCCAATACATCGCTTATTGCTCGTAGGATAATTTTTGGAAACTCCCACAGATTTAAATCCTTGTGCTGTATAGAAGATTCCTTTTACTGTCTGTGTATCATCACAATTATATTGTCCATCAAAGGTAATATATCCTTTGGTAAGCAACATTATATTATGATCAAGATTCCCCTCAATAACTGTATTTCCTGCCGTTTGAATGATAGTAAATGGTTTTTTAAATACATCAGTTCTTCCATATGTACGAGTTTTTACGCTTTTACTCTCATCGTAAGTATAATAATACCCCTGCAGATTCATATCTCCGTTTACAAAGTAGATGTCTTTCCCTGGTACCTTTTTAACCTCTGCAGTAGTCGAAATTCCATTATTATATCCTAAATTTACTTTTACTGCAAGTTTTTGGTACTTAGTGATAAAATCTTGCATGGCTTTTTCCACTTGAGTGTTCGCGCTATAGTCTTTTGAAGTTACTGCCAAGATTTTATTTAGTTCTGAGTAGGCAAACACATCAGTTCCATCCGCAAACATTTTATATTTATCTAATACATTAGTGGTAGCTGTAATCGTTCCTGAAGGAGTCTTTTGAAGGATATATGGTTTAGTTACAGAAAAGTTTACGTCACATACTCTAGGATACGGCTCCTGTGCTGTCCAATATCTGTCAACACATTGTACATAATTTACGGCATGTAATGAGAGCTTATATTCCCCATACTGACTTATTGGGGTTGAGGACATTTTAACAGATCATTCTGTGAGTAATTTTCCATTTGTGTCTGATCTTCCAAAATTATTGATAATAAATACTGATGACCTAAATGCATACCCCCTATCTTTTGTCAGATTAAAGGACCAAAACGTATCTCCTCACTGACTTCCGTTAGCAATAAAGTTGTTTTTATTTCGATTCACGAATGAATCTATAATGTTTGATCTCTCCCATTCTATTTGATTATCTGTTCCCTTAGTAAAACAAGGAATCTGTATCTCATACACATAATCTCCTTCTGATTGTAACTCAAGTCAATTGTATACTCTAAAGGTACATACCATTGCGTTTAAGGCAATATCCCCATGTTCATAATCATCACATGTAAGCCCTGTTTTCCCACCATTAGTAGCATCTCCTAATCCAGCATTTTTACTGAGTCTATTATATGCTTCTATAGCGTCTTCGTTATCATATCCATCTACATCAACATACTGGTCATTGTCAATTTTCTCAATATTCCAGTAGAAAGGGAGCATTTCTCCTTCCTCAATAGAAATAGATCCATTATTGATATTGAAACATGCAATGGGTTCTACGGCGGAAATATCCCCTTTCCCTTGAATTTTACAATTTATACATCTATATCCTTTATTTCTATAATCATCCCATTTACTGGAAGAAACTTGACTTGGATTTCTAATTGCTTGACTTAAAGGACAATCCTTAGGATTCCCTCTTCCGCAATCACAATCTTCCCAATCTGTTGCTTCATTATCACCACAATAACCCATACCAGAACCGGAACTTTTTCTAAGAACGACCTTCCCACTACAGGTATAATTATCTATAGGATTATAATCTGATCCATTTACTATACATCTCGGTGTAAAGGTTTTTGTTGTTGATGAACCACGATCATATATACAAGTTTCTGTCAGAGAGGAAACATTACTTGCTATGAATGTAGTACCATTACCACAATCCAGAACAATGGATCTTGCTGTCTTTTTACCTTCTGTCTCACAAGTAATAGAACGCCTTAAACTGTCTCTATATTCATCAATATTTTTTGGGTTGGGATGGGTACAATAGGCTTTCTCACGAACCACCACATCTGCAGGGTCACAATTTTCTGGATTATTAGAATCTGGTTCCCAATTTGGAAAGTCTAGATGAGTGAGACATACCCAGTTGGTGTGTTCTCCTATCTTATTCACAGTTGCTTTGAAGGTAAGAATGATAGATTGATTCTTTTGCAATATTTTGGTATAATTGCTCCATATAAGTTGTCTTCCTTTCTCTTCAAAAGATCAAAAGTCTGAACTTGCTCAGCCTTCAGAATTTAACACAAAGCTCAACTCACTTGGAAGAGTGTCAGTAACCGTAAATCCACTCATAGGCATATCTCCTTGATTAGTAATCTTCAAAGTAAATGTCACCTCATCTCCAATATTTACTTCTGTCTTGTTTACCGTTTTTTCAATAACAAGTTTTGGATTTTCCAATTTATATGTCACTTCATCACATTCCACTTTTTGATCTTCAAGATAAATACAGGCAAGATTTGTAGTTGAAGTAGTATATTCAGCAGTGATTTGTCCCGTCAATAACATATATCCTGCCGCTCCACCTGGGATAGTCATTCCAGAAAATATATCAATATTGATTCATCCTGAAATAATCTGAGTGTGCCCTCCATAACTCAAAGAAATCTGGCTAGAAATATAGCTAAGATTTTGTGGTAAAAAATCTTTTATAGAAACAAAACTAGCAGCCCCACTTCCGGTGTTCCCAAATTCAATTCTATATCCCACTATATCTCCAATCTTATACGTTTTAACTTCTTTTGTTCTATCGCTAAAATATTTCTTCAACCAAAGAGCGGGTTTATCACTTATCGTTGTTGCCTCATCACAAAGTTGTCTATCTTCATCCAGAACTAGACAAGCGATATTGGTAATAACTTCACCCGGTTTTGGCATAATAACAACTCTCGTGATCACCTTAAGCTGGACATATTCATCTCCAGCTACCCTTCCTTGCACATTCCAGGTAACTAATGTTCCTGTAGCAGTAGATCAGGTGGTAGGAGAGGAAACAACTACACCATTAGGAACGTGTACGACCTCATATCCTACATATTCCAGCTGGACAGGTACTCCATCAACAATTTTAAAGTTTTCAATAAATTGGAAGTCTTCAATAAATCCACCATTAGGTTTTGCTATAATATTCCAGTTTACTATTTCTCCGGTATAAGAAACAACTCCCGATCCAATCAGTGTCTTTTCTATAAAAGGCTTTCCAATATATTCTTCATCACAAATTTCAGTTCCGGAAACTACCAAACACGCTACATTTTCAACTTTTTGATTGTCTGCAGGCATCTTTACTACCTTCGTAGTAACCTTAAGTTCAATAGTCTCACCTTCATTCAGAGTTCCGTCTACTTTCCAGTTGATAGTCTTTGTGCTGGTTCCTGTAGGGGCATTCACCGTTATTCCTGAAGGTTTACTCACTACAACGTAACTATCATATCCCAATTCTTCTGGCAATTTATCTACTATATTGAAATTAGTAATAGATCCTCCATTTGCTTTTACAGTAATAATCCACTCAACGATATCGCCAACCTTAGTTACAATTCCGTCTCCTATCAGGGTCTTTTCGATCCCTGGAGCACCGGTACTCGCTTCATCACAGAGTTCCGTTCCTGATATTACCAAACACGCCACATTCTTCACTTTCGCATCCGCTGCTGGCATTCTTACTACCTTTGTTGTCAGCTCTATCTCAATTACTTCGCCCTCATTCAGAGTTCCATCTACTTTCCAGTTGATAGTCTTCGTGCTGGTTCCTGTTGGAGCATTCACCGTTATTCCTGAGGGTTTACTTACCACTCTATAACTTGCATAATCCAATTCTGTTGGCAACTTATCCACAATAGTAAAATTAGTAATTGGTCAGCCTTGAGCACTTACTACAATCTTCCATCTTACTTCATCACCGATTTTAGTGATAATCCCATCTCCAATAAGGGTCTTCGTGATCTTTGGGGTTCATGGAGTTGTAATATTTGCATCATCACACAGTTCTGTATCTCCAAGAATCAAACATGCAACATTCTTCACTTTCTGATTTGCTGCTGGCAACACTACGACTTTCGTAGTGAGCTCTAGTTCTATACTTTCTCCTGCTTGCAGGATTCCGTCTACTTTCCAGCTTACGGTCTTAGTGGTAGTTCCTGTTGGAGCATTTACGCTTATTCCTGAAGGTGCACTCACTACTCTATAACTTACATAACCCAATTCTGTTGGCAACTTATCCACAATAGTAAAATTAGTAATTGGTCAGCCTTGAGCACTTACTACAATCTTCCATTTTACTTCATCACCGATTTTAGTGACAATCCCATCTCCAATAAGGGTCTTCGTGATAACACCTTTTCCAGCCTGCTGATTAATAGGCTGACAAGTTGCATTACATCCAGCATTACCCCAATTAGTCTTCTGAGGATCCGCAGGATCACATTGTTCTCATCCAGCTAGAGGAGCATTAATATTTGTAGACGCTGAAGAAGATCCATTATCTAAAATTCCATCCCCACAAAATCCAATATGTACGTTTAAACATTCCGGTTTTACTTGATTTGAAGCATTCAACTTACCAGACCACTTATAGGTATTTGTCATATTATAAATAATTGTATTAGCATTTCATTCTCTCCAGTCATAAGCGTTAGCATTAATATTATAGACAACTTGTGCCGCAACGGTAGATCTAGAAGTATAATTAGAAGGTTTATTTTTAATGGTAATTCATGCATCCGAAGAAACAGCAATAACCCTATTTATTCCTTTAGGTTTACCATTAGACTTCCATTGCCAACTTGTTACATTCAAAACATTACTAGGATCCCAAATAGAAATATAACTTTGTGTATAATTGAAAGTCCGTATATATTCATCCCCATTTAGAAAACTATCCGCCATAGAGTCTGAGGATCCTAGATAATAAACGTAATCCCGGTTATAACTGGATGGAGAACAGGTTTGTTGAGAGGATATGTTTTTCACCGAAATATTATCCGCAAAAGAGAGATTTGTAAGCACTCATACAACGAATAAAGAAAGGAGAAACGGTTTAAAAAATTTCATGATTCAAGGGATTTTAATGTAAAGAATTCTTACAACATATGTTATGTATAAACATTAAATAACAAAAGTCAATTAATTATTCCGTAGATGTATTTCTTCAATCATTGCTGGTAGATCCCTCAATAGTCTGGACAATATTAGTTATTGCTGCTCCTAAAGATACATCTTGTCTAGGAGAATTATCTACATCGGTTATAAGTGGAGGAGAGACTGATCAAGGAGTTTCTATAACAACAGTAATCTGATCGCCTACTAAGGGAACCATTTCTCCTCCTTTAGTTAGATATCGTCTTCATTCGCTGTTCTGAATCACAGGGACATCAGCAACTTCAACCGCCTTTCCATCTTGAATGACATTAATATATTCATAATTTAGATCATATTGCGTTCCATCGGGATGAGTATAAACATTACCTTCCACGGATCCTTCTGGTAGATCTGATTTACCAAGAACTGGCTCTGTATCGTGATCAGGCGCCTCTGGTAGAAGTGGTTCTGTATCATGATCTGGAATTTTTCTAGCATTCTCTTTCCCAACTACAACACCTAAAGCCCAAGTCTTCACCGTAGGTTTCGCTTCACTCGTAGTGGAAGCTTCTTGGTAATAAAGCGCCCCTTCTGGCTCATAGCGATTTTCTTTAGAAAAAGAACTTTCAACCTTCAAGTTACCAAATACTAATCCCTCATTCATACAATCTGCAAAAATCGCGAACTGCATATCAAAATTCAATGTATGTTCGACACCATTTGCATCCTTTACTTTTTTGGTGCTAAGAGCGTCAACAAACTGACCTATCGTAAAGTCTTCAGGAAGTCAAACTTCTTTTTGTTTTTCGTTTTTCAAACAAGCAGAAAGTCCCTTCAATATTGCTTCATACTGAGTAGCATCTTTTTCCTTCATCTCCTTAAAGTAATTATGAACAAGACCTTTAGAAAGACTGGAGTTTCATCCAGCTAAAACAGGAACTTCGGATCCTTTAACGATTCTTGCTCCTCCAATAAATTTTTCATCAATTTGTTCTGTACCTCTAGCATTACGAGCTTCATATCCTGCTACTGCCATAATATAATTTCCCTTTAAGTATTCACTCTCTGAAAGAGTAGAACCATCAGTAGAAGAAATATCTCCTTTTATTTGAGCAATAGAACGCTCTCTTGCGTTTAAGAGTTGTTGTTCTGCACCTGTGTTATCTCCACTATACTCATTTCTCACTCTTCTTTTATATGCCTCATTTCTTCCCTCTACGATAACATAAGCAGGAGCTAGTAAATTATGAAGTCTATTAGATGCATCAGTTCTGGTATTCCAATCTGATCAAATTTTTAGAATACTTTTCATTTTCTTGTATTGCTCGTCTGTTAGTTTTCACCATGGATTATTTGTAGTAAAAAGATTATTAATATAGTCTGTAAGCACGGATTTCTGCTCTGGCGTGATTCTTACCTGCTCTAGAAGGGCCTTTGCCTGAATACCTGCAGCATCTAAAGAAAGCTGTTTGTCTACCGTTTGAGATACTCTGGAAAGAGAAGCGTAAATATATCTCAGATTATTCTCTGCCTGAGAAACATCGTTTGAATCTACATAAGTCTGTAAAGAAGGAGGTAGAATTTCTTTAGCCTTTGTAATAAGATCTCACTTTTTATCAGGATCTAGCTCATTCCTCAAAGTATGAATAGCCTTAGCAAAAGGATTTCATTGGGTTCTTTGACTATATCTAAATTTCACTAATGCATCAGATCACGCTATATCTCCTTCTAGATAGGTAACTAAAGTATCCGTCGGCTTTCCATCAATGGAAATATCACAGGTTTCTTGTTGAGAAATCGTCTCCACACTAACTCTATAGGTATCTGGAGATCCAGAATATACGGCATCAAAATCTAATTTCTGGGTACCTCTTCATGAGATTTGTCCAATAGCCACATATTGAGTAGTTTGATTGTTTTCTACCAGATTACCCACAGAAAAATCTGTAGAATAAGGAAGTAGTATTGTTCATTCTACTGTCTTGGTATTGTTTGCTGCCAATTCGTTTTCTATATTAAAAGAGACCTTCTTAGATAGTTTTTGTGCGGTAGCAATATCTAAAGCAATATATTTCTTCCCTTCTTGTTCAAAGACAGAAAAGACTGAGGAAGAAATCAGAGTATTCAGTCTCTTAAGCTTTGGAGCAACTACATCTCAATTTTCTGCGGGGATATCCAATTTATCATAGTACTCAGGAGTATTAAGGTATGATAACGCCGTATCTTTAGATTCTTTAGTTTGCTCGAAGCTTACCTTAGTTTTATCAAAAGCAATACTTGCTAATCCTAAAAATCCAGAGAATCATCTAATAAATGCTGTTCCTACACCAATCTGAGAAAGGCTAAAATTACCATTGATATCGTTCAATGACTCATCTCTCCAATATCTTGCAAATCTATCAGTCATAAGAGAGGATAAAACATCAGCATTCCCATTCTCAAGATCTTTTGGGCTATAATTAATCAACATATTATTAAGCTTTACAGCGATCTCATAGAGAGTATCTCCACTCGTTTCTTTTCCATAAGTTGCTTGTAAATTTTTATATACTACATCTATAAAATTATCCTTATTCCCCTCCAATCCCTGAAATAGCTCATTAAAAATTGGTTTCATTTTTTCTTTTATTGCGGCAGTTTGGTTTTCTATCCCTTCAACCTTACTACGTCTCAAATATATCTGTCCTGCAAAGTCTCCTGTAAAAGTAATAGTCCCTCATGCAGAATACAGGCTTTTAGCATCCAAAGAAGACGCAGATTTTGTTTTATTTAAAGTCTTCTCAATTCCTTGTGTAGTAGAAAGCAATAAACCACCAGTACCATAAGTTGCTCCTTCACTGTGAAACCATCTCCATCACTTTCCTAAATCTTGACCACCAGAAACGATGGGAC
This sequence comes from Candidatus Absconditabacteria bacterium, assembly GCA_028685875.1. Classification (GTDB taxonomy): domain Bacteria; phylum Patescibacteriota; class Gracilibacteria; order Absconditabacterales; family Absconditicoccaceae; genus UBA3291. Next base: position 36,248 of record JAQUDD010000008.1, read on the forward strand.
CCAGAGAAACACCAAATTTTCCTTGATTAATATCATAACTTATTCCTCCTACAACAGAAGCATTACTTACCCAACCATGTAACTTCTCATCCAAAATAGTGTTCCATTTATTATTTGTAACTCCAGCTCACACTCAGACAGAAAAAATATCCTCCATTCCATTAGCCATATCAACATACCCAATCCCTGCTGCTAATCCAGAAATCATCCAATTATTTATCATTTCTTTACGTTGTTCTGCACTGAAAGTCTCTCCTGTAGATAAGGAAGCTTGTAATACTTTCATATCATCAATAATCTTTTGATATTCTACTTTTTTAGCTGGATCGGATTCTTTTTCCATTTTTTTATTCACTTCTGCAATCTGATAATTAATATCTTCCTCTTTGAGATTTTGAAGAATTTCATCTATCTTTGAGTCAAATTCTCCATAAATTCTTTCTTTCTCTGCTTCAGGCAAAGCGTTTACATAATTTGTAGCAATTTCAGTCTTTTTTTCTTCTAGCGTTTGTTGGTTTTTTATCTGCTCAATACGAGCAGTAGTATAATCTACACCTCTTGTAAAGATAAGTGATGATGTTTGAGGATCAAGCATCATTTGATCTCTAAGTTGTTGTAATAAAGCAGGTCTTTGCTTAAAAAGATTAACAATGTCTTTTGCAGAAGAAACCTTACTATGATCAATACCTCTTCCATTATGAAAACTCGCTAATACCTTAGCAATATTTTTAGCAACCGTTTCTTCACCATAAGCAAGTACAGAATTACGATATGATTCTCCTATCTGGTATCCCATTTTAGTTCCTTGATCAATCTTTTTGGTATTATTGGTATCTCCCTTATTGATAAGTTTTGTATCATAATTAAGATCCGAAAAAAGATTTGCAAGTAAGGTAGATGCATTCTCTACTTCCTCCATATCTACTACATTATTAAGAATCTGCTTAGTATGGTACACATCTCTTACATCTCCTGATCCCAGCTGAGATATTAGTTCCTTTTTATCTTCTGGACTAATATTAGATAAATCTGCATAGAGTCCTACAAAGGATCCTAATTCGGAACCAGTTAATTTTCCTCATTTAGATTTTGGATAATACCCAGCTTGCTGTAAATAGGTAAGTGTCTTTTCATCAAGAGATGCTAATGCATTAAGAGCATCTCTAGTAATTCTTCCACTATTTAGCCTTGCAGCAAACGTCTGAAAATACGCCTTAGCTTCAGGATTATCATCAATTCGCTTTATAGCAGAAAGAGCACAAGAAGTGTTTAGTTTTTCCAACTTTTTTGCAATGTTTTTTCCTGTATCTCTATCCATAGATTCAAATAAACGATCTTTTGCATAAAAAAGTTGCTTTAGTGACTTTCCTTCTTTATCAGTAAGCCTAACATTCTCGATATAGATATACCCTTTTCCTCCTACGGCTTCTTTTCCTTTCCAAAGACGATTTAAGTCCTTTTCAACGGATTTCTTAGTAGACTTTAAGATATTTTCTTTTTTCTGAGAAAATTCGCTGATAGAGAGTTGATTATAAGAAATTTCTTTTTCTAGCCTTTGAGAAAGAATAGTATTAATGGTCTCTTGGTTAATTACTGCATTTTGAGGAAGATTAAACGTTTCTCTAACACTATTCTCAAAGTCAAACTTCTTTTGTTGATTCTCTGGTTTGTTTGCTCACCTACTCTCAAGCCATGTATCATAAACCATAGTAACAGAATTATCAGTTATTGTTTCTTTTAAACGATTGATTTCTCTTTGATGCTCAGTTAGTTCTTTTTGAGTTTCCCTGTTACTATTTTCTATCTCTGTTTGTTCATTCAGAAAATTGTCTGTAGACTCTTTAATATATGCTATCAAAGCAATCGTATCATAGGAAGTTGTCAAATCTTTAAGTTTTTCTTCTGAAACCCAATTTTGAAAGGATTTAAGTCATTTATCTGAGGTATCAGGACTATCCAAAAATAGTTTATAAATGGATTCAAAATCAGAATTCAATTTTGAAAAATCCGAATCTCATGCTGTTTCTTTAGATTCAGCAGCAAATAAAAATTCTGTTAAATCATGATACTTATCATCTACAGAAACTTTTCTCACAGTTTCCTGAGAAATATCCTTCACATAATCTTTTTGTTCTCCTAGATTATTCATGATAATACGATAGTGTATAAAACTTAACTCAAGTATAGTCTAAACATAATAAAGAAACAAAGAATGCATCAATCATTTCCATAAAACTACTTCCGTTTTTTCTAAAATATGATATAATATATTACAAACAAAATACCTTGAAAAAAAAATCTAGCTTCCTATACTAACTCGCACTATGCCAACATAGTTCAGTAGGTAGAACGCACCCATGGTAAGGGTGAGGTGGCCGGTTCGATCCCGGCTGTTGGCTAATCAAGTCATTGTGAACAAAGCGTAACAATCCAAACAACATCTCGTCATTCTGAACGTAGTGAAGAATCCAGAAAATAAATTATCATACAAGCTGTGAAACATAGTAGAAAATCCAAAACAGATCATAACTGGATCCTTCGTTTCACTCAGGATGACAAATAATAACACACCTATTTATCTATCACACTACTCCCATGGCATCAAGAACAAACAAACAGGGAATCGCTAAGAAGAAGGCACAACAACAAAAACAAGCTGCCAGAACCAAAGGAGCTAGGAGATTTGATTACCCCAAAAGGAGACTTGACCTAGAAGATGGAAAGGAACGAGGAGCAGTTGGAACTATGACCAATCCTAAAGGGAATACTTATAATCGATTTCTTAGAGGGAGAAAGGTTTGTCGAGAAACTAGACTCAGAGTAGATCCTGATGGATATAGATATATCAAAACTCCTTCTGGAGGTTCGGATATGGTCTTTGTCCCTGCAAATGGGTGGGTAAGGACTAAGCTAAGGAAAAACACGAGAAATAAAGCATAGGAAAAATTTACAGAACATGAAAAATCCTGATTCGTCATCAGGATTTTTTTGTATATCAAGAAGTAGGGATTCTGGGATTCGTGTGTACTGATGATGTAAATCCCAGGATCAAAGGCAGGTAGATATTTAATTACAAGCTTCTGCTATCTCTCAGCTCCTTTACTTTCCCCACGAGCTCTTTTGCAGAGCACTCATATTGTTCTTTGGTCTTTAATACTCTTACGCTTACGCCATCAGCCTTTTCTTCTTTTTCCCCTACAATGAGGATATACGGCACTTTATCTACTTCTGCATTTCTAATTTTTTTACTGAAACTATCGTTGCTCTCATCAATGCTCGCTCTCAGACGTTCACTCTTCAATTGCGTGAGCACCTTATCTGCATACGGAATAAAGGGATCCGCTACGGGGATAATTCTCACCTGCTCTGGCGCGAGCCATACCGGAAATGCTCCTGCAAAATGCTCAATCATAATTCCCATAAATCTCTCAAAACTTCCTGCAATCGCTCTATGAATAACCACAGGTCTTTCTTTCTCTCCTGCTTCGTTCGTGTATTCCAAGTTAAATCTATTTGGCAGATTAAAGTCACATTGAATGGTAGCAAGTTGCCATTCCCTTCCTAGGCAATCCTTAAACATAAAATCAAGTTTAGGACCATAAAAAGCTGCCTCTCCTTCCACTCTCGTATAGGGAAGATCATTTAGCTTTGCAGCTTCTTCTAAACTTGCCTCAGCAACTTCCCATGCTGCATCTTCTCAGAGATATTTGCTCCTATCTTCTCCTCTCACGGATAAGCTCACCCAGTAATCACCGAGCATTCCGAGTGTTCCATAAAACTCTTTGATAATATCCGTAATCGTTTTCACTTCATCCTTGATCTGATCAATCCTACAAAAGAGATGTCCATCATCCTGAGTAATTGCTCTCACTCTCGTCAATCCGCTTAATTGTCCTGTCTTCTCATCTCTATATACCGTTGCTGGCTCAAAATATCTGATCGGCATATCACGGTAACTAAACTGATTATCAGCAAAAATTTGCATATGATGAGGACAATTCATCGGTTTCATAATAAAGGCTTCCTCTTTTCCCTGCACTCTAAAGAGTTCATCTCCAAACTTTGCAGCATGTCCACTGGTCTCGTAGAGATCAATCTTCGCAATATGTGGCGTCCATACTCTGAGATATCCTTTATGTTCGTGCAGCTCTCGAAGGTAATCTTCTACCTCCTTTCTTACGACCATTCCCTTAGGCTGAAGGAGAGGAAGTCCTGCTCCGATCAATGGAGAAATCGTGAATAACTTCAGCTTTGATCCTAGGACTCTATGATCTCTTTTTTTCGCCTCTTCCAAGAAATTTAGGTAGTCTTTCAATTGCTCTTTATTTTCAAACGCATAAGCGTAGAGCCTCGTCATCATCACCTTATTAGAATCTCCTCTCCAGTACGCTCCAGCAACTTTTGCTACTTTGAAACAGCTAGGATCGATTTCTTTTGCACTTTCAACATGAGGACCCGCACACATATCTAGAAAGGTTACAAATCTGTCTCTGAATTGCTCTGGGTAGTGCTCAACGAAATAGGCAGTAATTTTTTCGTAATAGTGCAGATATCCTTCATCAATTCCTTTGAGAAGGCTGTCTTTAGCAACTAAAGGGATAGTATTGAGATAGAAAGAAATTCCTTCTCCCGCTCAGCTAAACTCGTCTCTCATCTCAGCTTTATATTTCTGCTGCATGAGCTCTTCGATGATGTATTTGGATTCTTCATCACTCACATCAAGGCGAGTAAAGGTTTGTCCTTCCTTGACGATCTTTACCATCATGTCTTGGATTTTTTTTAAGTCCTCATCTTTGATCTGTTTATCGTCCGCGAAGAGGAAGTCATAATAAAACCCATTGTCAATTGCGGGTCCGATCGCAATCTCTACATCAAATTGTTGTACTCTCTGCACTGCTTCCGCCATAAAATGAGAGAGCGAGTGACGCACCTTAAAGAGCTGATCATGTGGTTCATTATTCATGGTAATGGGAGAATAATAAGATAAAGGTATGTTTTTTATAGCCCCCTCTTCCGCTTCGCTCTCCCGCAGCTTGTGCGGGACAGGCTCTCTCCCCCTCTCAGGGGAGAAAGCATCTATTTCCTCCCTGTTAGGGGAGGTGACCCGCTAAAGCGGGTCGGAGGGGTTATAGCAAGAAGACCTTTCTGAATGAAAAACCTCTCCCAGCTAAGTAGGTAGAGGTTTTAAGTATGGTTCTACAAAAAACGCCTACCCCATCAAGGTGGTGGTACTAGTCGTCGTTGTAGTTGTATGTTTCATCCGGAAGAGTTCAGAGAACTAAACATCGGGATTGTAGGGTTTTTTTGAGAGAAAACAAGAGAAATTTA
>JAQUDD010000004.1:0-41121 GCA_028685875.1 Candidatus Absconditabacteria bacterium
CTTCTCATTATTCCACTAGGAGTTCTTCTTTTTCAGATTGAGCGAGGGGAAGGATATACTTCTCAAGTACAAGAGGAAGTTTTTATCGCAGAAGATTTTTTCACCTCCCTTCAGTCAATTTCTGGTGAAGTACTGATCTGACCGGATGAAGAAGTTCAAAGGCGCTATCTTGATTCTGTTGCTCAGACAAGAGATACACTCAAAATACAAACCTATGAATTTACTCATCAGCTTTTTAAAGAACTTTTTTCTAGGCTTGCTGGTTCATGAACTCAAGTTCAGATCATCATTGAAGATCAAAAGTATCAACAATTTCAAAATACCCTCAAACAGCTCCAAGACTTTTTCTCTGGACTGCAAAATATTGAGATAAAGTCTGATCAGCAGATGGGGACGACCTATGTTCATAGTAAGATTACTCTGTTGGATAATGCTTTTTGGATACAGTCAGCGAATCTGACTAAATCAAGTTTTGAATCCAATCGTGAACATTTCTTTTATTCTGAAGATGAGGAGGTGTTCAGGAGTTTACAACAGATCTTTGAGAAAGATTGGGAGGGAGTTACTTTAATGATAGGAGATCTTCATAGTAATCTCGTTGTCTGTCCTGTCAACTGTAGAGGGGGTATTGAAGCCTTACTTTCTGGAGCTCAAGAGTCCATTATTATCCAGACACAATATATTATGGATGAGGAAATTTTAAAGATTTTACGTAAAAAATCTGAAGAGATCAATCTCAAGATTATTGTCGCCGATACCATAGATAATGCAAATTTGACGAACTATTTTTGACCTGGCGTAGCAAGAGCCTTGAAGGCTCATTATAATCATACTAAAATGATTTTAGTAGATGAAAAATATCTCCTCCTTGGATCAATGAATCTCTCCGATAATTCACTGGATAACAATAGAGAAATCTGAATTATCCTGTTGGAGGAAAAGCAGATTCAGACGTTTCTTTCAGGATTTTGGGCAGATTGGAGAAATTCCTAAGAACGGTGGGATTTAGATTAAAAAATCTCTTGAAATCGTATGACTAAACTATAGAAGTGGTTTGTTTGTAACCTTTTTCTGTAGAAGAAAAACAGCATATCCTAAGAAAATGCTGCTTATTCCCGCCAATGAAGGCTCATAAGGTTCTACCACACAACAATATTATACATCTATTTTTTTGAATGTCAAATTTTTATATGAGAAAGTGTAGAGAATTAGTAATCCTAATTCAGCTTTAATTTTTTAAGCAAGGATATCTCTATGGATAAAGTTAAAAAGCAAATTTGGGAGCAGTATAAAGATGAAATCTTGGAATTGGGAGAAAATCTCCAAACCCTATTGATTCAAGGAGCCGAAAAAGGAAGTATTCAGGAAGAAGAAATCATCTCAGAGATCGATGATATGGAAGGGAATATTAAAATTTTAGAAAAGTTCTACGATCTTACAGAGAAGCTTGGAATCAAAATCATTACTATTGAAGAAGTCTTGGAGGTGGAACTTAAGGAAATTAAAAAGGAATCAAAACTTGGAAAAATTCACCTCTATGGGAAGGGAGAAAATCCTGTAGGAGAAAATCAGCATAAAGACTTTATTAAGTTGTATTTTAACGATATTTCTAAGATTCCCCTCTTGACGGCAGATGAAGAAAAGGAGGTAGCAAGAAAAATTAAGAAAGGAGACGAAGCCGCAAAACAAAGACTCGTAGAGTCGAATCTCAGACTTGTGATTTCTATTGCTAAGAGATATTTTGGAGGGAGGCTTTCCTTTGCCGATTTGATTCAGGAAGGGAATATTGGGCTTATTAAGGCAATTGAAAAATTTGATCCTGATAAGGAATTCAAGTTTTCAACGTATGCAACTTGGTGGATTAAACAATCCATTACTAAAGCGATTGCTGATATGAGTAAGCATGTGAGAATTCCTGTACATCTGATTGATGAGATCAACTCCTATAACAAGACCTATCAGCTCCTCTTTCAGAAACTTGGAAGGGAGCCAACCAGTAAGGAAATTTGACAGAAACTTGGGTTTCCGATTAAGAAGATAAAAAAACTTGAAGAAGTGATTTTTGGTAATGTATCGCTCGACAGAGAAGTAGGAGACGAAGGGAGAGATACCCTCGCGGATCTTTTGGAAGATGGAAACACCCTCAGACCTGATCAGCTTGCCGAAAGAAATGCTCTAAGAAGTAATCTTGATGCGATTCTGGCGATGTTGGATGATAGAGAAGCAAAAATTGTGAAGATGAGATATGGAATTGATGGACCGAAATATACCTTGGAACAAGTGGGAGAAGAATTTGAGGTAACGAGAGAAAGAGTCAGACAAATTGAACAAAAGGTAATCCAGAAGCTTCAAGAGCATGCAGGACTTCAGAAAATGTTAGGGATTGAAGATGACATTGAGAAGCTCGAAGTAGAAGAAGCTCAAAAGAAGAGAAAGAAAAAATCTGCGCCAAAAATTGAAGAAAAAGAAGACTTCTTTGATGATGAGGATGATTTTGACATAGATGATGTAGAATAATTTTTATAACGTAAGAATATCTAATAGAGAAAATAGATATTTTCCTACTTTTATTTGTGCAGAAAGGGGATGCTGATTAGCTATACCGGAGAGTCTGAGAGAATTGATACTTGGCTAAGTAAGGAGTTTTCTTATAGCAGAAATTTTTTTCATCATATTATTGGAAGATGAGGCGTTCAAGTAAATGGAAAGACGGTAAAAAAGTCCCAAAAACTCAAAGAAGGAGATCAGATTTTTATTGATAATTTAGAAAGATATCTCTCCCCCATTATTTTGGAAGAGGCGCCTGAGATTGATATCCCTATCTTGCTTGAAGAAGAAAATTATCTCATCATCAATAAACCTAAAGGAGTACTTTCTCATCCCAATAGCGTGCGAGATGCAAATAAACCTTCGGTGGTGGGATTTCTCTATCATCATTTCAAAGACTTGCCCAGTTATGGAAATTTTATCAGAGCAGGGCTTATTCATAGATTAGATAAAGATACCGATGGGATTATGGTCATTGCCAAGACGGAGAAGGGATTAGAACATTTCAAAGCACTCTTTCAGCAGAAATCTGAAAATGCAAGTATTGAAGAAAAAGAAGCTGTTCCTTTGCAGAAATTTTATAGAGCAACTTGTGAAATAAGCGAGGAAGGAGCAACCTTTTTGGAAAGCATCCAAGACCAGCTTCCCTATTATATCTCTGAAGAGGTAATCGCAAAAGCTCCCAATACCGCTCCAAAACTCTGAATAACGAAGATTGAATCCATACTCCCCCTTATGAAGGGGGATAAAGGGGGTTCAAATAGCTGATGAACCTCCCCTCTTGATACGATTTCATCGGATACCCCTTCCCGCAGTTTGTGCGGGACAGGCTCTTCAGAAGGAGGGCAAGTGCAGATTTTTCTCCAGATCCTCACCTGAAGGACGCATCAGATTAGATATCACCTTTCGAATAAAGGACTTCCTATTCTCTGAGATTATCTCTACGGAAAGGAAAGTGATGAAGCAATGCAACTTACTGCCTACAAACTTCTCTATCAAGACTTGGATGGAGAAATAAGAACGATTGAGATATAATTTTTATCATATTCTATTCTCTACATTTGTCATTGCGAGTGAAACGAAGCAATCTAAAGGATGTATTATTTCTGAATGATGAAGCATTTCTGGATTGCCGCGTCGCTTTGCTCCTCGCAATGACGAAGTGTTGATGGATCCTGCACCGTAGGTTGTATCTGGATCCTTCACTTTGTTCAGGATGACGAGATTTTTCTTTTACTATAAAAGAAGACTTATCATCTCACTTGCAAGTGAAAAGCAGATTTGTATATTGATAGTTGCGTTTTAACCAACAACTAAGATAAAAATATCATTATGAACAACCGAAAGAAAACCTTTGCCATTATCTTTACAGGAGAAACATTTTCCCTTATCACCTCAAGTTTAGTGCAGTTTGCACTCATTCGATACCTTACTGATACTACGGGATCAGCAACCGTGCTCGCTATCGCAACTATTTTGGGATTTCTTCCACAAATCTTGCTTGGGCCCTTTATTGGAGTCTTTGTAGATAGACGAGATAGGAAAAAGATTCTGATTTTTTCTGATATTTGAATTGCCCTAGCAACACTTCTCTTGGCATTGGCATTTTTTGTTGCTCCAGAGACGCCGATCTTCCTCATCTATATCGCGCTCACAATAAGATCCTTTGGGAATGCCTTCTATCAACCTGCTATGCAAGCATCGGTTCCGCTTTTGGTGCCGGAAGAAAAGATCGTAACGATTGGAGGGATTTCTCAGAGCATTATCTCGCTTTCTGCAATTATTGGAACAATCCTAGGAGGGATCCTGTATGCAATCTGGAGCATTGAAGCGATTGTGCTCTTGGATGTGGTGGGAGCAGTGATAGGAGTGATTTCGCTCTGCTTAGTCAAAATCCCTAGTCCCAAAAAAGTTAGTACGGAAAATCCGAATATTCTGAGAGAAATGAAAGAGGGACTTGTCGCACTGAGAGAAAATAAGATTATATTCTTGATAACCAAGGTCATCTTTATCGGACTGATTATCGTGATGCCGATGTCAGCTTTGTTTCCTTTGATGACCAAAAATTATTTTGGACTTGGGTCAGTAGAGGCGAGTATGGTGGAGATGGCGTTTGGAATTGGGATGTTTCTCGGAGGTCTGCTCTTAAGTATTTGGTGAGGATTTAAGAAAAAACAATATACTATTTTTATAGCATGGGGACTTGCGGGGCTCTTTACCTTCCTTTGTGGACTGGTGCCGGTTTCGCGATTTATCGCCTATGTGATTGGATGTGGGCTGATGGGAGCGATGATGCCGCTGCTCAATACGCCGTATATGGCGATTTTACAGACGAGTATCGCGCCAGAAAAGCTAGGAAGAGTGATGTCGCTGATTAGTAGTGCGTTTCTGGTAGCGATGCCGCTAGGATTGGTCGTTGCTACACCGGTGAGTAATACGCTCGGAGTTGAATATCGATTTATCATGTCTGGACTTGGGGTAATTGCGCTGAGTGTCTATGCACTTTTCAATCCAAAGATCAAAAAAGCTGAGCTGTAATGCTCAGTTTTTTTGAAGAAAAGTTTTTGTTTGATATGGAGTTATTATTTCTGAATAAAGTGATTGAATGCTTTCACTTTCTTTTCGCTGAGCTTGTAGCTCTTGGAGACAATTTCTCTCATGAATTCCGAAGGAACGAGATGCAAATCGATCTGCTTTTTGAGCACTTTTACTAAAGGATACATCAAGAGATATTTTCCTCGGATAACGACTTTCTGCAAAAAAGAATAAGGTTTTTTTCTCCAGAGAAAATTTTTTAAGGTGAGCGGAGTTTTGCAGTCTTCTACAAAATTGAGCTGGCTGGGATAGGGATAAAAGTATCCAAAATCATGATACATCATCAATAAGCTTGGTCATTCTGAGTGAAACGAAGAATCCAGTGTATCAGAAGAAATATCTGGATCTTTCGCATTCACTCAAGATGACAGTTGTTGATCTTTGTATTTCTTAGCTTTTCTGACTACGCCAGGACCGAGATTACGCAGAAGGGAATTAAACCAAATAAGATCGGGCTGATACTCTTTGAGCAGCTTTTCAAAACGATAAGCATCCCAGAAATTCGCCGGAGAAAAAAGAATTCCTGCTAACTTTCTGAGTGTTCAGAGCGGACCTTTGGGCACGCTTCCTCCTCGGAGAAGGACTTCGTGTCCTTGGCTACGCAAGAGATCTTGCACATCATGGAGATAAGTTTCAATTCCCCCAATTTTATTGATAAAGTCACTTACAAGAAGCACCTTTTGAGGTTTTCCTTTTGTAAGTTCTATAAAACGCTGATATCGTGCTTCATGAGAATAGTTTTCCAGAAGGAGAGAAATCTGTTTTTGGTAGTTCAGCTTTTTCTCTCTTTTTTCTGTTTCATCCAGCTTACAGAGCTTCTTGAGCGCAGAAACAATCCTCTCTGCGGTAGTAGTTCCCTTGGAAGTGAAAAGATTGCAATCTGCAAAAATGAAGGGCTCCAAACCACCTTTTCTATATCACAGCACTGGAAGTCCTCGAGAAAGCGCATTTAAGGCAGAAAGTCCAAACGTCTCCAAAAACTCTGAAGGCATCAGACAGTAATCAATATTTGGGAGGTATTGCTGGATTTTTTCGAGTGGTTGCCAACCGAAATAATGCACCTTTTTACCCACTAAAGGAAGTAATTCTTCTTCTAAGCTCCCCTTTCCAAAGATGAAAAATTCTACTTGTCATTGCGAAAAATCTTCTGAATTTTGCAACACCTGTATCGCTTTGATAATCGAATCAAATCCTTTTTCTTTTTCTAACCTTCCATAATAGAGAATTCAGAGCATTGAAAACTACTTAAGAGTAAATTCAATGCAAATATATAAATACCGTTAGATCTTGCAATCAAAAGATATTGCAATAATATGCTGAATATATAATATGTCAACACACTCAATCTTAGTATTGAGTGTACATACTGGAGCTCCTATATGGAATAAGTATTACTTATACTCCTAATCAGGAGCTCCTTCCTTTCTTATAAAAGAACGATGGAGAATATAAAAGAAACCGCAAAGAATACCCAAGAAGACAAATCAAACCATCTTCCTCAAGATTTGCTTGAGAATTTTCTAGATGATGCTTTTGGATCATATCAAAGATTACAAACAAAAAGGAAACTGAAAAATAAAAAAACTGCTCAAAGAAGGAAAGAATTATCTGGAAAAACAAGAAGATGATACAAAAAGAGAATGATTCATAGTTGAGATGGATTTCGTTGGGATAAGGAAGTACAAAAAATAGAAGAGAGAATTGATGAGAAACTCTTATCTTTACTGAAAGATTGAAATATCATCAAATTATTTACTACATACGGAATTACTTTAAAGGAAACTACATCTGATTATAAATGACTTTGTCCACGACATGAAGAAAAAACCCCTTCATTTGTTATCAGTAAAGCTAAAGCTATATCTAAATGTTTTTGATGTGGGGGATGACATACATTAGTAAATACTCTATATTTATTAGAATATGGAAAAGGAATTCATAGACTCAAAAGATTTCTAAAGTTAGAAAAGAAGATAGACCAATTTCTAAATCAGGAAAGCATTTCTAAACACACAGAACTAGTTGCTAAAAAAGAAGCACAAAAAGAAAGAGAACTAGCAAACAGAAGAGCAAGAGGAGAAATAGAAGATGAACAAGAAGATTTTACACCTCCTTTCTAATTGAAAATTTTCTATAAAATCATACAATGAATGGTGAAAAATGTCCAGTTTTTTTTGTATAAAATTTTCTATCTATTTCTCTCACTAACTATTTATCTATCAAAACTCTTTACCTGTTGATCTATCTTCAATGAACATCCATATCATCACGCTTTTCCCTGAAATCTTCACTTCCTTCCTCGAAACCTCTCTCATCAAAAAAGCACAAGAGAAAGGAATTTTGCAATTCTCGCTCATCAACCCAAGAGATTTTTGCTCAGATAAGCATCAACAGGTCGATGATCAAGTCTATGGAGGCGGTGCGGGCATGCTTATTAAAGCTGAGCCTATTGTCGAGGCAGTGAAGCATTGTATACGGGAGAGTAAGATCGAGAAGTCTGATTTTAAAATTCTTTTCCCTGCACCAAGCACAGAAGTCTTTAGTCAAAAACAGGCCTATCAATATTCCAAGCAAGAGCATTTGATTTTTGTCTGTGGAAGATATGAAGGAATCGATCATCGTTTTGAGCTCTATATGCAAGAGCACTACCCTAGTCAGTTTCAAAAGATTTCTCTGGGGCAATTTGTTTTGCTGTGAGGAGAGGTGGCAACGATGACGATGATTGAGGCAAGTACGAGACTGATCCCTGGAGTGATAAAAGAATCAGAAAGCTGGCAAGAAGAGAGCTATTCCCTCAAAGAAGGGATGAAAAACTTAGAACAGGCACAATATACGAGACCTGAGGAGATCTATGGATATAAAGTTCCCGAGGTCTTGCTTTCTGGGAATCAGGCAGAGATCAAGAAATGGAGAGATGAAAACACTATTTAGCAGTAGGAAATTAAAAAAGTCGTCACATCTTTGACTTGGTTTCGTTATACCGGTATACTGGAACGGTTTTATTTTTATTCTTTTATAATAATCCATGAAAAAATCTTTATTAACAACAGCTGTGCTCGCTGCAATGGTTGGAGGAAGTTCTTTAGTATCTGCATCAAGTATTCCAGAAGGAGTTGTTGTAGAACCTATTATCAGTGTAAGCACTCAGGCTCAAACATTTTTAGATGAATACAGCATCTTTGCAGATGCCTATAGAGTAGGAGGACAGCCTATTACAAGAGTAGAAGCTGCTAACATCTTCGTAGACTATGTGAGCGCTACTAAAGGAGATAAAATCTTCAATAACAGAATGAACTGCGATTACTATACGGATATCTCAGCACTCAGTGCTAGTGATCAGGATGCTATCAAAAAAGCCTGTGCTGCTGGACTCTTTAGAGGACATGAAGGAAAATTCTCACCAAATGATAACCTCACTTGGGCGCAAACACTTACCGTGCTAGATAGAATCGCTGAAAATACCACAGCAGAAACAAATCCTTGGTGGAATGGATATGCTCAGAATGCTCTTAAAAAAGGATTTATCAAAGCAACTGATCTTATAAAGATGGATTGGAATATTACTTCAGAACAATTTGTTCAGCTTCTTGCTGATTTCCATTATGCAAATGAAGGGACAGTAACTACACCAAATCTTGAAGGAGTAACCTGGACTTTGACGAAGTATAATGAGGAAGTGGTAGAGGGGGAGTACAAACTCACTTTCACTGATGGGAAAGTAACTACAAAATTCTGTAACTCACTATTTGGAAACTACTCAACGAGTGGTGATCAGCTTTCTGGACTCTTGGCTGGAACAAAAATGGCTTGTCTAGAGACAGAACCACAAACTCTTGAAAATAATTTCAGCATCGATTGAGCAAGATTTGTGATCACGAGTACGAGAATGGTAGATAATAATATCGAAAGACTTACCATCACTACTAAAGAAGGGAATACCTATCTCTGGGTAAAGAATACCGAAGAAATTGTAGGAGGAGATAGAGATGAACACGGTTGTATTGGAAGCGCAGGATATTCATGGAATGAAACTACTCAAGCATGTGAAAGACCTCGGGAAAGAGATGTTCTAGCTGGAAAAGAATTTGGACTTAGAACAATAAATGGAACTGCAGTGAATGGAACCTATCTGATCTCTTTCGCTGAAGGTAGATTCTCTACACAGTTCTGTAATGTAATTAATGGAGATTATAACATTGAAGGAGAGAAAATTACGGGAACAGCTATTTCAACGTTGATGGCTTGTACTGATGCTGAGAGAAATGATCTTGAAGCGAAATTTGATATTTCAGGAGGAACTATTAAGGTAGAGGGAGATATTTTCACCCTGACCACTAGGGGAGGAGATGTGTTTGGGTTCCATGCAATCTATAGATGATGATAACAATCTCTCTCTTTAACATAAAATAAAAGAGCGCTGAATCATATCAGCGTTTTTTCATTAGAAGCCTATGGGTATACAAGAAGAAGAGAGGTTAAAACAATCCTAACTGCTGAGGTTTCTCAGATTCTTTTTTCATTTCTAGAAGTAACTTTTCTAGAGAAGAGAATCCCTGCTCCTGACAGAGAAGTTGAAAATATTTATCATAGTCCACCTTATAGGAGAGGGAGGTTAAAGGCACAGAAGAAATATCTACCTGCATCAACTGAATCAATTTTTTGGAAGCTAAAGCTATCTCTTCTTGATCTCTTAGAATACTTGCAAGACCAGCATCCATTTCTTCTAGGTGTGCATACATATTTTCAATCGTATGATATTGTCGGACAAGGGAAAGTGCTTTCTTTTCTCAGATTCCTGCGACGCCTTTTATATTATCTGCTGCATCACCAAGTAATGCAAGATAGTCTACAATATAGATCGGGTCAAACCCGAATTCCCTGACAAAATCTTTTTTCTGATAAGGTGTATCTTTAACAGGATCAACGACAAAAACATTGTCTTGTAGGACCTGCTTGAGGTCTTTGTCTCCTGTATAAAGATAGAGAGATAATTCTGGATCAGATTTGTAGGTCTGAATATAACTTGCTAGAATATCGTCTGCTTCATAGCCAGGAATAGCCAGAGAGGGAATTCCCAAATCCTCAATGATTTGGCGCAGCAAAGGAATTTGTAATTTAAAATCATCTTCCATTTTCTTTCTATTGGCTTTGTAATCCTCGAATGCCTCGTGACGAAATGTCTTTCCCGGACTATCTCGAGCAATCACAAAATAATCGGGATGTTTAGCAAAGCGCTTCAGCATCATACGGATAAATCCATAGACTGCGTTTACGTTCATTCCCTCAGCGTTTCTCATCTCCGGGAACGCATAATATGCTCTATATACAAAGGCAAACCCGTCTATCAAAAAGAAAGTCTTCATCTTTTTCTATCAAATAAAATCATCAATTTGTTGATATAAATCTGCAAAGGTACCATTATTATCTAATATCCTATTTGCTTGTTTCATGCATGCAAGAATATTTCCTCTAGTTGGGTCCTCATTATCTGCTTCTAAACTCTCTTGTTTCTGGAACTTTTCGAAAGTTACCTGATCAGTTTCATTTCCCCTCGCTATAGCTCTCTCATATCTTAACCCTTGATCAGCATCTACCGCCAAGAAGGCAAAATCTGGTTGCTGCTTTAGAAGAGTTACTTCTCCAAGTGCACGTATAGACTCTATAATCGAATCCTTCCCTGATTTTCTCGCTTTGAGATATAGCTGTTCAATAATATAGGCTGGATGATATGTAGAACGAAGATCATCTGCTACAATACGCATACTATCTCTATCAATAGGCATTCCTCTTCTTTTTATCTCTTCTATCAGAAACTCACGTGCTGAATAATGAACAAATCCTCTTTTCTCAACAAGATAGTCTACTACCGTTCCTTTCCCACTCGCTTGAGGTCCCGTAATTCCAATCATTTTCATTGTAAGATGGGAAAGAGATAAAGCTCTTTTATCATAAAAATATAGAGACATTTAGCAAACAGAAAATCTTTTTATTTGCATTCAGGAGGGCTATTTTTATAGTGAAAAATACACTTTTTATAAAGTAGTATAAGATATGCAGAATTGGATACAGAGATTTATGATATTGATCTGAATTCTCTTCTTCGGAGGGAGTGTTTTTTTGTTAGCTTCTAGTATTGAAAGAACAGATAGTAGATACTCTTTTTCAGAGGGAGAAAGTAGAGAGGAAGTGATTGAAGAGAGCGTACAGGATAATAATTCCATGGGTGAAGAGATAAACTATAAAAACTGAACTACATCGGAGTTTTTTTCTTTCTGCGGATACCTCCAAGAAGGAGATACATACACTGTCAGTGCAGGTTGCATTCTCCAAGGGAAACTTCCTCATCTTGAAATGAAGGAAGTGGTAGATCTACTTTGGGAAGAAATTATCGGATTTGATGAGGTCTATATGCCTTTTGTGGAGGAGCATGTTTATGATGGAGCAGTTCCTCTCTTTGATCAGCCTTTTGATTCTTTGCTTAATGGAAGTACTGATTCTAACAAAAAACTCCTAGAATACGCTAGATGAAATCAAGATATTAGTTTTTCTAAAAAGGAACTTGCTCGTGCACTACTTACTACGTATCGTTTCTATGTCAGTGATAAAACGCTCTCTGAATTAGGTCCCTGTACTCGCAATAATTATAAGCTTGCAATGGATACTATGGATGGCTATCTTTTCAGATCGGGAGAGTCCTTCAATGCAAATCATGAACTTAGAAAAATTAAAAGCTACTGTACAGGGAGAGGAGAGAATAACTTTCTCTTTTATGGTGGAGTCTGTGGTATGACGGCTCAGCTTTTTAGAATCTCTCTTCTTACGCCTGGTATTGAGATCACAAAAAGACATCCTCATAGTGAATGGTTCGTACAATATTATGGAGAAAATATTGGAGGAGATGATGCAGCAATTTATGAAATGAGTAAACAATTTGAGATTAACAATGCCTCTACATACGATATCTACTTTAGAGTAAAATGGGATGGTGATCAAAGCTTCTTGGTAGCAATTAGTCCTACTACTAATCAACGAGTGCAGATTAAGAAAACTCCTATCAGCGAGCGTTCCATAAAACTCGAAAGAATTGTTTCTGAACATAGCATAAATAGTACCTCATCATTTTTCTTTCAGCAAGACAATCTGTGAAGTCTGATGAAGAAGGAAGAAGAGACGAACATTGTAAGACATGATGTTTTTGACTCTCGGTATTATAAAAAAAATCATGAATATAGATAATTTTAATTTCCAATATGCAGGGTCATTATGGATCAACACCCCTTATTTACTAATAAAAAGATCCTTGCTCTCTTGGATCAATATAAGCCTGTTTGGGCACTCTCCTATCTTAAAGAGGTAAGTGAACGAGATAGAGATACCTATATGCCTATAGATGCTAATCAGTATAGAGCAGAAGCTCTTGCTCAGGTAACTCTTCTTATTCAGCAGATTTTTACGAAAGGAGCATTTATAAACTCCTATAGAGAAACCTCTCTGGAAAAGGACCTTAATGATTATGAAAAGGGGATTCTTAGAATCACTGAAAATCTACTGAAGGAATATATACAATTATCTCCTGATTTTTTATCGCAGCTTACAGAAAACATTAGTCTATCTAGAAATATCTGGGTAAAAGCAAAGGAAAATAATGATTTTTGAAGCTTTGCTCCTTACTTAGATAAAATCGTTGTAGATATGAAAAAGAAAGCTGAAATCTTATGATATCAAGAAAATATGTATACTGCATGGATTGACCATTTTGATTCTCAAACAAACGTTGAGATGTTAACAAAATATTTTGAAGAAATCAGAGAAAAATTACCGCAGTTATTGCAACGTGTTCGTCCTGAATTTTTACAAGGGAAGAAAAAACTTACCTATGATAAAGAGAAATTAAACACTCTCATCTCCAAGGTACTCCAGTATCTTTGATTTGATGAGAAGGTTTCTAGACAAGATCTTACCAGCCATCCTTTTGCTACTGCTTTTTGAATCAATAAGGACGTCAGGATTACTACTGCATATAGAGAAGATTTTGATTTTACGTTAAGTTCCAGCATCCATGAATATGGACATGCAATGTATGATCTACAGAGTGATGATAGGCTAAACACGACTCCACTTCTTTCCGAAGCGAGTATGTCTATTCATGAGTCTCAATCTAGATTCTGGGAGAATTTTTTTGGGAGATCTCTTATCGTAGTAGAGTTATTTTTGGAAGATTTTAGAAACTTGTGAGAGGACTTCGCATCACTTTCTGCTCAAGAAATCTATTATCAGATTAATCAGGTTTCTTACTCTCCTATAAGAATTGAGGCTGATGAGTTAACCTACCATCTTCATATCTTGGTAAGATTTGAAATAGAACAAGCACTTGCCTCAGGGGAGCTGGAAACGAAAGATATTCCAGATTATTGGAATACTAAATATAAAGAATATCTGTGAATTGATATTAAGAATGATAGTGAGGGATGTTTACAAGATGTACACCGGAGTATTGGATATTTTTGATATTTTCCAAGCTATTCTGTAGGAACAGCATTAAGTGCGATTTGGAAAGAAATGCTTGAGAAAGATATAGGAGCAATGGGAAAACTTATCCAAAGCACCGAAGGAATATCTCAGATAAAGAAATGGCTTAAAGAGTATATTCACCAATTTGGATATACCTATACTCTCAAACAATTACTTCAAAAACATAATGTCTCTTTGACAGCAAGCCCTCTTTTAACCTATTTAGAAGAAAAATATTGTTAGAAAGTTAGTAAAAATTTGCATTTTTTTATTTTTTGATGTATACTGGTATTGTATTAACTTTTATTGTATTACATTTAATCAATGAAAAAATCATTACTTTCCCTTAGTGCTTTAGTATTGCTTATTTCAGGTGTTACTTTTGCACAAACAACCGTACTTTCTATTACGGAATTATTGCAAGGAGCAGAATTTGGGTATACTGCTGAACAAAATATTTCTGTTTCTGAAATGACGAGCTCTGAGATTAGCTTTACTTCTCCTATCCTTAAGGATATTGGTGGAGAATATGTACTTGATTATAGAGTGAGCTATAGTCCCTATCCTATTGAAGATCTTGCATTAGCAGATAACGAGGAGATTCTTAATACTGTGAAGACTAAGAGCTTTACACCAAAGAGTGGAGAAGATGTGGTAGAATTTAGCTTGGAGGTGGAAGCTGATCAACTTTCTACAGGAAGTACATATTATGTAACAGTTACTCCACTAGATATGTATGAATATCCAGGATACTCTTCTCAACAACTTTGTTTTAACTTTGAAAAGGGAGATTATGCTCTGGGAGATGCCTGTCTTAGCTATGATACTGTAGAAGAACATGCAGTAGCTACTACGACTACAGGGGAACATTCAGCAGCAGGAGTTGATTTTACTCTTGCCAATGTAAGCCATACTATAGACGGAAATGATGTTACCTTTAGATGGACAGCTCTAGACGGTTCCGATGAGGTAGATATCTTCGTCTTTGATATCAAGGAAGAAATTTGGAAGCGTGTTGCTACAGTGGAGATGAAAGATGAAATATATGTCTATAGAATGACTTGGGATGCAGAGCACATCTTTGAGTTTAGGCCGAATAGTGGAGGAAAAGAATACAGATATACTTTTAATGCAATGAGATCGGATCCTACTACTCCCGCTCCAGAACCTGTTATCCCTGTAACTCCAGAAACATGACCTTTTGAAACAGGGTTACTTGTAGTCATATTGACCATATTAACCTATGCTGGAGTAAAATACTATAGAAGAAATACTGTTTAGTATAATAATTAATGGATTGAAAAGCCCTCTTAGTTAAGAGAGCTTTTTTCTTATTTTACTTTTACATAACATAAAAAACTGAACCCATTTCTCAGTTCAGCCTTTTATAGTATGTTATTTGATCTTGAGTTATGCTATTACATTAATTGCAGGACTCATTGTAGAGCTGAGGACAATCTTTTTAATCAATTTCCCCTTTACTCCACTTGGTTTATTATCTTCGATTGCTTTAAGTAATGCTTCTACATTTTCTACCAATTTCTTTTCATCGAAGGAGAGTTTTCCTACTCCAGCATGAATATTCCCTGTCTTATCGAGTCTAAACTCAATTTTACCCTTTTTCACTTCTTCTACTGCTTGTGTAATGTCTGCTGCTACTGTTCCCGCTTTTGGACTAGGCATCAACCCTTTAGGTCCAAGCTGTTTTGCAACAGGAGCTAAATCTCTGATATGATCAGGCGTGGTAATCAATACGTCAAAATCCATTTTCCCGGCTTTGATATCATTGAGAAGCGTTTCAAATCCAGCAATATCTGCTCCAGCTGATTTAGCTTCTGCAACCTTATCTTCACTAACAAACACGGCAACCTTTTTGGTTTTTCCTGTCCCATGAGGAAGGATCGTGGTTGCTCTAATCATTTGGTCGTTATACTTTGGATTTGCATTGGTTTTGATTGCAATATTGAGTGTTGCATCAAATTTTACATAATTAGTTTTTTTAGCTAATCCTACCGCTTCTTCTAAGCTGTAGAGCTTGAGTGTTTCCAATGATTTTTTAGCTTCATTGTACTTCTTTCCATGTTTTGCCATAATAATGATAATAATAGTATAAAAGTGGTCTAACGAAAGAAATCTCTTCTTTCTTCCACAGTATATTTGGGTGCTCAGATGAGCAATCAAAACTTATTGGGGATTATAATTCACATTCAACTCCCATGTTTTTCGCAGTACCAGCAATAATTTTAATTCCTGCCTCTACTCCGTGGGCATTGAGATCATTTTTTTTGAGTTCATAGATTTCTTCAAGGTCAGCTCTCGTAAGCTTTCAGACTTTTTTCTTATTTGGTTCTCCTGATCCTGTAGGGATTTTGAGTTTCCATTTGATAAGACCTGAAGTGATAGGATCTCCGATCTCTAATGTGAAGGTTCTATCTACATAAATCGTGAGTTTTGCTTTAATTTTTACATCGACTCCTGCAAATTTCTGCATTAGATCCATTGTTTTATCATTGAATTCTTTGATGAACTGTCCAATATTCACTCCATTTGCACCAAGCATAGGTCCAAGAGGAGGAGAAGGCTGAGCCTTACCAGCAGGAACTTCGAGATTCAAAATAGTTTGCACTTTTGCCATTGTTTTTTGCTTCTAATAAATAAATAGGGATTTCAGATAGTCTTTGTTATTGTGATACTTAGTAGCATCGACTTGGATAAGTCGTTGTTCACCATCAATCTCTATCACCATAATGACTATCTTGTCTTTGAATACTGGCATATTGATAAAGCTAACCTTATCACCAAAGAGTTGATTCTGTAGAATTTCACTCTCTGTCGCCATAGTATAGACATTTCCTCAGAGCTGTTGTACAGTCCTAACAAAATCTGTTGTCTGACTTCCTAGCTTTGCCAAGTAATTCCCTTGAGAATCTTGCAAAGTATATTCAGCCTGGAATCCCAAGATATCAAAGATATCAAGCAATCCAAAGAACTGAGTTGTCCCAGAAAGTAAAGGAACTGATTCTGTAGAAGCAAGGCTGTCGTCTAATGCATTAGCATTGCTTCAGCTTGAGAGTAGACCTGTTGAGAGGTCTGAAATATTTCAGGATATTACTCCACTTAGTTGGGTAGCAGATTCAGGAGTATTTCCTATATCTACCACAGGGATTTGGGTATCTTCAGCATCTTCAAAAGAAGTGAGTATTGATGCTGGAGTGTTTTTTGTTGGTGCGAAGACTTCTGACTTTGCTATATATGCGAGTGAATACACGATCGCTAAGCTAAGAAAGAGAATAAACATCGACCAAGTGACTATTTTTTTTTGAGGCATCTTGTTTGGATTTGGTCATAAATCATTGATGAACTTAGAGTAATTCAATCTTATCCACATCAATAATTACTGGGGTCAATCTTCCTAACATTTCTACCTGTACCACTACTTGTCCTTTTTCAGTATCTATTTCTTTGATTGCTCCTTGCATTCCCTTGAAATCTCCCGTCTTGAGTAAGACTACATCTCAAAGATTGTAAGGAACTTTTAATTCTGATCTTTCTTGTGACTGATTGATATGTGTGATCATCTGCTGGTACTCATTGTCTGTAAGTGGAACAGGTTTTGTTTCTGCACCTACAATCAATCTTACTCCTGGAGTATTTCTCACTACATACCAGATCTTATCATTCATTCTAGATTTGAAGAAGAGATATCCTGGATAGAGCTTTTTTTGCTTGATCACTTTTTCTCCTTTTTTGATAGAGGTCTCGTTTACTTTAGGATTCAGGAATTCAACTACATCTTCTTTGAGTCCTTGTTTGTTTATTCTTTCTTTGAGATTTCCTTCAACAAGTTCTTCTTGACCAGAAGTTACACTGAGTACATATCGCTTAAAATCTCTATCTTCAATTTGCTTTTTTATTTCTACCGTATTTGTTTCCTGCATGAGCTAAACATACGAGTTAAAAGGTGTTTTTAGAGTCCTCCTGTCATTGATTGATAGAAGAGCTGATATCCTTCTCCAAAGATTGCATCCGCAAGTACAAAATACAGTCCAGCAATGATTACTACTACAAAAATAGCGATAGTAAGCTGCACATACATCTTTTTGGTAGGATGTTTGAGGTTTTTTACCGTTTCCCAACTATCATAAAGAAAATCGAGCATTATCACAAACTAAGAAGTAAATACTGAATCTACCCATAGGTAGTACAAATGTGAAATATAGTAATTTCGTATCTAAATGCAAGCAAAAGAGCGAAAAAGCCCTCTGTATAAATCTCTTGATAATTTAGCATAAATGTATACCTTGGAAGGGAAATGTTTTATTTTCTCTCCTCCACTATTATGAAAGAGAAGTTGATTCGTCTGCAAAAGGGAGCTAAAAAACTCTGGAAAAGATTTTCTAACTATAATAACTCAAAAAAACGATTTGCGCTCTATTTGATTATCTTAACCTTGGTATTACTTTTACCTCCGATTGTGAGAATTACGGGACTTAGTGAAATTGCAAGTAGTTCTTATTCGCTCCTCTTCTCTGGATATTATATTAGATCTCTCATTGTAATCCTTATCAGCCTTTTATTCCTCTTGGGGTGGAATCTAAGTATTGGATTTAAGGGGTTTGTAGTACACCTTTTTTCGCTCAGAGAAGATGAACCTTTAGTTGATTTCGCATTTTTGTGGGTAATTACAAGTGTCTTTATGGGAATCGTAGATACAGTTGGAGTGGCTGGTGTAGTCTCTGAGAGAATCTCACTTACGGGACGGGCGCTTATCTCTCAGCTCCTTCTCTTGTGAGGACTTATTCGATCATTTATTTCCCTTTGGTTCTCTGCTAAAAAGACCAATAGAAAGACAAAGATTCTTAACATTGTGGAAGAAGCTCCACAGAGATCTGAATCTCAGAAAGGGAAGAAGCAAGTAAACCGTCTTTTTGATGATCTGGATAGTGAAGGATAAGCATAATTGAATTATGAAGTATATTAAAAAAGCTGACTCCGCTAATGGTATCAGCTTTTTTCTGGATAGAAACGTATCAGGGGGAAATTAGATACTTTGTACCCAAGGCAATATCTTGGATAGGAGTATTTGTGACTGTATGCATAGGAAACAACACTACTTACAGGGGTGTTTCTTTTCGCGCCCTAAGAACGTCGATACTATCGTTTTCAAGAAGATATTTCGTCATTTCATATATCTTTTGGATATTTGCACTATTGCCAGACGCAGAATTATGAGCACAAATGAATGCCTGAGTATAGAGAGGAAGGAGATTATTTTCTAATACAATATGGGAAATACGATCAGAATTGAAATCTGGAGCAAATCTATATTCTGTTTGATTATCCTTGATTCAAAAACCCGTTCGTTCTGTCTTTTTGTCTTTTGACAAAATGATACGATTAAATCCCTCGTTATCTTCACTAAAACGTTCTTTGGCATGAAAATATGTCATAGCATCTCCCAGAGAGAAAAGGTTTAAGATATCCCCTCTCGTTTGGCTTTCATTAGTTCTTATTTCATTTTCCCAATCTTCTTTGTCAATCTTACTAAAATCTAGAGTAGGAAGACATCAATATTGTTTATGATATGCCAAGAGTAAATTGATATAGAAATTATATCACTCGTGAGAATAGGGACGATATCAATAGGTTTCTTCCGTATCCTTATTATATTGGGAAAAGGAGGGATCTCTTCCATGATGAGGAGGAAAAGAAATCAAGGTATGAAAGTTTGAAGTTTCAATAGTAAAGAATCAGGGATTGGTAATACTGGGACCGGCAGAAACAGCAATAAGAGAGGAAATATTCTCCTTGTAATCTTCTATAACTTTTTTGATAGACTCAGGAAGACCTCCCCTTTCTTGTTCTGGATATATTTTTTCTCATTCATTTCTCCAGTAGCACGAAAGTATCGTCATGAATAATGGGCATATAATAAATGCATCATTCTCATATATAAATAAAATGCTCTTAATGTCAATCAAAGAACCCTCCATATTATATAAAGGCGATATGGGGATCCATCCTTATCTTTTACTTTATACTAAATCTTAGACTATCAGCTTCTTTATCTTCTCCCACTTCTACTTTATTTCCGCTGATTATTTTCCCGTCAATAATCTCCAAGGCAAAGGTATCTAGAAAATATCTTTGAATAGCTCTCTTCAGTGGTCTCGCTCCAAAGATAGGATCCCAACCCTTTTCTGCCAAGAATTCTTTTGCTTCTTGACTAAAATTAAGTTGGATTCCTTTTTCTTTAGCGAGCATTGCTTGATATTGCTCAAGTTGAATATCTACGATGTGTTGAAGCATCTCTTTGTCTACTGGATTAAAGAGAATAATATCATCCAATCTATTTAAGAATTCTGGTCTAAAGAATTGTTGTAACAAAGGCATGATGTCTTTGTTGAGATCTATAACTTGTCATTCTGAACGCAGTGAAGAATCCACGTTCTTTGGGCTGTTGTCTGGATCCTTCGCATTCGCTCAGGATGACGATTGAGATAATTTCTCGATAATGATATCACTTCCGATATTACTTGTCATAATGATAATAGTATTTTTGAAATCGACCATCCTTCCTTTACCGTCAGTAAGTCTTCCATCATCAAGAAGCTGAAGCAAAACATTAAACACATCAGGATGCGCCTTTTCTACTTCGTCAAAAAGGATTACGCTATAAGGCTTTTTTCTCACGACTTCGGTAAGTTGTCCTCCTTCTTCATATCCTACATATCCTGGCGCACTTCCAATGAGCTTACTTACACTATATTTCTCCATGTATTCAGACATATCAATTCTGACCATCGCCTTGGGATCATTGAAAAGAAAGTTTGCAAGTTGCTTTGCAAGTTCCGTTTTCCCTACTCCTGTTGGTCAAAGAAAAAGAAAACTTCCAATCGGTCTACTGGGATCTTTGAGTCCAGCTCTTGACCTTCTTACCGCATTTGCAACAGCTGTTACTGCAGTATCTTGTCCAACTACTTTTTTAGCAAGGTGCTCTTCTAGATGTGTCAATTTCTCCGCTTCCGTTTCTACAAGCTTATTTACAGGGATCCCCGTCCACTTACCGATAATTGCAGCAATATCTTCTTCATCTACCACATCCTTCACTATCAGATTTCCCTTCTTCTTTGCAGTTTCAATATTTTCTTCAATACTCTGTATCTCTTTCTCAAGTTCAGGAATTTCTTTGTAGGTAATCTCCGCCGCTCTGTTATATTCTGCTTGTTTCTCCGCAATCTGTGCCTGATGAGCAAGAGCACTTCTCTTTTCTTTTGCTTCTTTCAATTTTTCAAAAAGTTTTCTGTCTTCTTCCCAATGAGATTTTGCTACTTCGTAGGCTTCCTTGGTATCAGAAATTTCTTTATCTACTTCTTTAATTTTTTCTTCGCTCCCTTTTTGCGCTCCGAGAGCATATTTCTGGATTTCAAGTTTAGAAACCTTCTTCTGTAATTGTTTCAACTCTTCAGGCATGCTCGTCATCCCCATCTTCACACTTGCACAGGCCTCATCCATCAGGTCAATTGCCTTATCAGGTAATCTTCTGTCGGTGATATATTTCGTTGAAAGATCTACTGCAGTAATCACTGCGGCATTGCTGATGGTTACTCCGTGATGGGTTTCATAGACTCCTTTGATTCCTTTGAGGATAGCGATCGTATCTTCTTTACTTGGTTCATTTACCATTACTGGCTGGAATCTCCTCTCAAGAGCGGCATCTTTCTCTATGATCTTATATTCATTTAGCGTTGTTGCCCCAATAACTTTCATCGTTCCTCTAGCAAGTGCAGGCTTAAGCATATTCCCCATATCCATTGACCCTTCCGCCTTTCCAGCTCCCACAACGGTGTGGATTTCGTCAATAAAGAGAATAATCTGACCTTCTGAGTCTTCAACAGTTTTCAAGATGGCTTTGAGTCTCTCTTCAAAGTCTCCCCTGTACTTACTTCCTGCCATCAAAGCTCCCATATCCAGTTCTATAATCTTTTTGTTTTTCAAGCTATCGGGGACATTTCATTTCACGATCTGTTGTGCTAAAAGTTCAACAATTGCCGTTTTCCCAACGCCCGGTTCTCCAATGAGAACAGGGTTATTTTTAATTCTCCTGCTAAGAATCTGTATTGTTCTTGTTGTTTCTTCATCTCTCCCAATTACGGGATCAAGTTTTCCTTGCTCTGCAAGGAGGCTGATATCTCTTCCATATTTCTCTAGCACCTCTAAACTTACTTCTGGATCTTCAGAAGTAATATTCTCTCCATTTCTGAGATGCATTACAGCTTTTTCTGCTGCCTTATACTCGACTTCTGAGCAAAGCGATTGGATATTCTTATTATTCTTCACTCCCGCCAAAAAGACATGCTGGGTGCTGAGATAGCTATCTCCCATCTGCTTCATGAGTTTTTCCGCATCGCTGAGCAAAGTTTGTAAACTCTGAGCGATATTGAGCTGATAATTTCCCTCGATCTGAGGATATTCGTTCAATTTCAAAATGACCTTATCCTTGATCTCATCGAGCGGGATATTGAGTTGCTTCAAAATATGAGGAACATATCCATCCTTTTGATCAAGCATCGCATAGAGAAAATGCACTTCATCGAGCATATTGTGTTTTCTATTGAGCGCGAGATCATGCGCTGACTGCAGCGCCTCACTTAGTTTGTGAGTAAAGATATTGTAGTTCATGGGTATATAGTGTTAAAATATAAAAGAGCAAAAGAACAAGAGATGAGAAGAATAAAAGTCTGAGATATAAACTATTTTCTTCTATTCTGTTTCTCTTTTCTTCCCTTCCACATCCTTAGTTTTATCCTTTTTTTTTCTTATTTCAAGAGAAACATAGCGCGTGTAATGTTTTGGTGCTATTTATTTTATCTACTTGATTTTGTAAAATAGATAATTATATAAATGTCAATCTTCAATGTTGGAAGGAAATATAAAGAGATTTTAAAGTATGGCAGAATATGGAAAAGGTGCTCGTCCCAGTACCTATCAAAAACACACGACTCGGGACACAAAAATTGGTAAACAAAAGAAACATGGGAGTAAAGGTGGTTTTTACAAAAGTTTATTCTGTCATTTTTAATTATAATTAATCAAACAACAAAATCTATTGACATTGTTGTTTAAATAATTATATTCAATATTGTTAAATTAAAATTATTTCAATAAAAATCATTAAAAAAACAAAAGCCTATGTTTATTCGACTGTGTATTGGTGTCTTGATAGTAGCACTAATTCTCTACTATCTCTTGATGATGTTAAACCTCTTTAAGGTTATAAAATTAACCGATTCTGAGGAAGAAATGTCTTGGGTCCCTTTTTATTACTTATTCAAAGGTAAGAAGAAAACTAAAGAAACACAACCACAATCAAAGAATGTGGAAAGTGAAAAGAAAGGAAGGACGGATAAAAAAGCGTCTGGTAAAACAAAATAAGTATCACAATTAAAAAAATTAAAATTATGTTTGAATTAACAAGAAAACAAGTTGTTGGAGGATTTGTAGCATTATTACTTGTCGTTGGGATTGCATCTATCGGTAAATTCATTGAATGGGTAGACACAGACAAAACTGTCGTGTGCCAACACCTCAGTGGCAAATTGAGTTACTGGACAGAACCCGGCCCCAAATATCAAGGATGGGGGGATGTAATAGCATACGATAAAACGTCCCAATTATGGTTTAGTGATAGTGAAGGAGAAGGCGGAGAGAAAGATTATGACTTAGGGATACCTATCATTTTCAATGATGCTGGCAATGGGAAAATCAACGGCTCACTGCGAGTAGTTCTTCCTATTGGAGACGATAAATTGTACAAAATCCGGACTTCTTTCCCATCAATGAAATCACTAATGTACGATTTAGTAAGGCCAGCTGTGGTAAAAGTTGTCTATGCTTCGGGTACTTTGATGAGTTCCTTTGAATCGTACGCAGAAAAGAAAACGGATTTGATATTTTATATCAATGATCAGCTTGAGAATGGGGTCTATAAGACAAAAATTATAGAAGTCGTTACTCAAGACGAATTAGACCCAACTAAAACAAAAACAGTACGTGTCGCTTCATTGATAGAAAACCCAAATGCTCCGGGTGGATATGAACGTCAAGAAAAATCTCCTCTTACAGAGTATGGAATTACAGCAGACAATTTAAGTATTTCCTCTATAACTTACGAGGAAAAGATATTAAATCAGATTGCTGATCAACAAAAGGCGCGAATGAATCTTTTAACTGCTCAAGCACAAGCAGCTGAAGCAAAGCAACAAGCCATTAAAGCAGAAGAACAGGGAAAGGCAAATGCCATGACTGCTAAGTGGGAACAGGAAAAATTAAAGGCAGTGGAAGTCACTAGAGCACAGCAGGAATTCGAAGTGGCTCAGTTTGAGGCCAAGAAGGCTAAAGAAGTCGCTGAGAAAATTATTCAAGAAGGGCGTGCTGAAGCTGAGGCAAATCGCGCTAAGGTTTCTGCCGGACTGACCCCACAAGAAAAAGCAGAGTGGGAATTCAAGACGAAGGTGGGTGTAGCTCAAGCTATCTCTGAAATAAAGTTACCTAGCATTATTATGGGGGGTGGCCAAGGTCAAAGTGGTAATCAAGCTCTGGACATAATGTCCTTAAAGTTTGCCACAGATCTTGTTGATAAACTATCCTCAGAAAAAAAATAGTCCTTTATTTGAGGATTATTGAAAAGGCTTTCTATGTGATATAGGAAGTCTTTTTTCTTATCTAAAGAACCTAGTCGTAAATAGTATAGAACTAAGCTCGTCCGCAATTATGAGAAAAAACTGGATTGCTTCGTAAGCTCGCAATAGCTGATTAAAAAAGAAAAGAACGCTTCTTTTGAAACGTCCCTTTAAATTCCCTGTCATATTACTTTCAATCTTCCTATTTCTCCTCCTAAGGCACAGGGCAAGACCTACACCTATCAAAACTGTTTACCTCTTTACCTCTACTTAGTACGTTCCCATTCCTCACATTCCTCTCATACCTGCACCTATCAAAACTGGTTACCTCTTTACCTCTACTTAGTACATTCCCATTCATCACATTCCTCCCATACCTGCACCGGCATCTCCTCCTCCATGAGAGTGACCAGCTTCTTCAGGCTTATCTACTACTACTGCTTCTGTTGTTAAGATCATTGCAGCAGTACTTACGGCATTTTCTAGTGAGACTCTGAGTACTTTTGCAGGATCAATAATTCCCGCTTTTTTCAAATCTTTGAATTCCCCTGTCTTTGCATCAAATCCAAAGTTCATATCACTACTTTCCTTTACTTTTTCCACAACCCAGTCTCCTTTAAATCCAGCATTATCTGCAATTTGTTTAATAGGATATTGGATAGCTTGCTGTAAGATTTCTACAGCAACTTGTTCATCTTCTTCGTCAAGCTTGAAGGTCTCAAGAGTCTTAGAAAGCTGAACGAGTACACTTCCTCCACCAGCAACAATTCCTTCTTCAATAGCTGCCCTTGTTGCGTTTAGTGCATCTTCGATCTTGAATTTCTTATTTTTCATCTCCATTTCAGTAGCAGCTCCCACTTTGATTACCGCAACTCCACCCACGAGCTTCGCTAATCTCTCAGCTAATTTCTCTTTATCGTAATCAGATTTTGTATTTCCAATTTGTGCTTTGATTTGGTTTGCTCTTTCGTTAATTTCTACTTCCTCTCCTTTTCCATCTACGATGATGGTTTCATCTTTATTTACGATTACTTTATCAGCCTTTCCGAGCATATCAATAGTTGCCTCCTCAAGTTTAATCCCCAGCTCCTCTGTAATTACGGTAGCTCCCGTTACGGTAGCGATATCTCTAAGAATTTCCTTTTTTCTATCTCCAAATCCAGGCGCCTTCACGGCAACTACATTGATAGTTCCTCTGATTTTATTCAGAATCAAAGAAGTCAGAGCCTCTCCTTCTACATCTTCTGCGATGAGGAGCATGTCTTTCTTTCCTGTTGAAGCCATGGATTCCAATACTTGAAGAATATCTTTCATAGAACTCACTTTTTTATCTGTTACTAGAATATAAGGTTTATCAAGCACACTTTCCATTCTCTGAGTATCACTTACGAAGTAAGGACTGAGATACCCTTGGTCAAATTGCATTCCTGTTTTAATTTCACAGGTAAGCCCAATAGTATTTCCTTCTTCTACTGTAATAGTTCCATCTTTCCCAATTTCATCAAAAACATCGGCAATCAGATTTCCTACTTCTTCGTCTTGTGCTGAAATAGTGGCCACTTGTTTGATTTGCTCCTTGCTGTCTCCGATCTGATCTGCATTCTTGTGTATTTCATCTACTAATTTGTCTACGGTTTTGTGTAAACCTCTTCCTAGGGCGAAAGGATTAATCCCGCTATCAATATATCTGAGTCCTTCTTTTGCGATAGCGTGCGCAAGTACCACCGTTGAAGTGGTTCCATCTCCAGCCTCTTTATTGGTTTTTTCAGCAGCTTCTTTTACCATATTTGCTCCTACATTTTCTACCTTATCTTCTAATTCAATTTCCTTGGCAACGCTTACTCCATCATTTGTTACCGTAGGCGCCCCATAGGATTTATCTAAAATAACATTTCTTCCTTTTGGTCCCATAGTCACTTTTACCACATTTGTTACTTCCTCTACTCCCTTAAGGAGTCCTTTTCTTGCATCGTCTGCATAGTGAATTACTTTTGTCATGGTTGTATACAATAATAAATTAAAATAAGTCTGATTTTTATTCTGTTTCTCGTCATCCTTAGTGAAACAGGGATTACCTAGATTCTTCCCCTTCGTTTCACTCAGGGTCAGAATGACGAGGCGTTATCTAGATTATTTCGTCATTTCATTATCCGACTTTGTCGAGATTAAACCTTGCAATGACAAACATTCCTAACTACCCCTCTATAATATCTATCAGCTGCTGTAATATAGCATCCATCTCGTCATCACTAGAGGAAGAGGCAGTTCCTGATGCTGCATCATAGAGAAACATAATTACGTTTCCTCTCGTAGCAGGAGTATCTTTACTCCAGAATTTTGTGAGATCAAGTCAGAGATTCTGAGCTCTGCTATAGTAGTTATCTGCCCAGTGAGTCACTCAGCTTTCTGATTGAAGTCCCCCATTGTCGAGGATTCTCACTACCGCTGTTACAATTTGTGCGTTGGTGAGGCTCTGATCTGGCCAAAATTCTCCATTATTTCCTTTGAGAATATTATATTGACAAGAAGTAGCTACATACCCTTTCAAGTCGGGTCGAGACTTTTCTACATCAGAAAAGCTGCAATTTCTCAGCATATCATCTGTATTCATCCCTACAAGCTCTGCAAATTCCACGAGGAATTTGGAGGCCTCATCTCTTCTGAGATTATTATTGGGCATAAAGCTAGTATCCGTATTGAAGGAGGTAAGCCCTTTGTCGTAGGCCCAAGAGATTGCGTCTTGTAGTACTGCTGCCTGAGATACTCCTGTAATAAGAAGCACGGCACTCATCGCTCAGAGCGCTGATTGTTGTAAGATATTCATAAGTATGAATGAGAAGAATAAAAAATTATTTTCCTTCTTTTGCAAGAAGAGAAGAATGTTTAATAACGAGATACTTCACTTTTTCTCCAGCTTCATCTAGTTCAATTTCATCAGGAGCGTATTGTGTGAAATACACTACATCTCCTACTGTTACATCAATACTTGATTTTGATCCGTTGTCTAAGGTTTTCCCTGGACCAACACTCACTACTTTCCCTTTATTGGGTTTCTCTTTGCTGTCTGGAAGAATAATTCCGGATGCTGTGGTGTTTTCGTCTTTGATTGCTTCTATAAGCACGTAATCTTCTAAAGGAATAAGTTTTGCCATATCCAATCTGTTAAAAACTAAAAATCTACTTTGTATAAAATATCACATACATATTTTACGTGCTATGTTATAGAAAAAAAAATCCGAATTGCAAGAAAAAAAAGCTGATTGGAGCTACTTATCAGAAAAAGTCTACATCTCCCTCATTTCTTCGCTTAGAAAATTTGCATTTCAGGATTTTTCTGGTTATACTTGAGTATGACTCTTTTATTTTACTCACTATGCCTATGGCAGAAAAAATAACAATGCCCAACTCAAAAAAGCGATTTCTCATCGCTCTGATTGCTGTAATTGGGGCAATTGGATATTATGCATATCTCTTTATCAACACTACGATTACGCAAAGACTCGTCATCTCTGAACAAAAGAAGGTAGAAAGGATGAAAAATGAGCTTGCTCAGTATTCAGCTATTCCAGGATTTGATAAGATCAGCTTTGTAAAGGTGCTTGAAGAAGATAATTATCAAATGCCGTGGTCGGATCATATTGATGCGGTAACCAAGATTTTTGACGAAGTATTACAAGTTGATGGAGATAATAGCTATAATATTATTCTCTCAGATTTCGAGATTTCCTTAGATGCGATTAAAGTACATGGATATGTAACCAACCTTCGTTTGCTGTATTATGCTCCAGAGGGGAAACACTCACTTATTGAAGCATTTAAACAGCTCGAGTTTTTGGATGAGATTTCTATTAAAACCTATGAAAAAGCTGATAGTTTTGGATATAATTTTGTTTTATCTGCTAAAGTAATCAATCAATATGGCACAAAATAATGAAATTCTCAATAGAATTATGGGGAATCCTCAGATTGAGGGAAGTAGTGAAGAGCAGTTAGCTGCTGCATCAACTCCTGCTACAGCACCAACCCCTATACCTATCAGGGAGGATGAAGCAACACCAAAAGTAAGAATCGTTACCGCAAGATACAAAATCTATCTTGTTCTTTCTCTCTTACTTTTGTGTTTCCTAGGATTGGATCTTCTTCCTAAACAAACAGATAAACAACGTCAGACGCATAGTCTTTATGTTTCTAGTCAACAAAGCCTTGTGCAAATACAACAAGATACCATTGAAGCAGAAAAGAAGAAGACCTATCTCTCAGAAATAATAGAACACGCGGATATGGTGCAAGAATGTTTGAATCAAGAAAGTGCTCAGGCCTGTAGCAGGATTCCTGAGAATTGGAATAAAGACCTTTCTGTAGCTGTTTCTTTTTTACAGCTTAATTCACTTCAAAGTAATAAGATGCTGATTGATGAGCAGAAGGTACTTTATAACCTCAATGATTACCTTATTAGGGATCAATTTATTTTGGATGCAAGTGCAAGGAATGGAGAAATTGAAAGAATCGAAATCTGAGATCCTACCCCTATTCCGAATCAACCTTACTTTTATACCGCTCCTGTAGACCTAGTGATTCAGTTTCCTAATGTAGATAACCTGAGAGGTTTTGTACATAATGTAGAAAGAAAACTCGTTCCAGATAGCGCTAATCGTATCTTGTATAAAATTCAAGAAATCTCTTATGATATTATTGCGTCACAAGAACCTCAGACCACAAACATTTCTATGATTGCTTATTATTATCATGATCCTAAGTTTGAAGACCTCAATGTCTCTCAAAGTGAAGAGGATGAAAATGAAATAGTACCTACTAATGAAGCAGAGGCAGAGTAATTGCTATCCTGATTTATCTTTCTTTATACGCATGTTTAAAAAGTTCTTTAGTAAAACCTCTGGATACCAGCACCCATTTATCGATAAATGGATTGCTTCTTTTATGCGTTCTCGCGATACATCAAATTTTACAGGAAAGGAAAAAATTTTTTTCTACAAAGAGCTCGTCTATATGCTTAGAGGGGGAGTTTCTCTGATGGAAGCCATGAATATTATTATGAAAAATTCAGAGAATTTTGCCGTAAAGAGTGTTGCAAAAGAAATTGCTTATTATCTTAATAAAGGTAAGGAACTCTCGTATGCTATCAGCAGACTTCCCGAGTATTTTGATGAAGGTGATGCTGCAATTATCAAGACAGGGGAAGCCACAGGAAATCTTCCTGTAGTGGTGCAAGCGCTTGCTGATGAATATGCCTATCTCAGTGAAATTACGCAAAAATATATTGGTGCAATGATTTATCCTGTTTCTTTGATTGTCATTGGGCTCGCCGCGGTAATTTATCTCTTTGCCTTTGTGCTTCCTGGGATTTTTGATACGGTAGCTTCACAAGCATCAGAAATTCCTCCTATTACAGCTATTTTAATGGGTATCTCAGATTTTTTCGTTCATTATCGAACACATATTCTGATTTTTGGAGGATTGGGAATTATGCTTTTGGGAGTTTATTTCTCTACAGAATCTGGGAAAAGAAAGGGATATACCGCGCTAATGAAATTGCCTATCGTGGGACAGATGACTAAGTCGTATTATCTGATTAAATGGGCAAGATATATGAGACTTATGATTTCTGCGGGAATGGATTATGTAGAAACCTTCAGACTTCTACGTAATATTCTCAAAATCCCTCTTTATCAATCAATGATTGAAGAAGTTTTGGCGGATATTACGCTGGGGAAAGGGCTCTATGAACCGCTCAGCAAACACCGCAATATCATTCCTTCCAATGTAACGGTATTGATTAAAGTGGGGGAAGAAACTGCAAATCTTGAACATTCGATGACTAATATTATTGAACTCTATCAGGAAGAACTTGATAATTCAATTAAGAATTTTTCTAAAGCCATTGAACCTGCTATCCTGATTGTGGTAGGAGGAATGGTAATGCTAATTGCTCTTGGAGTCTTTGGATTGATTTTTCAAGTAATGGATAGTGCAGGAATCTAGGGGCAGTAAGAAGGGAAGCTATTGAAACAGACAAAGATTTATGTAAGAAGAGAGTATGAAAAAGCTTAATACTCAGGCATTTACCTTGATGGAAATGGTAATTGTATTAATTATTATGGGGATCCTTACCATGGCGGTAATGGTTTTTTCTGGTGAACAGATTTCTAGACTGCAGTGGAAGACAGTAAAAGATAATATTAGTGCTACCTATCAAGATCATTATTCCCAAAATCTGACTTCTTCAAGTTATGCAGGGAAGAATTATGAGAGCATGCAACTTAGGTTAACTACAGACGAAGATCGTCTGAAATATCACTACCTGGGGAATAATGGAGATAGCTTATTTGAAGAGACATTTACTGATCGTTTTGTGGTTAGTCAGCTTATTTCTGATATTGAAGGGCTCTCCCCTACTGCATTCTCTGAAGTCAACATCAGCTATAGTCCTTATGAAATATCTTGCCATATAGGTAACTCTGAAGCAAGCATAGAAAAAATAGGTATTGTTTTTGAGATCAAGGAGCAGAAGAAATATTGTTTTGTTATTGAGAGTAAAAACTGTAGATTGAGAGAAGTTGACTGTACTAACTACCCTGCCTGGAATAAGGAATTTTGACTTTTAACGCCATAATACGAGATGAAATCATCCAAAGCGTTTACCTTATTGGAAATTATCATTGTGATTGCTGTCTTTGGAACAGGGATTTTGACCGTCCTCTATGGAATGGGACAAACCTTGGGGACACAGGATAGAGCAGAAACACAGATTTCTTCTTCCTTTTTTGCGAGAGAGGGCATTGAGTTGCTGTTTAATCTCAGAGACTCTAATCTTCGTAAAGAGCTTCCCTGGAATTGTATTTTTCAAGCACGAGAAGGGAATACGGTATTGCCGGAAGATGAAAATCCTTTTTGTGATGGGAAATTTGCTAGCGGAACCGTTGTACTTCTCTCTATGGAAGAAGATGCGTATGTGAGGGTTATAAAGCTAGATGCATTCCCTGAAGACTTTGAAGAAAGATTCGAAAAGGCACAAATTTTTTATCAGACTTGAGAAGATAGCGCATGAAATGTATACTTTCGCTATACTCATGACGGAGAAGAGGGAGAAACAACCCGATATGCAAGATATTTGCTTATCAAACCTGTGTATGAAGATAGCGTGGCACTACGTGAAGATAAAATTCTAAAGGTAGAATCACGTGTCCTCTTTAGGAAATGAGCATTAACCGGAGAAACGGTTATGGAAAGCTTTATTGGAAGCTACTAATTTAGTTTATGTATCCTGATGAAGAAAGCATTTACTCTCTTGGAGACTTTGATTGTTGTTGTTATCGTTGGAACCTTGGCTGTGGTCCTTACCCAGTCGTATTTGACGATTTCTAAACTTGCCTTCAAAGTAGAACAGGAAAAAAATTTGACTGAAGAAGCGCTTCTGCTTACTCAGACTTTACAATCTCTTGCTGATACCGCAACGATTGATTTCGATGCGTATCGTGATGGGGGTAGCAATTTGATAAATGAAAAGGGGTTCACAGATACGCTTTATCTCACAGGAGCATTACGATCAGGAGCTTCGCTCTCTAGCACGGAGGAGTGTAGTATTGATTTAGAGGGAAGCTTTGGAGAAAATGAGGAGGGAGTATATGACCCTACACAGGTTATTACAAACAATAGCTGATGTCAGCTGATCTTGAAACAAGGAGAAATAGAAATTCCTCTCATTGCAACCAATAAGGTCATTCATTCCAAGGTAGGGTTTAAAGTGATTCCTTTTGCATCGGAGCAATATTACTTTAGTGATACAACTAGCGAGGAAAATATTCTTAATAAAATTCAGCAGCCAGCTTTTTGGATCTTTATCCATCTGTATTCTCCTTATTATCAGCCGACTGGCATGAATAAGGTAGATCGCCCTTTACAACTCTTCTTCAATCTCAATGCACCCACTCCTTCGCTCTTTTGACAAGATTAGTAACCATTTTCCTCACAAAGCACAAGGGAATATTTCTTTGTT
Organism: Candidatus Absconditabacteria bacterium; assembly: GCA_028685875.1. Lineage (GTDB taxonomy): Bacteria > Patescibacteriota > Gracilibacteria > Absconditabacterales > Absconditicoccaceae > UBA3291. The sequence goes on from JAQUDD010000004.1 coordinate 32,350, forward strand.
GGTAATTTTTGTATTATTGGCATCTGCATTGATTGCGCTCTTGGCAATGAACCAGCTTACCCATATTATGAATTATGGATCAACGGTAAATAATTTTTTTAGAGCACATTATCTCGCAAAAGGAGGATTAGAAATTGCCCTCACAGAAGCGAACCTTCGTGGAGCAGGATTTGAGATGAGCATTGGAAGTGGAGAGAGTATTGTTACTGGAAATATACTAGATAGATATGAAGGGTTTCAGCCCTCTTTCTCTGTGGATTTAGGGGGAAATTCTACCCTTATTACTAAGAGTATTAAAGATACTGAGTGTACTTCTGAGACTTCCGTGAAATTAGCGATAGGGAATAGTTTGGTCATTCCCCTCTTTTATGATGTAGGACTTGAGCAAAGTCATAGTGGATATTTGGCCACAGGAGGAAAATTGGTCAATTTTAAGGAAGCAGATGTTCAAACTATACGCTTAGATCGGATTCGTCAACGTTCTGAAGAACTTACGTTTTGAGTTTTTGCCTTTTCTGGTGAATATTTGGAAGATTTAGTTGGATTTTTTACAAGTGCCGGACGCATAACTTCTCTCTCTCAGCTATGGAATGATCAACATAACAAACTCTTTTTGGATGAACTATTTACTGATACCAACACTCACAAGTACCTTATCATCTCTAATCAAGGAGACAAAGAGGCCTCTTTCTGTATAACCTCTACCATTCCACTTCCTCTGGGAGAGAGCCTGATTAGATCGGTTGCCCAGTATGGAGGAAGAGAAGTTGGACTTGAAGCAGTCTTATCAAAACCTTTTCCCGACTTCTTACAAGGAAGTGTTTGGCGAGATGAAGGCGAATAATCTTCTTACATAGTTACTCTAAAGACTTCATAGCTGATGTTTCCTCTGGATAGAACGGATTGGATGCTTCTTTCGTTTCTATTGAGTTGAGAAGATCAGCTTTTTATTTCTAGTAAAACAATCTGTCTGAGATTCCCTTCCGCTAATCCGTCAAAGACCAAATAATCAATCCCTTTTCCTATGAAAACCATATCTTTGAAATGGTAAGGAAAACCTGGAAGAGCGGGAGCAAGTTTTTCGTTTACATCTCCTAGGAGAACGCTACGAGATTGTTTGGTGGCGTGTCTTCTGGCATCTTTGATATGGGAGTGGAGAGCTATTTTGGCGAAGAGGTAGCCTACGACTGCTCAAATGGCGATTCCGATGATGAGGGGAAAGAGTTGTTGTTCCATTGGTTCTTGAAAGCTAAAATACCATCAATTGCCGGTAAGTGTAGGGATGTCCCTTTTGAAGTAAAGAAAAAAGCTCCCTACAACATGTAGGGAGTCTTAATTTAACATTAAATTTCAACAATGGCCGAATATAATTGGCCATCTTTTTGTTTAAATGCCTTGACAAAATTCTGATTTTTTTTCTTTACTACAATCCTGCCTTTATTTAACGAGTCCCAATCGCACCTCTTAAGGGAAGACCCTTCTGCGAGAGTAGGATTTTTTATTGGAGTTACATCAAACCAAGAACAACATCTTTGGAATAATTGAGATATTGGAGCAGGTACTTGTACTTCGGAGGAAGTCCCCCTTTCTTTTTGTTCGTTCATAACTGTACATTTTTGATATTCTTTTTTTTTATTTTTAAGAGACTTTTTGCATCTCTGCACATCTACAGAAACAAGAGACTTTGAAGATCTTACCATACGCTGACACAAAAATTGTTTTTTGTTCTTCATTGCCTCTGATGTAGAAACATCTTTCAGAATTTTCTTCCCAGGGATTTGCCAAGAGGTTTGTTTTGGCTCCTGAGGGGAGACAATCGCCGTTGGTTATGGAGACTTGCTGGATCGAAGTTACTTCTATTCCTCTACTTGCAATAATAGAGTTAACTAACTCCTTATTTAACTCCTCTCTGAACCGTTTCATAGAGTCCTTTTTTTTTCTTTGTTCTGTCATTTCCTTAGATTTTTTGTTACTAATTTTTTTTTAATTAACTATTTGGAGGAAAGCTATTCCTCCCGATTCTCTGATTTTGGCAATTACCATACTTTCCTTTGCTGGGATGTGGACTACTTCGTATTGTAGCAGGTATATCTCTCCTGCTATTAATCCGAGAATATTCAGCGTAGCACCCTCAAAGTAGGCTTTATACTTCCAAGGGGCAAGATTGAGTTTTTTCGCTCTCCCGTCTGAAAGAGATAAAGTATGTTTGCTAAGGGGCAGTAAAGAGCCCGATTTCTCATATACTGTATCCTTATAGAGAAGCAAAATTGGTAATTGTGTTAGGCTCTCAAAGCCCATAAGTCTTTTATCTACCTCCATTTTTTTTGTTTTTTAATTTTTTTGATTCTTGACTTCGATACACTTAGTTGTAGTAGGCGTTGCCATGAGCCTCTCCTTCGGTATCAAAGTACCCGTAATACAACACTTTCCATACGTCCTGTTTTCAATCCGCAGGAGTGCATACCCAAGCTGATTAACATACCCCTCTAACCTTCGAAGAATTCTCAGATTTTCCGTTGTATGAATGTATGGAACAACCTGATCATCTAATGAGAGGTCATCTTGATTATCACGGATATCAAGAGAGATTCTCTTGATCTCTGATTTATTTTCCTCTATCTTCTTCGTAATAATCTGTCTGAATTCTTCTAGCTCAGCAGCAGAATAGCTGTCTTTTTCCGTTTTTACTTCCACGCTCATAATGTTCATAATTTTTTTAATTTTTTTTTGCTACCTTCATTTTGATCTTTTCTCTCTTATAGCTTTGGGAGGAGATCGATTCTTTTCTTTTTGTTTTTCCATTCTTTATTGTTTTTTTTATTTTAGGGTAATAATAAAAATACTCAATCTATATAAAAAGTCAAGTCTAGTTATCATAGAATCTTCTTTTGTGAGTGTTGAACCTTCTTTACTGGGAAAAGGAGTATTAGCATATCTACTATTTCCTTTTAGATTTCCCCTATGTTCTCTTGTCGTCAGTTTTGATTGAAATTCCTCTTACCATCACTATATTCTGTGGTAGATTTATTTTTCTGAATGACCATGATTGATCTCAAAAAAGTGCGTGAACAGCTTGATATGTATAAACAAGACTGCATGAAGAAGGGAAGCAGGATTGATGTAGATGCAATTCTCTCTCTAGATGAGGAGAGAAAAACCCTACAACAGCAAATCGATGCACTCAAAAACCAACAAAAGCAGCTGGCTGCTCAGCAGGACTATGAAGGAGCAAAAGCACTCAAGACAGAAATCCAATCACTCGATGAACACTACTCAGAACTACTAATAAGACTGAATGCTGATCTCCTCACGATGCCCGGATTTATTTCTCCAAAGGTGCCTACTGGGAAAGATGAGAGCGAAAATGTAATAATCAAGACTGTGGGAGAAACTCCAGCTTTTGATTTTGAAGTGCAGGATCATATCACCCTGATGAAGAAGCACGATATGGTAGATATCGAAAGAGGAGTGAAACTCGCAGGAGCGCGTTCCTATTTCCTCAAAAATGATGGGATGCTCCTTGAGCAAGCCGTACTGCAATATGCACTAAGTAAGATGGTCAAAAAAGGATTTTCTCCGATGCAGGTACCCAATATGGTAAATCCAGAAGCACTGGTAGGAACGGGATATTTTCCTGGAGGAGAAGAAGATGCGTATTGGCTAGAGAGAGATAATCAATGGCTGATCGCTACTGCAGAGATTCCGCTTACCTCCTATCATAGCGGAGAGCTTCTGACAGAGGCGGAATTACCAAAAAAATATGTAGGACTCAGCCCTTGTTATCGTCGCGAAGCAGGAAGCTATGGAAAAGACACTTCCGGACTCTATAGAGTGCATCAGTTCATGAAGGTGGAACAGGTAGTCATCATCCCAGAGGATGTGAAAATGTCTGACCAGTATCATGCTCAAATTTTGGCAAATAGTGAAGAGCTGGTAGCGGATTTAGGACTGCCCTATCGTATCTTACAGCTCTGTAGTGGAGACTTAGCACTGGGGAAATATGATTCTCATGATATTGAATGCTGGATGCCTTCACGTAATAGCTACGGTGAGACGCATTCTGCTACGTCCTTTCTTGATTTTCAATCAAGGAGACTTAATCTGCGTTACCGCGCAGAAGATGGAAGCATAAAATACGCGTATACACTCAATAATACCGTAGCAGCCACTCCGAGGTTATTGATAGCAATCATTGAAAATAATCAGACTGCTGATGGGAAAATTAGAATTCCTGAAGTATTACAGCCGTATATGGGGAAGGAGGTGATTGGGTAAGAAAGAAGAAAAGAGAAAAAGAAGAAAAGAGAAAAAGTAGAAAAGAGCAAAGAAGTAGAGACAGAGTCAGCTCTGTCTTTTTTTGTCATCCTGAGTGCAACGCTGCGCCACGCACAAAGCTGCGTGGAAGGATCCAGATTTATAAGGATTCCTTTTTTACTGGATTCTTCACTCTGTTCAGAATGACAGGAGTTTTATCTGGATTGCTTCACTTCGTTCGCAATGACGGAAGTGCTAAGCAACACCATACCTAGGCACCCGGGTGGATGTTGGGCAAGCACCCGTATGATTATTTTATGTTGACTTTATATATAAAATATATAGACTACATGTCTATAAAACGAAAATAAAACCAACTTAAAAAAAATTCATATGGAAAAGATTAAATTATTTCTGCTAGCAACACTAGCTATTGTACTTTTCACGAGATGTGAAAAAGATGAGCCGAAGTTTTTCCTTCCGGATTTGGAATATAGCCTTCTTAATGAGAATCTTACTCCAAAAAAAGATAGACTTGTAAAAGTCTCTTCTGGGAAAACTACAACACTGTTCCTGGTGATTGATGGGATGAAATATACCCAGACGATAAAACTCTATCAGAGAAATATTACTCTGAAAGAGACAGTTCTTTCTCAGCAACACATTCACAACCTGACTAGGAAAAACGACACCATCCCGATCTCATTTAGAGATTTGGGAAAGGGGAACTATAATTCTCAAATTATAGGGATATCCTCAGGGATTGATGAAATGATGCTTACCACCTTCGCGGTGGAAATTGAGGGATCTGGGAACCAAACAGATCCTGACCCGGAAGAATATGGAATCATTTGTTATCTAGGAGACAACATTGCAGGGAGTACAGTCTATCTGAACTCGAACCAAGGGAATATGTACCTTAAGGTTCGGGGAGACTTTCCCAATTATACCCTTGTGAAGTATCTTTGGGAAGATGAAGTGAATGCACAGTCCACGGCGATGTATGGGAAGCAAGCAAATATAACGCTCCCCTACATTCCTAACAGTACTCGATATGTACGTGTATGGATTGATGGGTACAAAATTCAGAAATTCAAGGTTGTGGGGCAATAAGGAAAAAAATTCTTATAAAAATCCGAGCTATATGTGAGTTCGGATTTTTTGTTTGGGGAGAAAGACTCTGTTATCAAGCCCCTCCCCGACTTTGTCGTGCACCACCCGGGTGCTAAGCAACTTCACATTCAGGCACCCGAGTGGTTGCTATTGATATCTCCAGTCGAATGGTGTAACACGGACGCATTGACGATGCGTCCCTACCCATGTGCCTGTAGGGACGGTTCGTTAAACCGTCTTGTTTTTTTGTCATTCTGAATGCAGCGAAGCGAAATGAATAATCCAGATAGCATTCACTGGATCCTTCGTTTCACTCAGGATGACACAAAATTGTCATTCTGAATGCAGCGAAGAATCCCGTCTACAGACAGTGGATTGCCACGCTTCGCTCGCAATGACAATGAAGAATCCAGATAGCATTCACTGGATCCTTCGTTTCACTCAGGATGACGGTCGGCAAGTATAGAAACTGAAGAATCCAGCCCACAGACAGTGGATTGCCACGCTTCGCTCGCAATGACAAGACCCCGGGGTTCTGCAAATCATGCAGATCTAACCCCGAAGTCTTGAGGCAAAAGAAAAACCCTCCTTACGAAGGAGGATTGGGGAAGTTTTCACATTCAGTGGATTGCCACGTCGCTTCGTTCCTCGCAATGACCACATAAGACACAAATTATACTCTATCCTTGAAAATAATTTTGGAAGCAGGCTACATATTGGTAGCTAGGATTAGTCCATGTTCCATCAGGATTACAAGTGATAGTAGCCTTATGATTATTACAATTTTGTGCAGTTTGAGCGTTGTAAGCAGTGAGTTGGGATCCTGCTGCTCGGTATTTACCTCCCCAAGAACAACTTTGGGAGATTCCATGATCTGCTCGGTTACCACAAGCCTCTCTGAGATTATCTCCTTGGAAGTTTACATTGAGAGGGTGTCGGTATTTACCATCACAGACGTAGAGACAAGCTCCATACTCTGCAGATGCAGCAAAGACTTTGAGTGTCCCTGCGATCGTGCTGGTACAAGCGTTGCTTCCCTTGAGATTTGATGCAGCAGTCTGTCCAAGGGCGACTGCTCCTGCGACATTCACATTGAGACCATCGACAGAAGTGGCAGTGTTGATTCCCATACCGTTGAGAGATCTGACTACAAAACTATTAGCCTGAGTTGCCTCAAAGGATTTTCCTTCATACTCAAAGTCATCATAATCACTCCATGCGAAGACATTAGGAGCAGTAATTGCAACCTCTTGTCCCATGGCGAGGGAGTAGTCTCCTGCTACACTATTACGAGATCCGAGGATACTCGCATAGTTAGCAGAGATCGTATTATCTGCTCCTCCTGCAATGGCAGAGTAAGACCCTGCAATGGTATTTCTTCCTCAACCAGCAATCATACTATACGACGAGTTGGGTTGAACAGTATTATATCTTCCCCCTCCGATGCTACTGTAATCTGATTGAGATTGTATTTCATTAAATCCTCCTCCTGCAATCGTTGCATAATCTGCCTGAATGACATTTCCACTTCCTCCTGCAATCATAGATCATATTCCTTCATTACTATTTCCTTCTGATCAAATCGTCAGTCCTCCTTCAATAGTCAGAATGTGGCTTTCACTCGCAGACTGGGTAATGGCAAGTCCTGGAGTCGTAGAAGTTGCTCCGATTCTAAGTTCGCTCAGATAAGGGACATCTAGCTCCGATGTAGTGAGACTGGTCGGGATTCTGAGCGTAGCGGCTCCGAGGAATAAGGCACCAAAAGAAAGGGTGATAGATGCCGAGAGGAGTAGCGTTTTACTCCAGAATTTTTGTTGTTGTTTCATAGGGTAAGCTCTTTAGATAAAAAAGATGCTACATTTAGTCATAGTCGAGATTAAGTATAGTTATTATGCATGGATTTGTCAACAAAATGCAAGGGATTTTTTTGTGTATCGTCATTCTGAACGCAGTGAAGCGAAATGAAGAATCCAGATAGCATTTAGTTCACATTCACTGGATCCTTCGTTTCACTCAGGATGACGGACTATTGTTATCCTGAATGCAGTGGAGAATCCAGTCTACAGACAGTGGATTGCCACGCTTCGCTCGCAATGACAATGAAGAATCCAGATAGCATTCAGTGCACATTCACTGGATCCTCCGTTTCACTCAGAATGACACAAAATTGTCATTCTGAATAGTTTATCCCGCAGAACTGCGGGACAGTGAAGAATCCAGTCTACAGACAGTGGATTGCCACGCTTCGCTCGCAATGACAATGAAGAATCTAGCTCACATTCACTGGATCCTTCCCCGCAGCTTTGTGCGCGGCGCAGCGTTTCACTCAGGATGACGGAGTATTGTCATTCTGAACGCAGTGAAGAATTCAGCCCACAGACAGTGGATTGCCACGCTTCGCTCGCAATGACGGTGAAGGAACAAACCCCCTCTCTCCCCCTTCATAAGAGAGATAAAAATGAGCTTACATTTTACTTGACTTTTTTTACTAAAAACATATAAGAATAGTATAAAGTTTTGCATTTCCTAGGGTAATGCTTAGCCTTGCAAAAAAAAGAACTAAAATAAATAACAATAAAAAGCTGAACACATTATGAAAACAAAAATTTTTGGGGTACTGTTAGGTATCCTGTTCATCGCTCAAGGAGTGACTGGACAAACATATGTAAACCATGTTGTAACAGGAAACGTAAATATCCAAGAAGCTTGGACAAATGCGGCTGGAACAACTGGTTCTGCTCAAATCAGGGTCAGACTGGCTTACAATATAGATTTGATTGGATACAATAATATCGGATCTATTCAAGTCGGTCATCCTGCATGGACAAGTGGGAATAGTTGGAGCACATCTAATGGAGCACAATTGAATGGATCACCAACTGACCAATATGTAGGGTTTAAGTCTACAGGAACGTATGAAAATGCTAATTATTCTACCGGTAAGATCGCGATCCTTGAACCTTGGCTCGTGGGGGATCACCTCCTGACTATTGGAAGTACTACTCAGCGGATTTCTGTGTGGAAACAACAGTATCCAAACGGAAAGTTTCCTGTTCCTATTGGAGCAACAGTAAGCGTTAGTCTGAATGGATATTTTGTCTCTCCCGGAAGTAATAGAACTTATGTTAATGGGAATGAAATTACTCCTGCTCGGCAACAGAGTTACACATTAAGTAACTATGCTAGTAGCGGTGAAGTGAATATTTCCGTAACTACTCGGGATGGATTTGCAAGTAATCCGACACATACGACAGATTTTGTTTTAGACTATCAGGCTCCTGCAACTATTCCCGTCACCGGGGTAACACTTAATAAGAGTGCTACTACCCTAACTGTCGGAGCTGATGAAACCCTTGTTGCTACTGTGAATCCTTCCAACGCTACTGACAAATCGGTATCTTGGAG
>JAQUDD010000004.1:41221-112147 GCA_028685875.1 Candidatus Absconditabacteria bacterium
ACTGACAAATCAGTATCTTGGAGTTCAAGTAATACAAGTGTCGCTACCGTCAGTGCTACGGGAACGGTAACTGCTATCGCTGCCGGTTCTGCTACCATCACCGTGAAAACGAATGATGGAAATAAGAGCGCTTTTGCTACTGTTACTGTTTCTACCACAAAAGACTATAGCTGGATAAAAATCGGCAGCATCTACACGGAAGTCGTGGGAGAGCACCTGCTCATTAGAGTAGTCGGGACGAAAGCTACTGAATTCACGAAACTCTTTGTGAATACGGTAGAAGTGTCTAACTTCTCCGATGGAGAGGCACTTGTGCCCATCCAAAATGAGATGTCTATAAAGGTAATAACTTCAGCGGGTGTAAGCGTTGAAGCATGGTATAAAACTCAATAACGTAAAAAATATGAAAAAAATCATTTTTGTAGCGTGCATAATAATCCCCTTGCTCTTCGTAGCTTGTGGACCTGATGAGCCCATACTCGAGCTCGTACTCGAGAAGAACTCAATTGAAGTGTTTGAAGGGGAAACAGTAACAGTTTCCATTAAGCATGGAAACGGAGGGTACTATGTTCAATCTATCAGTCCGCAAGGGCTGATTGAAGCGGTCTGTACCGAGAGATCGGTTCAGATCAGCGGAATAGAATATGGGACAGGAACACTCATTATCGCGGATAATGAGGGGAAAACAGCGACTATTGCTGTATCCGTTAGCTCAAATTCCTTCAAAAGATCTGTAAGAAAATTTTCTTACAAAGGTCTGAATATTGTCTTCGGCGAAACTCCAAACTGGACTATCGCTGGTGTGAATGAAAAGGAGATTGAGTTGGTCTCTCTTGGACAAAAGACTTCCGTATATATTGTATGGAAATCTTCAAGCTCAATTGAACTTCGCCAGTATACTAACGGTGAAGAAAAGAAGGAGACGCTAAGTATTAAAAACCTTGGAAAAGATGAGAAGGGATATTCCCATTTCCTCTTTGAAGGGGGAGAGTTAGTAAATTAGTAAAGTAACCTTTACAAGAAGACTGCCAGCGGATAAGCTGGCAGTTTTTGCATAGAGGGGAAATAATCCCCTCTTCTGTTTTGCTCTCCCGCAGCTCGTGCGGGACAGGCTCTCTCCCCTTAACAGGAGAGACCAATGTAATATGTTCCTCCCTGTTAGGGGAGGTGACCTGCTAAGCGGGTCGGAGGGGTTATATCAAGAACCCCAAGTTCTTTTATGCATTGTCATTCAGCGTCGTAGTGTAACGAAGGCGAAGAATCCAGTTTCACACACAGTGGATTGCTTCGCAGGCTCGCAATGACGCAAAAGTTGTCATTCTGAATGCAGTGAAGTGAAGAATCCAGTTCATACACAGTGGATTGCTTCGCAGGCTCGCAATGACGCAAAAGTTGTCATTCTGAATGAAACGAAGTGAAGTGAAGAATCCAGTTCACACACAGTGGATTGCCGCGTCGCTTCGCTCCTCGCAATGACAAGACAAGACCCCGGGGTCATTAGATATGAACTCACTACGTTCGCCTCCCTCCTTCATAAGGGGGATAAAAAAACCCTCCTTACGAAGGAGGGTTGGGAAGGTTCGTATGTAGGGACAAGACCCGGGTGGAAGTTGAGAAGTCCGAGTAAAAAAAAATTACGGATTCACGTAACTGATATCTGGGGTCAGAGTAAGTTGTTGATTAAGTTGTTGATCAAGTTGTTGATTAAGTTGTTGATCAAGTTCTTGATCTGCTCCTACGCTAGTAGTATATTCCTGCATCATCAAAGGATAGAGAGATTCTGCCCCTTCTGCATCGTGAGTAGCCAGTGTATCCGCTCTGAGCATTGCTTTAAACTGTGCAATATTAAACACTCCTCCGCTAGTGTTTGCATTTAGTATGTCTAAGATATTTGGTTTTAGGTCATTTCCTCCTTGTAGGGTTCCTACGGTATTTTCTATCCAGGTAGGATCAATCCCTGCTATAATAGGGCTAAAATGCTGCTGAGTATCGGTGCCTTGTTTTTTGGCAGCAAGGAGCGTTCCAAATTCTTGCATAGCAAGTCTCAGCTCGGCAAGCTGGTTTGGAGAGCTTTCTTGGAGCGTTTTGTTCAACATAGTGCGGAAAGTTGCAACTTCTGGAGGAGGAGATTCCTGAGCAAGAGCTTGCTCAATGGATTTCCCTTCTGGAAGGAGGGTTCCCAAGGTCTGCACGGTTTCCTGTGCGGCGAGCGATTTCTGCATTTCTTTTTCCATACGGATTTTTACCAAGTCTTTAGCTCCATACAGCTGGTTTACTTGGGTAAAGAGATAGGATTGCAGATTTTTTTGATATTCCTCCATGGACGTGCTGTTTTCAAGGAGCTTTTTTTGTTGTTGCTGAAAGGAATTCTTTACCGTATTTCGGATATCTGCTTTATCGGGCATAATATATTTGGAGTCTTGGAAGTATTCGTTCCCCACCTGGAATCCTCCTCCCTCATGCGTAGAGAAGTAGCTAGAGGTTTGGAGAGGAGACGGTTTTGATAAGTCTGATTTCAAGGCAAACGGTCTTCCTTGTACTTCTCCGCGGAAGGTAATACTTTCCTGAGTCATGCTAATATCCTTATTCTGATCAAAGATAAATCCACTCAAATCAGCATCTCCCTCTTTGAGAGGAAAATCCAAATAATTAGCGAGCCCAATCACGGGAGCCATCGTATTCATCAGCTCCATATTATGCATACTGGATTGGGTGTATTCTCCTCTCAGCTTTTGAAGCGTCTTTTTGTAGTTATCAAGGAAATCGATATCGTGCTGGTTCATCTCTGGAGCAGGAATAGAAGTTCCCTGGAGAGCTACTTGCTCCTGATAGCTTCTGACCTTGGATTCTCGTTCAGCATGCAAGGTTGTATATCTCTCCGTCTCAGCGGGGAAAAACTTTCAAAATTGTTCAGAGAGTGCTGAGAAGGTGTTGCTCTCCTCGCTTTTAGTATTAAAGAGGGATTCGTAGTCATCTGCATGCTGTTTGCTATTGTTCTCAAAAGCTGATTTCACGCTCTCGTTCCCTCTGTCTTTGTGGAGGAGGTCTCCAGAGATTTTGAGAGTCGTTTCTGGACTCGTGAAGGATTTAGGAGACGATCAGAAAACACTTCTTTCCAAGGTTCCCAAGCTCTTGAGGAAGTCTTGTGTTTCGCGATCCTGATAGTTTTGAGGGTTTTGCTCGATGAGAGATTTGGTTGCATGAAAGCTGATATATTCATCGATTTGGGTTTGATCAAATCCTTGGGATTGAAGTTGGTCAAGAAGTCCTTGGGATTGAAGGGATTGCTTGCTGGATTGTAAGGTTTCTTGAGAAGGCTGAGCTTCTGCATGTTTAGTGAGAAAGCTTTTTTGGCTTTCCCTAGTTTCTAAGAAGAGTCTTTTCTGAAACTCTCTTTCCTGTTCTCGTTCTATTTGATTTATTGTCTTTTTCCCCTCCGTTTGTGTTGCCTCTTCCTCCGTTTGTGTTGCCTCTTCCTCCGTTTGTGTTGCCTTTTCTATCTCACCTACCTTTAAAGTTTTTATGCTGTCTTCAAGGGAAAGCATCATTAATGCTTTCTTTTTTCTTGGCTTCTCTTTTTCCTTATCTAGTTGTTGTAAGAGTTCGACTTTTTTGTGAGGATTTTCTCTAAGGTATTGTAGAAAATCTTTTTCTAGATTAGAGTCTTCAGGGTATCCACTAAGGAGTTCTTGTAGCAAGGTAATTTCTTCATTAGGAAAAATGGTCTCCAAAGTTTCTTGTTGTTCTACTTTAGCTAACTGTTCTTGTTTTTCCTGTTGATTTTGTAGCTCTATAGACATTCGTTATACAAAAAATAAGAGTACACTCAAGTATACTCCTATTTCTGAAATTTTGCAAATTTCCAGCTTATTTATTTTCCGCTAATTCCAATATTCATAATTCCTCCATCATCTTTTTAAATTCCTTTGAAGGCTCATACTCATCTTTCCGTTTGTTTATCGAACTCTCTATTCGTTTCTTCAATTGGACAATCTCTGCCTGCTTGTTTCCATTATTTTTTATTTGATTATAATATCCCAATATTTCGGCATCTTCTTTTTGCCCATGTTTTTGCAATTCTAATGCTGCTTGGTTTGCTCTATCTACTGCTTGGTTTGCTCTATCTACTGCCTGGTTTGCTCTATTTTCTAAGTCTGTTGCATATTCACGCTTTGTTTTCTTAGCAAGTCCTGCATTTAAAATATATATCTCCTCATTTACTTTCGTAGGATTTTCTTCATCTTTGGTAAATTCTCCAAGATATACTGCAACAAATTCTCCTTGTTCTGATCCCTCAATTCCCTCATTCTTTATAGCCTTTTTGATGAAATCTTGGTGATAGGTAACTTCTTTTCCCATTCGTTGGACAATCTGTGTTGCCATAGTTCTCCATTCATCAGGAATTTTCACTCCCAACTCTTTCTCGAACTCCGTCAAAGCCGAGGTCTCCATAAAATCAGCTCTCGCATCATAGGTGCTAGAGGGATTTTTCGTTAGGGCTTCGGCCAACTGCTCGGTTTGCTGTTTAGTGGTATTCTTAACTTTTTCTTGTGCCTGAAGCTCTGCTGAAGAAGCAGCAACTCATAGTCCTGCACCAAGCATTACTGCGTTTGCAAATTTTCCCATACTTATTATAGAAAAATATAAAACATCTTTTATTATTTTATATTTCTTTTTCTATTTGTCAAGTATTTTACTAGGAAGACCACCTCCCTTTTATTAGCATAGAAAAATAGTGTTTCTTGTCAAGAGATAGATGAAATTCTTCACCTGAGTCGGGGGCCACCTAAGTGGATTCTAGATTACCCTCCTTTCATTGCCTCTATGAATCCGACAAAGAGCGGATGAGGGTGGAGCGGTCTAGATTTTAATTCTGGATGTGCCTGCGTAGCAATCATATATGGATGGTCTTTTATTTCTACTACTTCGGCCAATTCTCCATCCAAACTCGTCCCAGAGATAAGGAAACCCTTTTCTTCAAATTCTGGTCTGTAAGCATTATTGAACTCATAACGATGACGATGACGCTCCGCTATTTGGAGTTTCCCATAGACTTTTTCTGCCAAACTTCCTTTTGTTAGGGCACAATCATAGCTTCCAAGTCTCATCGTTCCGCCTTTTTTTTCTATTCCCTTTTGATGTTCCATGAGATGAATCACTTGATGCTGAGCATCAGGAAAAAATTCTTCACTCGTCGCATCAGGATATCCCAACACATTCCTAGCAAATTCTATTGCCATAATTTGTGAACCGAGACAGATTCCGAGATAAGGAATTTTATTTTCTCTAGCAAATTGTGCAGCCATCACCATTCCCTCAATTCCTCTGGTTCCAAATCCTCCTGGCACACAAATTCCACTATATCCAAGTAACATATCCGTTCCTTGTTTTTCAATTTCCTCAGCAGAAACAAAATCAATCTGAATTTTGATGTCTTTTCGATACCCAGCAACTTTTAGCCCTTCATTTAAGGAATAATAAGCATCTTCCAGAGAAACATACTTTCCTACCATTGCAATCTTTTTTACTTCTTTGGCATTCTGGATGTGGTCTACTAACTGTTCCCACTTTGAAAGATCTATTTGGGTTTGTGGAAAATGTAATGCCTGAAGGAGCGTATTTCCTAGGACATGTTTTTGATAATTTACGGGCACTTCGTAAATAGATTTTACCGTAGCACTAGGAATCACACACTGAATAGGTAATCCACACATCAGGGAGAGTTTTCTAATAATATCTTCTTCAACTGGCATATCTGCCCTCACTACCAAAATATCTGGGTCTATTCCTCTTGATCTAAGATCTCTTACGGAATTCTGAGCAGGTTTAGTTTTGAGTTCTTTGCTCGCTCCGAGATAGGGGACATATACGAGATGCACAAATACTACGTTCTCAGCCCCCAATTCTTGTCTAAGCTGACGCACAGATTCGATTAAATATTCATTCTCCATATCTCCTACCGTTCCTCCAATTTCCACAATAGAAATATCTGCTCCACTCTGCGTGAAGCCTTCTTTGATTTTTTCTTTAACGAGGGACGCTACATGAGAAATCACCTGCACGGTTTTCCCCAAGTATTCTCCTTTTCTTTCTCTTTCAAAAATTTCTTGATAAATTCTTCCTGTAGTCCAACTGGAATTTTTGGTCATATTGGTATCAATATATCTCTCATAATGTCCGATGTCCAAATCTGTCTCCGTTCCATCATCGGTCACAAATACTTCTCCATGTTCTATAGGATTCATCGTCCCAGGATCTACATTGAGATATCCATCAAATTTCTGCATAAAAATCTGATAGCCTGCAGCTTTAAGAATTGCTCCAATGCTTGCTCCCGTGATTCCTTTTCCGATTCCAGAGAGGACTCCTCCTGTAACACAGATAACTTTCATTCTTGTTGAGTTTTAAGTGGGTAAAATCATCTGTATTCTTTTTTATTTTTTTTTCAAGAGAAGGTGGATATTTTTATCCCCCAGAGCTAGACCCCGGAGTTTAATAAACCCTAGAGCTAGCTGTACTTTATAATCCCTTGAAAAAATCTGATTTCTCTCTATATAAAAAGAGCTTTATTCTTCTTTTTATTATGCATACTTGTCCTTTTTGTGCTCTCATTGCAAAACAACTTCCTGCGGATAGCATCTATGAAGATGAGAATACTCTCGTTATTCTCCCTAAAGAAATTGAATCCTATGGGCACACGCTCATTATCCCAAAACAACATTATCTCTCCTTTTTTGATATCCCAAAAACAGAACTTCATCATCTCATGGACACTACTCAAGTCATAACTTTGCTCTACCAAGAGAAACTCTGAACTAGTGGCATAAATCTGCTCCATGCTAGTGGAGAGGATGCTGGACAATCTGTGCAGCACTTTCATTTTCACCTTTTCCCAAGATTCTCAGATGACAATATTGATCTCTGGCCAAAGTTTCCTAACTACAAAGCTGATAGAGAGCACTTTCTCAACACCATTAAGTAAATCACCTATAATAAAAATCCAACCTTTATTCAGGAGGGATTTTTTTCTCTTTCTTATGAAAGAAGTTTTTTATCTTGTCGTATATTACGATAACAGCGATAACTGCAAAAACCAATAATAGTGCTTCAATAGGAACATTTAAAATTTTCATATTTGTATATTTTTTGTTTGCAGGGGCAGTGATAGTTAAATGTCCCCTCTTTTTCAAGGAGAAGTGTCACAATAGTCAGCTTTTCTTCGTTTATAGGTAATATGGTTCTTCCTCTGATTTTTATTTTCTTTGTTTTTCCTATGAAACACACTATTTTGCTTACTTCATGTTTGGGGGTACTTTTCTTAGCTGCCTGCTCAGCTCCTACTACTTTTCCACAAAATACAGGCGATCTTGTGAATTCCGGAGGAGATACCTCTACCCTTCCTCCTGATGCAATGCCCTATAGTGAGAACCTTATTGTGACCGACTTTTGAGCAGTTCCAGAGAGTGGAGTAGAAGAAAATAATGAAGCTACTACGCTCACTCTTACTGCCTACTTTGAGGAGTATACAGAGATTCTCTTCCTACCAAGAACGCTATGGAATAACTATCTTGATCCTCTCGAAGATACTACTCCTGGAAATGGAATCTTTTTTAGTGGATGGATTGTTTGACTTGATGCAGGGGCAGGGAGTCATTACTACCAAGTGGTACAAGTAGAAGCATTAGAAAAAATCACTACTCCTACCCAAGATGAAGTAGAAGCAATTCTCAATACCTATAATTATTGTGAACAAGATAGTGATTGCGCGAGCTTTTACGGAGATTGTCCGCTTAGCTGTCACCTTGCTGTGAATAAAGATAAACTCGAACTTGCTCAACAGATTTCTCAAAACTTTGCAAGTAGCCAAGAACCTCAGTGTATGTATGGATGTAATGAAATTGTATCGGTAAGCTGTGAAAATTATCAATGCGTACCCCAAGGAAGACAACGAGAGTAAATAGCCTATTTTGTAAGATTTTGAATCATATCTCTCATAGGAGCAGGGACCTGCTCTTTTTTAGAGCTTGAAAAATGAAATGATTAAGATATAAGTAGATATATGGGAAATCTTTACATTTTTGACACAAGGGGGTATGAAAAAAGTAGCTTTGATTATTTTAGATGGATTTGGATTAAACGGGAAGACACCGGAAAATAACGGAATTTCCTTAGCTACAACGCCGACTTTTGATCAGCTTTTTTCTCTGCCTTATGCTCAGATTCGTACTGATGGGAAACATGTAGGACTTCCTGAGGGACAAATGGGAAATAGTGAGGTAGGACATATGACATTAGGAATGGGAAGAATTATCAAGCAATCTTTAGTAGAAATTGATGAGTTATTGGAGACAAATACCTTTAAAAATATTCCTGCTTTCCAAGAAGGAATTGCACATGTGAAAGAAAATTCTTCAAAACTTCATCTTATCTCACTGTTTAGTGAAGGAGGAGTACACACGGTACAGAGACATCTCGAAGGAGTAATACAACTCCTCCCTAAGGATATCGAGGTATATCTCCATCTTTTTACCGATGGAAGAGATATGCCACAGAAATCTGCACTCAAGATGTTACAAAACTTTGAGAAATTTCTCAAAAACTATCCTCAGGTAAAGATCTCAACGCTCGGAGGGAGATACTTTGGGATGGATAGGGACAATAATCGAGAAAGAACGCAGAAGGCGTATGATGAGATTGTCTTTCAGCAGTCTCAGACAAGCGACACTCCAAGTGAATATCTGGCCAAATCTTATGAAGCTGAAGTGAGCGATGAATTCCTTGCTCCTGTAAGCTTTGTAGAAGGGGAACCGATTGAAGATGATGATGCTGTCTTTTTCTTGAATTATAGAACAGACAGAGGAAGGCAGCTTACTCAAGCATTGGAAGCGAGTATAGATAAAGAAAGAATTAAAGAATTCCCTCAGCGATGACCAGGATGTATGACCAAGCAGCTCAATAATATCTATCTTGCTACGATGGCGAAGTATTATCCTGAATATCAGGAAAATGTTTTCTTGAGAGAGAAAAATGTGAATAATACGCTCTCAGAAGTATTAGCAAAAGCTGATCTGAGACAGCTCCATCTCGCTGAGACAGAAAAGTATGCTCATGTGACGAAGTTTTTTAATGCTGAGAAGAATATTGTCTATGATGGACAGAAAAATATTTTGGTTCCTTCTCACAAAGTGGCGACCTATGATCTCGATCCTGAGATGTCTGCACAGGAAATCTATGATACCTTTGTAGAAAACATAAAGGACTTTGATTTTTTCATCATCAATTTTGCTAATGGAGATATGGTAGGACATACAGGAGTAAGAGAGGCTATCATCAAGACGGTAGAAAAGTTAGATGAGCTCGTAGCAAAGATTCTGAAGCTAAGTAGGGAAGAAGATGTGGACATTTTGCTTACTGCAGACCACGGAAACTGTGAAGATATGGGAACAGTAGAAAACCCCATTACTTCTCATACAACAAATCCTGTTCCTTTTTGGTATATACAGGAGGGTAAAGTACAAGATAGTATCAAAGCTACAGGAGAATTGCAAGACTTTGCTCCTACAGTGTTAGCTTTGTTTGGTATCGAGACTCCAAAGGAGATGACTGGGAAGAATCTCATTAAGTAATTCTTATTAATTAGATACAAAAAAATCTAGGATGAGTAACCCTAGGTTTTTTCTTCTAGTCATATTCCATTGTCATCCTGAGCGAATGCGAAGGATCCAATTGTTACTATTTTATCAATTGGGTTAACTTATTTCGTCTAAAAGAATGGCATCTACTCCATAATTTTCTCCACGATACTTGGAGCATCAAAGTCCGCCTGCTCTGCTGAGAATTCGTCGAAGATCGTAGTTAACTTTCCGTAATTTGGAGTGAAATATAGCACCTCAATATCTTTTAATTTTGCTTTTTCTAGTTGAACAGAGATTAAAGACCTCAAGGACTCTATAGGCAAATGATCTATCAAGAAGAAGAGTTTTTTTGTTCTTTTAAGGGAAGTAATAATTTCATCACTCCACTCTAGATTTAACAAACTCACCATAAAAATATCTATACTTTTTTCTTCTTCATTCAGGATATCTCCGATCTGTAAAGCAGTGGGAAAGAGCGATGCTGTAGCAAGTAATGTCCCCTCATCTCCGTGATATCCATAGCTCGTGAGAGAGAGAAGATCAATAGAAGCAATAATTTGTTGATCTACGATACCAATTTCTTCCACTGCAAAAATGTCCTCCGGGAAATGCTGATGTCCTATTCTGAGGTACTTTTGATGATGACTTTCTAAGATATTTTGAAAGGTAAGCAGGTCTAAGGGCTCGTATACTGCATACCCTTTGGGAACAAACTGGAGATCCCCTAGCTCTGGAGAAATCTTTCTTCCTAGACTTCCCATACCCGCATGAAGATTGATAATGGTGATATGTTTATCCGGATACTGCTTAAACAAAGGGCTCAGTACTTCTAGAGATAGCTGATCCATGATAATCCAGGGATGAGCGTAGGAACTGAGTACGAAACTTCGATATTCAACCAGAGTCATCTCTTCTGACTTTTTATCGAGGCTGAATACAGGAATTTGGCTCTCTCCATAAGCGATATCGGAAAGAATAGCATCACAAGGGAGTTTGTGCATTTTAATATGCTCTAAAAAAAGAGGAGAAGCGATATATTCAGAAAGATAGAGACTCTGCATAGACAAAAGCAAAAAGATAAAGAAGCTAATACTACTTAACCATTGAGTATCCGATAAGAAATTTGGCAACATCTTTAAATACCTTCCCCGAAGTATATCCTCACCACTGATTTGTTCTTGGACGAGAAGTTCGGACAAGGACCACATATTCTGGATCATCTACGGTTACTACTCCTACAAAGGTTCCTTGAGTCCATCCGAGTCCTCTTTGATATTTCCCTCTAAAGGCGATCTGTGAAGTTCCAGATTTTGCCCCTAGACGATATCCTTCTATTTTTGCATTGATGCTCACCTCACTATTTTGTTCTACTACTTGAAGCAATGCTGTCTTCATCTCTTCTCCAACCTCAGGTCTAATAATCTGACTTATCACCTGGGGAGTAGTTGAAATAGTTTCTCACTCCGGATTTTCTAAAGATTTTTTTACTTGTGCAGTAATGATAGATGGTTTAATATAACGTCCACCATTGAGCAAGACTCCATATGCTGCTGCAAGCTGAATTTGGGTTGTTTGTAGCCCCTGTCCAAAGGAGTTATTTAAAAATCTGGCTGCTGATACTGTGGTTTCATTATCCACAAACCCTGGCTTCTCTTCTGCAAGTTCGATCCCTGTGAGTTCTCAGAATCCAAGTTTTTTGAGATAATTATAAAACATTTCTTTCCCTACTTTTTGCACAATCCTCACCATCCCAATATTACAAGAGTTGATGAAAGCATTTAGGAAAGGATGATTCCCCGTACAGATACTGGAGGCATTAGAAATGGTGTAGGGTCAGATTTTTACTTGCCCCTCATCAACATAATAGTCATAGAGTCTTATTTCATCCGCATCTAATCCCATTGCTACCGTAAATGATTTGAAGGTACTTCCTGGTTCAAAAGGAGTTGAGATATTTTTGTCTACAAATACCTGTGCCCCATAAGTATTTCTAGAGATATACTTTTCTAAGCTAGTATCTTGTCTTTCGGAAATAGTAGCAAGTTTATATTTCCCTCAGCTCAGTACATATACGGGGATATCTATATACGTGAGATCATCTACTACCGCCGCATTTTCGATACCAAGGGGATCTAGAATATAAGCATCATTGTAGTTATTGGGGTTGAAGCTTGGAGCATTTACCGAAGCTTTTACTTGTCCTTTGTGAGGATCATATACTACTACACTAATAGCATCCGCTCTAAATTCTTCAAGATATCTTTTGGCGATAGATTCCACTTCCTTTTGGATTCCAATATCAATAGAGAGGATCACATCGTCTCCGTTTTGGGCGTCAATTACTTCAAAATCATTAGCTCCTACAGATCCTCAAAGAAAAGAAGAAGCACGACCGACAATTTTCCCGTCAATTCACTTGAGTGCATCATCAAAATACTTTTCAATCCCATAGTAGGCATCTCCGTTTTTATCTACATATCCAAGGATATTGGACATAAAATCCCCGTAAGGATAATATCTCGTTGTTGTCGGCTCTAAGATTACCCCATGGAGCACAGGAACATTGTCTTTGGAAGTTTCTTTGTAGTATTGCTGCTTAAGTGCCTTAATATCTTGTGCAATTTGGGGGTTTGCTGAAGTGAAAAGTTTGATATATTTGTACTGCTGCTGAGTAAAGAGTTTATCGATTGCTGAAGAGGAAAAGCTATATCCATATTTGGTAAGAAGTGTCTGAAGTTGCAACTTATCTCTGGAGGTGTTTGTAGAACTTGTGGGTACTACATAGACATAATAACTACTCGCTATGGAGATAAATCAAAAATTTGATCCTCTGAGTTCGTTGAGCAATTCCTCGTCGGTAAAGAATCCGAGATAGTTTCTTTCTTTGATTCCGATCTGAATTTTTCTATTAAGTCTCTCAATGATAAGATCATGTGCTTGTTCCTTTGTAAATCATGAGATAATCTGCAATCTCTTCTCATCATATCCCGTAAAATCAAAGGTATCATACTCTGGAGAATAAAGTCCTGATCCATAATAAAAGAAATCTGGTTTCTGGGGAAGCAGTTCTACTCCAGCAAAGAGTTCTACATTTCTCACACATCACTCTGGAGTGACCTGATCCATTCCATTGATAACACAAAGATGCTTGTAAACTACTGGCGTCAGAATCCCAATGAGACGGGATTTAAGGGGGAGTCCGTCCTTTGTCTCTCCAACCAAGGTAGGATCTAGTGCAATATCGTAGAGTGAAATATTTTCCGTAAGTTTCACGGGTTGTCCGGTTTTATCTAAGGCATAAATATTCCCTCTATCTGCTTTTACAGAAGTAGATCTCGTATGCTGTGTATTGAGTCTCGTTTCATAGTAATTGTGCTGGATAACTTGCAAATAAAACAACCTGATTGCCAATACTCCAAACATCGCGAAAAAGAGGACGATAAGTTGTACCTCTCTCGTTAAACTAAGGTTTTTTAGAAACGGGATCTTTTGTAAAAATTTTTCAAAACGTTCCTGAAGAGTATGCTGTTTTTTGTGAGTTTTTTTATACTGAGGGATCATAGAATAACAAAAATAATAAGTCAGATTTCTCTTTTGTTATGTCTAAGAAAATAGAGTGTTTTTTCAAACCAAAAAATTAGCATTGCTGCTAATTTCTTTAATATACTATTCAGAATATGATTCTTATAATTCGTAGCTTGTGGTGCTTGAAATATCTCGCTCTGTAGAGGAGGAAGATCAGAAGTTTCCATCAGGGTAGTCTCTAATTACGATTCCTACCAACTCTCCAATCCCCCCTGCGATATCTCCAATTTTTGCGAAGATACTTTTTGCTGTATATACCTCGGCATTCGGCATATTTACTCGTTTGAGGAGTTGAGGTCCAATGAAGAGCAACATAATGGTAAGGAATAACCCTATGATGAGATATCTGATACTATTCCATGCTCCTTTTACTTTATCATCTGCTCCTTTGGAAAAGATAAAGAGGAAAATCGCCTGGAAAAACGCATAGATACATCCCACAAATACCAAAAGTACTGCAACTGCCAAGATGAAGAGGATGATGTCTTCTGGCTTTTGAAACATAGTGTTGAACGTTTCTGGCATTATCTACGAGGGAAGGTAAAAGAATTGAGTAAGAAAAAATCCTTGGACTAAGGATTTTAATCATTATGCGTTTTCCCTTTCTTTTTTAGTTACCGCCTTTCTTTCAATTTCTTGATAGAAATCTTTGTAAAAATTGTCGTTTGTAGATTTGTAGAGCAGCTTTGCTACTCTTTCAGAAGGCTGAGCTCCCTTAGCAATCCATTCTTTGATGATAGGAACATCAGCGATGAATTCATGCTTGAGGGGATCATAAGATCCAAGAACAGCTTTATATCCACTTTTTGCTGGCTTAGTATGTTCGGTGAGTACTACTCTATAAAAAGGTCTTTTGCTTCTTCCATGTCTGGAAAGTCTGATTGCTAACATGCGTTTGTAACAAAAATAAATTAAAAAAATTACTTCAACTTTTCTCTAGAAGTATGCACTACGTGCTTTCTAAGTTTTGGACAATACTTTTTTAGTTCTAACTTTGGAGTGGTTGATTTATTAATCTTTGTGTAATAGTTAGTTGCTTTTGATTCAGAACACACCATTGCTACTTTCACAACTCCTCCTTTCTTTTTAGCTGCCATAATGGGACAAAACAAATAATAAAATATGATGAATGACGGATTAGATGGTTATAATGCGTTTGGCTCTGGGTAGACTCGAACCACCGACCTCGCCCTTATGAGAGGCGCGCTCTAACCTGCTGAGCTACAGAGCCATGTCTAATCATCTGAGAAAATCGGTGAGGGCGGGATTCGAACCCGCGGACCCTATTACAGGTCGACTCGTTAGCAGTGAGCTGACTTCGACCACTCATCCACCTCACCTCCAAACCAATTCGTGCATTGAATATAGAGAAATGCTATTGTATTTCAAGCCAAAAAAACTACAAAAATCTGAGTGTTCTTCTCTTTATTTTCCTCTAAATATCTATGGCGGAAGAATTTATGTGAGCAATTGAGAGTAATGAAACCTGAGGGGCTAGTAGTGAAAAAGTTTCAGAAGTTGCTATCCAGAAAGTCCAAGAAGAAGCCAGACAAGCTAAGAAAGTAGCTCAACAACTCAAAAAAGATAAGGCAATCAACGACAAGTTTGCTCAGTTTTTGTCGTATCTGATGAATGAAATTACCAATGAGCATATTATCAAAGGGATCTATGATACCTTTTTTACTACTCTAGATTACAAAACCAATATTACTTATCTGAGGAAGAATATGAATACCATTGTGGTAGTTGGAGTTTTTTATCCTTTCTTTCAAGAAAAGGGAGATGAGCTCTGATTGGATCAAGTTTTTGCTAAGATTTTGGAGCCAAGAAATGGGTTTAGTATCCGTGAATATGTACAGTATCTCCAAAAGATTTCTGACCATTATCACGATAATATCCCTCTCAATCAGGGTAGTTTCATTACACTCCTTATTGAAATCATCAAGGAGTATATGAAGCATGCTTCTGATGTCCCAGCGCTCAAGGAGGGAGAAATTGATGAAGAAGCTTATAAGAACCTGACCTATCAATATTTGCATGAATAATATTTTTTAGAAGAAGGAGAAAGGCAACAATTGTTGCTTTTTTTTTGACAAAAAAATGATTTTCTGATATAATTGAGTGAAGATTTTTAAGGATTCTGGAAATGAAATGAATGTAAATCTTGAGAAACAACAAATTAATAGCCCAGAAAAGACAACTCTTACTCCTGTTAGTTATGAGGATTTTTCTCAAAAAATAGGAAATAAAGAATTTGATCGCGATATAAAGGTTGTAGAAATTAACAATGGGATGGTGCAAGTAACTACAGAACTTGACTCCGTCGATCGAAAGAAAGGAGACACACTTCTTATAAGTAAGGCAGATTTTGAGTCCTTTAAAGCAAGGCTTGAACAAGAAAGAGAGAGCAAACTAACTCAAGAAGAGACAAAAGCGGATGAAAAAAAAGTAAGAGATCAGGTTATTGTTACTTCATCAACTACTACAGAACTTGCTGAAATGCAAGCAGAAAATGAAAGACTAAAAGAAGAAAATGATCTTCTTAAACAGCAAGCTGAAGAAATTGATAATGAGGTAGAAGATGCCCTAGAGAAACCTACTTTTGATACTATGGAAGGATTTGTCCTTGCACTAAGAGAGTTAGAAAATGACTTTAAACTACAAAAAAGACTGGTAAAGGAGAATTTCTGGGAACGATTTAAAGATCCTCTTGAAAAAGATGATACCAAGCAAAGAATGCAAAAGGATCTTAATAAAAAGATAGATGACTGGTTACAGCAAATAAAACAATGGAAAAAAGAAAAAGAGGATGAGATTAAGGGATATAATAAACATAATAAAGGATCTGAAAAGAAAGGCCTTTCTTCTCGTGCACCAGAAATAAACCAGATTGATATAGAATGATTTATGGAAGCATTCCAACAATCGAAAAATCTAGAAAATGATATCAAACACTATCAACAAGGGAAATTACATTATACCGCTACTTTTGTGGGGTATAGCCTAGAGTCCACTAAAAAATCTATTAAACAGAAGGAAAAAAACTATGCTATGCGACAGGAACTTAACAGACTAAAAAACACTAATGCTGTATTAAGAATTTTTGAAGGGAAAGAGGCATTAGCAGAAAGATATTTTGATGCAGTGATAAAGGGAGAAATGACACCAGAATTTGATCAATATTATGACAAAGTCTCTACCTATTTCTGACAGAATATTGCGAACTACCCATTTCTCGCTCAACAACATTTAGTATGCAAAGGAGGAATTCCTTCCCCATGAATAGGAGCAGAAGCAATGTATCGTGAAGTAGGATGACCCTCTGTAAGAAAAAAAGGACATCATTATGTAGACTATAGCAACAAAGACTGGGGAGAGACCTTTAAAGAAGGTGGAGTTAATGGAACCCTCAGAAAGGTTTTCGATCAATTTCCTAATCTCACGACCGAACAAAAAAATACCCGAAGCCAGCTTACCTCTCTTGCAGTGATGGGATTTGGTATTTTAAAAGGAGTACAATGGCTCTTTAAAGGAGAAAAGGATGGTGGGATGAAATGGCGACAGAAGGGGCTTACCCTTGCAGGAGTTACCTTTGGGACACAGGCTCTCCTTGGAGAGAATCCTATTTCGCTTGTTAATAAGCTTATGAATGGAGGATTAAGTTTTGAAGAATTTGGTGATAGATTAAAAAATTCCACAACTCTCTGGGGAGGAAAAGAAGCTGAAAACCATATTAGAGACTACTCTCTTATGCAATGTTTTGGGAACATGACTCCAAATGAATTACAAAGCAAGATGGGGATTTGGAAAGAAAGTTCTGCAGATTGGTCTGCCTTTTATACTCCACTATTGGCAACATATGGAGACTATCCTGCATTCAAAGATCTTGGACCAGAATATCAAGAGGATAAATTTATTGCCTGGCTTGATAATTGTGGGATTTGATACCCTGCAGCTACGGCGTTAGGTTCAGTAAAAATCTTAGAAATTAAAGAGAAAAAAGAGAAGAATCAAGAATACATAGATACTTATACTACTAAACGAGGTCTTCTGGCGAATAAGGATAAAAAGAAACAGATTGATGTGTATTTAGCTCGTGAAGATCTTTCAAATGAAAAGACTTTAGAAAGAATGTATGAAGAGGGATTATTTTTGCCAAATATTAATGCAGCATATACGGAAAGACCAGAAGACCTTACTTACCTTAAAGGAATTGAGAACCAAATTAAAAACAAACTTTCTCTTTCTGCAGAAGAAAAGAACGCTTTATTTACTTGAGCGAGACTCTTCTATAATGAGAGAAGTATTGGTAACAAGCCAAAATTTGAATTTATTCAAGAAGGAGATAAAATCTATCTCATAAGTCATGAGAATGAAGATGGAAGAGCACAAAAGATCGAGATTAATATTAAAGAAAAAAGTTTGGTAGGGTTTGCAAAAAATGGAGTAGCATTGTCTTTTCCAGATTATAGAGAAGTGATTAGGGTGGCTTACCTCTCAGGAGGACTCATGAATATAACCAAAGATCAAAAGACAGATAATCCAAAACCTTTCCAATTTAGAAGTATTTGGACCACCCTCAAATGGCAAACTCCTCCACCAGTTAGTGGTTCTGGGATTTATTTTGATGGTAAACTATGGAATGAATGGGGACTGGATACTCAAATGGTTTCTTATGGAAGCTTCTTTGGGCGATTCGGAAAAATGGATGATGTTTCACAGTTAATACATAAGAATCCTGAAGCATACTCAGACTATCTTAACTCCTTGTGGAATCAAAGAGAAGGAAATTCTGTAAATACTACTGTAGATACTCCTGCAGATTCCTCGAAAGAGGAATTTGATACATGGAATGATACCGCAAAAGTAAAAGAGCAGATTAGAACCCTTGGACTCCCAGATGAAGAAAACTTGGAACTCCAGAAGACACTGAATGCCCTTTGGGATAACATTAGTGAGCCTAATAAAACCCGTGGACCATTATCAATCACAAATAATAGCTTCTGAAGTTATGGGGAAAATAGTTGAATAGATATTTCTACAAAATCTATCCAAGGACTCTTGACTGCTGAGGGGAAAAATATTATCTTTTCTAGCTTAACAGGACTCCTTGAATCCGTACATATAATAAATTATATTAAGTATCTCACTAAAAACAAAAAGACACAGAGATCAGACCCATCGTTAGAGCCATTTTATCTTAGCAAAATTGGGGAAGTAAAATTTAGAGAAACTGCTGGAGGGGATACAAATCTCCTATGAACTTTAGATGGTTTATTTGTACAAATCTTCAAAAAGACTACTCTTGAGGCAAATAAAGATAGACTTGTTAGATATCTTAATCAGTGGTTTTATGGTCTACCTTCTTAATATAACTTATAATCATTTATCCCCTTATATATGTAATAATGACGGAACAAATAAAGGTACAACATACTGTTTGAAAAGAAACAGTAAGCAAAGAAAAAGGTCTTCTAGAAAGAATTGGTACCAAAACTAATAAGGCACTTCTTGGAGGACTCATTACTCTATCCGTACTTTTTAGTACTGCATGTAGC
Organism: Candidatus Absconditabacteria bacterium; assembly: GCA_028685875.1. Classification (GTDB taxonomy): domain Bacteria; phylum Patescibacteriota; class Gracilibacteria; order Absconditabacterales; family Absconditicoccaceae; genus UBA3291. The sequence continues at coordinate 60,000 of JAQUDD010000004.1, forward strand.
AATAATTCCTCTAAAGAGTATAGAAAAGCATATAATAAAGGTGTAGATATTTATAATACAAACTTTACTACGGACTACAATTCCGCCAAAAAAAGTTATGAGTTGGCCGAAAAAAAATATAAAGAATTTGAAACAAAAGGTACATTAGACACCCCTAATGGAGTTGCTGCACAATTAGATTATGAAAGAGCAAAAAAACAACGAAATCGTATCCAGAAAGCTAACAAAGAATACCGTATAACATTAGAGGAGCTTCAAAAAAAATATGATAAGGCAAGAAAAAAAGAAGGGATGGATGCTATAAAAGAACCTTTAAACGAAAAAAATACTTCTACAAAAGAAGCAGGACTATCAACTTTCAATAAAATACCTTAATTTTTTCTTCTTATGAAGAGATATAAAAAACAGACCTACATTTATAGGTCTGTTTTTAAAAATCCCTCCTAATTTATCCCACTTTCTTCACAGCAATCTTTCCATCAGTTCCTATTGACGAGATGATTACTTTCATCTTATCTCCCACTTTGAAATGATTGGAGAGGCTGTCTGGATATTTCTGTCCAAGCTGAGAAACATGTGCAAGTCCCATCTTCCCTTTTGGTAAACGAACAAATACTCCGTAATCCTCTACTCTTGCAATCTCTGCATCAAAACTTTGTCAGACTTCTAGATCGGTTACAATCTCCATAATAATGGCTTTCGCTTTATCGATAATATGCAGATCTGCATGCGTGAGGTAGCAAGTCCCATCATCTTCGAAGTCAATCTTGATGTTATCACAGTCTTCGATGATTTTATTGATCACATCACCACCCTTTCCAATTACTTCTTTGATCTTGGCAGGATCAACGGTGAAGACATGAATCTTTGGTGCATATCTTCCTACCTGAGCTCTCGGAGCTGGCAAGGTTTCTAGCATCACTTCCATAATCTCTCTATATCCAGCATTCGCCTGATCTATCGTTTCAAAGACAATAGAAAGCGGAATCCCTTTGAGTTTAGTATCAAGCTGAATAGCAGTGATTCCGTCTCTTGTTCCTGCTACTTTGAAATCCATATCTCCGATGAAATCTTCGGTTCCCATAAGATCATTCAGTACTGCATATTTTGTAATCGTTCCTGCTTCATCATGCTCCGTAAAGAGCCCCATCGCAATTCCTGCAACAGGTTTTTTGATTGGCACTCCAGCATCCATAAGGGAAAGTGTTGATCCACACACAGATCCCATAGAGGTTGATCCTCCTGAACCTAAACATTCAGAAACAACTCTGATCGTATAAGGAAATTCTTCTTTAGTTGGAATCATTTTTTCTAGTGCTTTCTCAGCCAGTCTTCCATGTCCGATTTCCCTTCTTCCTACTCCCCTAATTCCTCTCGCCTCTCCTACTGAGAATGGTGGGAAATTATAGTGATGGAAGTATCTCTGCTGGATATCGTCATTTTCCATATCATCAAGGATGAGGTATTCTGTTGGTCCACCGAGCGTTACGGTAGAAAGCACCTGCGTATCTCCTCTCCAAAACAGTCCCGTTCCATGCGTCCTCTCAAAAAGTCCCACTTCGCAGTAGAGCGGTCTAATATCAAGTTTCGTTCTGTCATCTACTCTCTTCCCAAGATCTAGTGTTCTATTACGGATATGGTATTTTGTTACATTGAAAAACGCCATTTTTACCTTAGAGACAGAATATTCTACGTTGGTTTCATCAGCGATTTGCTCCTTGAATGCTTCGAGAAGCTCCTTTTCAAAAGCAGAAAAACCTTCATTAAAAGATACCTTGGCATTTCCCATCAGACTTTCTAATTTTTCTGATCCTAGATAAGATTTTACTGCTTCTTCAAGAGTTGCTGAAGGTTTATTAAAGGTTACTTCTTTTGGAGTAATAGTGAGTTGAGCTAAGAATTCTGACTGAAAATCGCAAGATCTATCGATCTCCGCCTGTCCGATTTCAAAAGCTTTTTTGAGGACCTCGTCACTCACTTCATTTGCTTCGGTTTCGATCATATTAATAGAACCTTTCTTTCCTGCTACTACGAGATTAAGCGTAGCAACTTCGAGCTGTTCATTGGTCGGATTCACGATATACTCACCATTTACATAGGCAATTTGCGCAGCTCCTACAGGTCCTTCAAAAGGAATCCCTGCTGCCATAATGGAAATAGAAGATCCCACAATAGACACTACTCCAAGAGGATAGCGAGGATCCATTGCCATTGGTGTTACGGTGATGACAATGTCATTTACCATACCCTTTGGGAACATAGGTCTGATTGCTCTATCAGTCAATCTTGCATTGAGGATCGCTTGATCAGAAGGGCGTCCTTCTCTTCTACGATATGCTGCTCCACCGATTCTTCCAGCGGCTGCGAATGATTCTCTCATCTCCACCATTAGGGGAAGGAAATCAGCATCAGATTTAGCCTCTTTACTCATTACGGTTGAGAAAAGGACTCTCGTATCTTCAAATCCAAGCGTTACTGAAGCGTCCGCTTGTACTGCTAATTTTCCAGCAGCGAAGGAAAGTTTTTTTCCGTTTCGTTCAAAGGATGACTGGTACTCATGTACCGCTCTTTTTGTTGTTGGCATAGAAAAAAATAGGGAATAAAATCCAGAGAAGAAAGAAGAAAGAAAGTTGATTACAAGAGGTAAATCTTGAAAGATTCTCCATAACATAAACGATTTAACTTTTGTAATCATCTTCCTGGTTTCCTCTTCCCTTTCTGATCAGGTTGAGTATATGATTTTTTATGAGAATTGCAAACTGCAAATTAGGCTGTGGGATCAGATTCCTAGCTCTCTTATATTTAATGATTAAGGAGGAAAAACATTTTTTGTCAAAAGTTTTTGAAGAAGGAGGTTAGCAAGCACTTGCTTTGAGGAAAATAATATATATCATGCTAGGTGCTGTAGCGTTTTTACTTTATGAAAATATACATGGCACCTAAGAAATCAGAAACAAAAGTAATTAAAAAGACAGAAACAAAAAAAACCACAAAAGCACCTACCAAGGCCGTTAAAGCCAGTACAAAAGTTTCTCCGGTAAAAGTGGTAACAAAAACCCTTGCACCAAAAGTAGTGGTAGAAACCAAAAGTTTAGAAACTCCTGGAGCAAACTGCTGTAGCGAAAAGAAAGACTCTTGCAAAAGGAGAAAATGTTGCTTTACGTTAATTGTAGTATTACTCTTATTAGCAAATCTTATCTTTGTTATCTGGGGATTCTGTCTCGTAAAGGAACAGAGGGACTTTACTATTGCGAATCTTGGGGGAACAGAAAGTTATGAGCATTTCAAACAGATTTATACCACTCAAGAATATCAGAGCATTAAGGCTCTTCAACCTTACCAGCTAGAAAGTGAGATCATTGCTATCTTGGAAAATCAAGAAGTACAAGAAAACTAGCATTCTTTTTTAATATCAATCCTTTGATATATCATTTTACCTTATTATTTTTCATAATACATGACTAAAGAAACTGGAGCAAGTTGTAAAAAATGTGGAAGCATCGTTGTAGCAATTCTTCTTATTGCAAATATCGTGCTTTCTGCATTAGCTTACTTTTACGCCTATAAAAACTACGATCTTGAGATCATCAAGACAGGAGGAAAAGAAAATTTTGAGATTTTAAATGAATACTACAAATCTGAAGCATATATCAGTGAGGTAAGTGCTTCCTTAGCAGGGATAAATGGGGAAACTCCTACAGGAGACATTGCTTCTGTGGGTGAAACAGCAACTTTGGATCAGGCAAGCATTCAAGCATTAAAAAATACAAGTAAGGTTCTTGGAGACCCTGATGCAACTATTACTATCATAGAATTTGGGGATGTAAACTGTAGTTTCTGTCAAAGACAAATTGCTCAAGATAGAACTATCCAAACCGTGATGGCAAACAATTCTGACGTAAATGTTATCTACAAGAATATGGCTCTTAGAGGATCTGTTCCTCAATCTCAAGTCATTGAATGTGTAGGGGCACAAACAGACGTGGATACTTATTATAGCTTTATGGAAGCGGTATATGGAGCAAGTGATATTAGTGTAGAAAATCTTATCGCTCTTTCTGAGACTTTTGGAGCAGATACTGCTGAAGTACAGGCTTGTGTGGATGAGGAGAGATTTACTGATTTAATTAACACTCATATCGCTGAGGGAAACAGCTTTGGATTCAATGGAACTCCAACAAGTATTATTATCAACAATGATACTGGAGAATATGAAATGATCAATGGAGCATATCCTGTAGATGAATTTGAAAGAGTAATTGCAGCACTTACTGCATAATAGAGTTAACAAAAACTCTAACATAGCGAACAAAAACGCATACAAAGAAATCCCACTTCGGTGGGGTTTTTTTATATACTATGGATAAGAATGCACAGCAGATTTTTATTTTTTAGAAAAAGAAAAAAAGCCGATCACGAGGATAGCTTCTTTTCTTATGGCTACTTCATATTGCTACGAAATAGCTATAAAGGAGAGATGGAATTAATAGATATGTCACATTCTATTATATTCAGCTGGGAAGCTGAGATATAACAACCCTGAAGATTCAGGCTAACCTGAGGTCTTCGTGAACAAGGATCTCTAGCAGATTACTCTACTATTTGATACAAAAGTTCCAAATTATTTTGTAATTAAGAGTCTTTAGTATCTCAACAGATGCTTCGTGGTATCTTTTTTGATCATTCACTCATCACATACACTAGGGAAGCTAACTTTTGGAAAGCATATAGTAATATCTGCGGTTGAAGACTTTGCATTCTTAATGATATTCTCAATGCGATTATATATTACCTGAATAAGCGTCTCTTTCACTCATTCACAACTTGCTTAAGGCTGACCAATATAAACTCTCATAACGCAATCAGATTTCTCTGACTACTGGAAGCTAACAAAAATGTTTTTCATAATTCTTGTTGCCGAAAGGAGTTAAAACTCATAGAGATTGATACTCTATAATGTCCCTTCATTTATACGGTGTAAGATATGCTAAATACTTTTCGATACTAATGATAAGTTAGTAGCGACTCATCGTGATAGATATCACTTTTCCTAATTTTGTAGAATAAAGTAATACAACACAATAAGAATCTAGGCATCTTGATAAGTTTCCTCTATCATTATCTCCTTTATCCAGATGGACAAGTGAGGATAGCATCAGATTTACTCGATATTCCTTGGGAGGGAACAGTAGAAAACCTTTTAGTGACACTACCAAATACAAATAGATTACCCATATACTATTAATGATCACATCCTCCTATATCCTAGAGCAATAATACAAGATCACTACCCGAGGATATAGGAAGACGTTTTTCTTTTTTTTAAATTAGGAAGAGAAGTATTGAAAAGCTGGAGATCACATTCTATTATACTCAGCTGGGAAGCTGAAATATAACAACCCTGAAGATTCAGGCTAACCTGAGGTCTTCGTGAAGACTTATTCTCTATCTCTTCTAATTGCTTAGGAGAGATATTTGAAGACTAAAGTTCCGAATTATTTTGTAATTAAGAATGCAATAGTTTTCTCAGTAGACATAAGTGCCGCTATCTTTTTTAATCATTCACTCATTATCTCTCAGGGACTACCACTTTCACAAGTAGAAGTATTTACAGATAACAGTTGAAGACTTTGTAATCATAATTATGGTCTTAATATAGTAATACAATAGATGAATAAGGCGTCTCTTTCGCTTATTCACAGCTTATTTAAGGCTTTTCTATCTTATCTCATAACGCAATCAGATTTCTCTGACTACTGGAAGCTCATAAAAAGGTTTTTCATATTCTTTATGGCCGAATAGCGTTAAAACTCATAGAGATTGATACTCTACAATAACTACTCTCAGATAGAATCTACTATATGCTAGATACGTTCCCCTGGGTATGATAAGTACACAAGGACCTTACATGATAGATATTAGCACTCCTACTTTGCTAGAATGTGATAATACAACATATAAAGAATCTAGATATCTCGATTCGTTTCCTCCATCATTATATCCTTTATACCCCAGCAGAACTGCGATACAAGTGACAATAGTATCTAATAGCGTCGATATTCCTTGGGAGGAACAGTACTCCATTATTGGATGATACCACTAATTACAAATGGATTAGCTCTCAAACTTTTAATGACCTCATCTTCCTATATCCTAGAGCAATAATGCAAGATCACTACCCGAGGATATGGAAAGATGTTTTTCTTCTTTATCTAACGATATTAGTATATTCGCAGATATATATTTGTCAAATTTTTTGACACTTTTTTTGGACTTTTTTATCATTCAGGTTTTTCTTCTTCATTGATAAGGTAAGTATATTCCCGAATCATCTTTTGTCAAATTTTTTGACACTTTTTTTGGACTTTTTTATCATTCAGGTTTTTCTCCTTTATTGATAATATAAGTATATTCCTGAATCATCTTTTGTCAAATTTTTTGGCACTTTTTTTAGACTTTTTCCAACAGGAGAAAAACAGCTTTAGAAGCTGAATATTCTATTTTTTTTACTACTATAGTATTTTAATAGGTAATCTTATCGTTTTTATCTGATCGTTCTTGGAAGACTTTAATAGCTTCGGTATTGTCTAATTTATAAATAGGGAGTTTTCTTTCCTCTAATTTTCTTTCTAATTCTTCATAAATAAACTGATCATCAAAATTGATTGCTGCTGCATCTTCTTTACTATTTGCGTAATACATTGCTTCTGGCCTTGCTCGATAGATGGCTCATAAACACATAGGACACGGTTCACAGCTTGTATAGATAGTGCATCATTCCAATTGGAAGGTCCCAAGATTTTTACATGCATCGCGGATAGCACTTACCTCTGCATGGGCTGTCGGGTCATTGAGAGAAGTAACATTGTTCGCTCCTCTTCCCACTATTTCCCCATCCTTTACTACAACCGCTCCGAAAGGACCTCACTTCCCAGCTCTCATATTTTCTAAAGAAAGTTTTATTGCTTCTTTCATAAAGTCTTCATGATTCATTTGACAGTCTATTATTGGGATAAAACACATGTTGTTCCAGAAACGATTCAGTTTTTTGTACTGATTCCTTGATTGATTTCTAGGACATATTGAGCTTTAAAAGATGGGACGTACGAACTACAAGGTTCTTCTCTACAGGGGATAGCCTCTTGAATGTCTACAATTTGAAAATTGGAATCTAATCGAATGATATCAAGTCAAATGAGAGTATTTTTCATTCGGAAAGGATATATCCCTTCATCTGAAAAGATAAAAAGCATTCCTTTATTTCCTTCAAGGTAGTTTCTCTGCATGAGTCCCTGTTCTCTCTCTTCATCAGTTTGAGCTAGTTCTAGGTCAAAGCAAAGTCAGTTACAGCATATTTGTGGAGAAGGAGCAAGAGCATACCGAAACACTCCCCCAAGGAAGAGAATACTAATGATACAAAGCGCAATCAAGTATTTTTTTTTCATTGTGTGTTTATTGTTCTAAATCAATTAATTTCCATTTCCCTTCCTCGAGATTTCATAAAGTATATTCGCCTTCTTTGATTCTTTGAAGATCAAGGAGGGTATACCCCAAGGATTTAATTACCCTTCTGATATGCCTTTTCTTTCCTTCTGAAAGGATGACTTTATAAGTCAGCTTGGTATCTGTAGGAAGAATATCCTGGAATTTTAGGATTTCTGCTTCATCGTGAATTCAGACTTTTACTTTCTGAATATCTTCCTGTTTAAAGGCGGAAGAAAGCTGAATCAAATATTCTTTGAAGACATTGAAGCTTGGATGTTCATATTGATGGACAAGCCCGGGAGTATTTGTTAGGAGGAGTAATCCTCTGCTTTCTTTATCTAGCCTCCCGATATAATACCGAGAAGAGAATTCTGCTGGAAGAATCTCGTAAATTGTTGTATTATGAGGATCGGATTTTGAGACCACATATCCTTTGGGTTTATTGAAAAGTAATAGTTGTGGAACTACTTTTGTTTGTTCTGTTACCTGTATCCTTCCTTTGGGAAAGATTATTTCATCTCCAAGGGTGAGTTCCTGCTTAAAAGATTCCAAAGGAATCCCATTTAAAAAAATTTTCTTTTCTTTTATTAACTGAACAATAGCACGACGAGAAAGATGCTTATTCTTTTGGAGATAGCTGAGGATATTCATACAGAATCTTCTGTGTTAAAGGATGTTTTTTTGCCCAAAAAAAGTAGAGTCACTAGTGACTCTACTTTTTCTATTTTTTGTTGCAAGATAATTATTCTACTACAACATCAGTAGATTCTTCTACAGGAAGGTTTTCAGTCCCCTCAACTTCTGTAACAAAATCAGAAACAACTTCTTCTACTTCTTCAACAGATCCTGAAACAATTTCTTCTGCATTTTCGAGAAGTTCTTCAACTTCGTTGATAGTTTCATCTACAAGAGATTCATCAATTACATCTCCTGTAACAACCTCTTCTACAATTTCGAGGTCTCCAGTGTTTACTTCAGATTCTACATCTACATTGTTACCACATCCAGCGAGAGTGAATACTCCGAGACCAAGTACAGAAAGTACTAATAGACTTTTTTTCATTTTCCAAATACCCTAAATAACTAAAAAGTTTGTGAAAAAATACACGCCGTGTGTATAGGGAAAATAAAACTGAATGCAAGCGTTTTTATCTAAACTTGCAATAAGGTATAAGATACATATAGTTTTTCCGATATTTCTTTATTCTTTATTGGGATGTTTTCATGAAAAATCTTTGCATTAAACACATCTGGAGATTATTGCTTGTTATTATCTTTGGATGGTTAGGAGTAGAGTCTTTCTTAGCCTATCTAGCTAACCATCAATATTATGGAAGTATGTTGGCTAATGGACAGAATTGGGGACTTTTGATTAGTGTTATTATTTCTAGCTGTATCCCGCTGCGATACCTTCTCAAGGCGAGAAAAATAAAGGTTGTTTCTTTGATTATTTCTCTCTTTTCTAGTGTAGCGCTCTTTGGATTACTCCATAGCTGGATAAAGGCTGAGACTCTAGGGTTTTGATGGTTAATTATGCTTTTCAACTTTGCTATCCTTTTTGGATTGGGACTTTATATCCTTATCTGATCTCTAGCGTTGGGAAGCCGGATTCAGAGAAAATGGATTACATTTAAAGAAATTAGATGGCAAGAATTATTATTGAGTTTCTGAATTGGACTCGTCAGCTTTTTGGTTATTATTCAGATTTTTTTGTGAATTGGGATATTCTATAGTATTGTAGCACGAATATTTTTCATTGGATTAGGGGTACTGATTCGATACGAGAGAGATCATTTGAAAAACTATGGAGAGATTGCTATGAAACCATTCCGTAGTCTTCAGGAGCAATGTAAAGAAAATAATCTCTGGGCCTATGTTATTCTAATCCTCCTTGGCATATCAATCGCTTACTATCTCTTTGGATTTCAGAATTCTTTTATTCCCTACTCAACAGCTTGGGATGCTAATCATGAGTATCTCTATATTCCAAAAATTCTCGCGGAGAATGCAGGTGTCTATCGAGGGAATAGCGTAGGAGGGGGAATCCCAGGATTTTGGCATCTCTTTATCACTTTTTTCTTTTCTCTGACAGGGGCTACTAACTGATGGTTTGGACTTGCTCCTGATACCATAGCTGTTTCCATGAATTTTCTCAGTGCAGTATTGGTATTGGTATTTGGTGTTGCATTACTCTTCCAAATTAGCGAATTCTTTGGTAAGAAGAGAGGAGAGAATGCGCTTACTGAGATAGAAGATAAAGCTGAAACAAAGGAGAAAAATATCCTAGTACAAAAAGGAGAAAAACATCCGAATCTTTTCGGAATTAGCATGGGACGGGGAACACTCCTTCTCTGGATGACCTCAGGAATGGGTGCATTTTTGGTCATGGTTGATAATAAAACCGATCTGGGAGTGATGGCCTTATCCCTACTCGCACTCTTAGCAGGAGCGATTTTTCTCGGAAAAATAAAAGAGGAACACGAAGAAAAGAAAGAAAAAATGAAGTATATTATTATTGCAGGACTTTTCTTTGGATTTGCTTGTTTGGCAAAACCCACTGCTTTCGTTGATATTGCGCTTTTTGGAATATTTTTATTGGGACTTTGGTTTTCTCCGCTCTGTAGCTTGTGAGCGGGGATATCGCTCATGGGAATATTAAGGCTTATGAATATCCTTACCTCTAGTTTCATGATTACCGAGATACAAGCATGGCGATTGATTGGTATTGGAATAGTAATCCTCCTACTCGGAATAATTCTTGGGATTAGGAAGAAGAAGCAAAAACTCTGGACGACTCTTAGTTATCTTCTGAGTTTAGGTGTAAGTTTCTTGATAGTTCTTCTGCTTTTTAAAGCTCCATGGATTATTACCAGTCAGATTATTAATGATAGTTTTTCTCCAAGCCAAGTAATTAAAACGCTTTTTGCAAAAAGTACTTTGGAAGGAAATAAAGCTCTCCTTGCTACTAGTGGGGAATTAGAGGCATTGGAATTACAATCTCAGCTAAATCAAGAAGTGTTTGAAGAAAAGGGATTTTTAAACAACAATACACAAGTGGAATTCTGAAGATGTAGTAGTATTTATGATGAGGAGGAACTTTATGCGAACCTACAAGAAGTAAAATGAGGTGGATTAGTGGAGGATTTATGAAGGTATATTGGATATGGATGGAAAGAATTTTCCTCGGAAGATAATAGGATGTATTCCATTATGAAACTCTTTTTCCCCGTATCGGAGACTTGTTATGGATTTAATCATGATGCTAAAATTCTCTGTAATAATGCAGAGGCGATAGATTCCTTTGATATCTCTCTCCTAAAAGAAATCTATGCAAACGAATTGAAAGATCAAAATTCTGAAGCTGGAATTTTAGTCAGGGCAGCTATTGAGGACTTTGATGCTAGGGAAGGAGTAAATGCATCCTCTTATACTGCAAGTGATTTTAGAGATCATAGTGTAGCGTTGAGACAATATTATCAATCTCATGCTATCAAATCTGATGCTACAAGCATTTCAATTCCCTATAGGTCTATCGTTCCTTTGAATATTGTCTTTAATCGATCACTTCAGAACCATAGCAGTTATTATACCGATATTGGTTTTGCTTGGATTCTTATCTTTATTCTTCTCTTGATCAGTCTTCCTGTTGCTCTCCTGCTGAGGGAAAAAGATTTCATTGCACTGAGTATAACAACACTCGCAGGATGGATAATCTGGTGGATTATTGGAAGTGCTATCCTCTGGTATGGAACGGTATTAATCTCTTGGACAGCTATTACTTTATTGGTATTCTTTTTGAGAGTTGGAGAAAGACTTGGGAAGAACCCTAATCAACTCTGGATTATTATTCTGGTAGCTCTGATAGGTTTAGCAGGGATGGCTCAGATTTTTCTCAACTTTATGAGAATCGGATCCCAAGGAGCGAGTGGACCTTTTGTCTGGTATAAAGGAAACGTGGGGACGCAAAACTACATCAACGAAAATTTGCAGACGAAGGCCAAAACACAATACGGATACGGAGCTAAGGAAATCTTTGATCTCCAATTTCCTCAGTATAACCCTATTATCAACGCACTAAAAGGAAGGGAGGATAAAGATTGAGTGATCGTTGCAGGAACATACATTCAGTACTTCTTGGATAATCAACAGAATCTAAGGATAGATGGAATGCTTGACAGCTTCCGAATTAATATCTCTGATTATGATCTTTGTAAAAGTTATCAAAGATTAAAAGCGGAGAATACGAAATATCTCATCATAGATCCAAATATTGGAACCGTGGGAATGGGCGAAGGAAATGAAACACTTTTCCACAGATTCTTCGCAAAACTCAGCGTAGATAACCAAAGGATTGAGGAAGACGGAACCCTTACAATGTTGATAAGAATGTATACCTACGGATATTTAGATTTAATTAGCACGAATAACATCGGAGCACTCTATGCTTTTAGTTTGGATGACACAACCCTTAGGACATATTTTGGGGAGATAAGTGATGAAGAACTTATTCTCAAAAGAGCAAAATTAGTCGGTCTGAGGTATTTTTCTGGGGAAGCAGATAGTATCTTTTCTCTTATTGGGTCAATTTTTTCACAAAGAGTGATGAATGGCGAAGCAATCCAAGATATTGCGTCTATTCTAGGAACTGAGATAGATGAATACAGAGTGAATTCTGCTATTGCCAGCATTCTCCAAGGGAAAACGCAATGAATAGAAGAATTGACTCAGGGGGAAAGAGTTGTGTTAATTCAATATCTTAATATCTATCAATCCTTTGCGTCAAACAACAATACTGCAGCGCAACAAATTATCCAGAATCTCCTCCTCAATAGTGTAAGTGGATCTAGTCAGGTTATTGCGTTGGAACTTAAATAATAGTCGGGATAGTTATAAGAGCCAATTTTTATACAAAGATCTCTCTAGGCATGGCGCTTGGGAGGTTTTTCGTGTTGAAGAACTTTTTGTATTGAGGATTCGTATTGAGGAAGTGATCAGAAAAATCAGAGCGGGAAGATAGAGATTTTACTTAAGCTTTTTCTTTTGAATTTGAATTTCTAGTCTTTGAATCTTTTCCTTTACCTCTTCCATCTCCTGCATTCTTGCGTGCAACTGGTCATTGGCGCCATAAGTTGTTAGATTCCTTATCTGCATTCTAAGGTATTCAAGATGCTCACATTGATCGCGATATTCTTCTTCTATATCCTCCAAACTCTCTTTCTTTATTCCTGGGGATTGTATCGCAGCTTTAATTCCAATCGTGATTCCCCCATCTGCTTCTTGTTCATATCCTAGTGGTTCTTGTTCATGGAGTCTTATATATTTAATCTCTATTATGTGAAGAATTTTTTTAAATATTCCTTCGTGTTCAGCAAAAAATTCTAGGAAATTTGGATCCGTTTTGAGGAAAAGGTGAATAGGCTCATGTTTCTTGATAGAAGTTCTTCGCTTTGCGATATATATCCTCTCGTACAAGGTATAGAGTTGTTTTTCTTGAAAAGATACAGGGAAATTGCGAAGACCCAGAAAAGATTCGCTGAGATTAACTTTAGTGAGTTCTGCCAATGCTTCTGCATAGCTTGGTACATAAGGAACTAGGATTTGGATCATAAGCTGAGAAATAAGGGAGAGTACCTCATTCTTTGCTGCACTTTCTTGATACTTCTGTACCTCCAAATATCGATTAAGGAATTTTTGCTGGATAAACTGTTGTCGTTTTGGAAAAAATTCAATAAGATCTTTTGTCGGAGTCAAACCAAGATATTCTTGATAGAGTGCGGAGAATTCCCCTAATATCCAAAAATCAAAAGCGTCAGCTTTTTCTTCTATGGTAGACAATAGTACCTCTGTTTTCTCAGAAGGGATTGCATTTGCTGAGATATATCTTACCCCATTCCAAATTTGGCGTAACAAGTTATCATACATCTTTATAATGGATTCTTCTATGTTCTGTTGGATCAAGAGACTGAGCCTTACCGCATTTTCTCCATAGTCTTGGAGAGAATTTTTGAGCTGTGTTGTTTGTAAAGAATAATAAGAAAATCTTTCCTTATTTTTATCGGGCAATGAAGGGAAAATCTCTAAGTTTTGGAGGGTATTTTTTCTTCAGAGACATAATTGGAGGAAAAATAAAGGAAGAAATCAGTCTTTTTTTGCCGATTCAATATACATTTTTTCTGTATGTGGATAATTATATTCCTGCAGATAGAGGAGAAAGAGAAGGTTTACAACATCGCTATCAAATACCTCACCATATGCATGTTGCTCTTTCCCTCACAAAAATTTAGTGAGAGTAAAATGGTATTCTCCTTCCTCTTCTTGAAGGAATAAAGAACGTTCTATCAATGAATCAATAGCATGCTCCTCACTTTCCTGATTAATAATAAAACATTGACGGAATGCCTCTCCCTCTTGTTGGCTAACGAGGTTTTCTTGGATGAGATCAGTAATTGCATTCTCCAAAACCGAGAAAGAACGAGAACATAAAGAGAAAATTCTTTCTGGATCTCCCTTAGCAGGATATCCTTCTTCTGCTAGACGAAAGAGGATATAATCAAAACAGATTTGTTGAGGATCTTTTCTCCTCTGAGCAATATCTGCAGGAGTATACATTGTTAGTTCTCCGGTCTCCTCTCTTCTCCATAAAGGAATACTATATCCCCAAGGCAATTGACGATTAAGTGTAATAGAGAGAGGTTTCTCCTCTCGTCCTAGGGAAAATTTGGCAAATTGAGGATGATCTTCAAAAAATTGTTGCAAGATTTCCTTATGACTTTCTACATTGATAATTAACTCTGACAAAAGTAATGGATGGAGTAAGAGATTGGTTTCTGTATGGTAAGGAAGGTCTACTTCTTCTTCATATATTGCCCCTAGATTGGAAATATCTTTGAGAAATTGTAAAATATTAGGAGAGAAGTCTTTACGACTTTTCCCAGCATATTCTCCTAGATATTCTGTATAGAATCCATCTTTGTCAAAGACGTAGTGATTTGTTGGTAACTGATGTTTCTTTGCCAAAAGAAGACTCTCTTGATCATGTGCGGGACAAACTCTCTTTATCCCATTATCCAACGAAATATTTACACTCTCATCTCCGATAATAGGAATGGGTCTATTAACGATAGGAATTAATGCTCTCTTCCCAATCAGCTTTTTATATCTCTTGTCTTGGGGATGCACAAGTAGCGCAACATCTCCAAAGATGTGATCTAAAGTAAATGCACAAACAGGTAAAACATCATTTTTCATTTCTACAAAATATTTGATGGTATAGTTTTTGCGGAGCTCCTTTTTGAACGTGATCTGAGAAAGGGGGATACTGGTTTGAAGCTCTAATGACCAATAAGCAACATGATCGATTTGCTGAACATATCCTTTCTTCCAAAGGGTTTTGAAGGTAGTATGTATAAAGCGTAGAAAATCTCCTTCTTGGTCAAAAAATTTGTGGGAAGAAGAGAAGTTTGCATCAATGTTTTTGGTGTTTACTTTCGATATTTTTTGAGCGAGTGCGTTTGCATAGGTATGGAGTTTGTGGAAACCTACCTGTTTAGGAATTTGACCCTTCTTTGCAAAGAAATCATACACCTGCTTGGTAGTCTGTATTCCGTTTTGTTGGAAGAAGAAAAGAAATTCTACTCAATCTGCTCCTTGGAGTTCAGAAAATCTATAGAAAAGGTCCTTTAGATAGAGAGAGTAGAAATGTCCTACATGTAGGGTTTGAGCTGCGGGGAGAAAGGAAGCAACTATTTTCGAAGGAGTAGAATGTTTTTCTTTGTATTGCTTTGACAAATTTTTGATATCTTTTGTTATATATTTTTTTGGAAATTTTTGCATAGAAAAGGCACTAAGATATAAAGGCTATAGATTACACAATATACATATTACTCAGCATATCTATAAAGTCTAATCCCTCCATAAATCAGAAGAGAAACACAGATTAAGAGGAGGATATCATCCATTGGTCCTACCTGAATTTTTTTTGCGCTCGTAATTTCCATCACTTGTCCATCAGCACAGGTTGCCTCTACTCGAAAATATGCATACTGGTCTTCTTCAGCAGCATGATCAAAGGGATACTCATATCTAGTTTCTGTAGTAGTAAGTACCAAACTCTTGGAATCCACATCAAACGTTTCCGCTCTGTAAATACTATAACTAGTCGCATTTGGTATTTCATTCCATACAAGGTAATATTTATCTCAGATTTTCTCCGTTGTTACTCTGATCCCTTTAATTACACAGGTAGGAATAGCTTCGGGAATATCTATAATTACATTCCCTGTTATTATCCCCCCAGTAAGAGGAAGGTTTGTCCCTGTCTGTACTTGCACAGGAGGAATATATTTGTAGATATCCGTTGAAGCACCATGATCTTTAGCCTCCCCCAGTAATGGTGTGATTTGAAAAAAATAGGTCTGTGTGGTATCTATTCCCTCAAAAATAATTTCCTGTTGGCTCGTCTCAGATCCTGAACCTAAAGATTCTTCTTCTGTTCCATATTGTACGAGATAGAGAGAAACTCCTGTTCCTACAAGTCATCGACTTAATTTTAACTCCGTGGGATTTTGACCGACCGTGAATTGCACATTTTCTACCATAGGGGCATCATCAACGAAGAGAGAAGCTATTCCCGTATAGGTTTTGGTTTCTCCCATAGCAATAATTTCCAGGGAAACATCTATAGTCCCTGTATTGATGAGCATCAGATTCTTGGTGAAGAATCCGTCTCTACTTTTGTCTACTGGCACCTTTTGTCCATTACTAAGGAGAAGAGTTACTGAAGCAACAAGGTCATTTGTTTGTACCTCAAATAATATTCTATCTCCCAATCTTAGTCCTGTTGAAGGAGTAATGGAAATATTTTTAAATAAGTCATCCTGAAATGGAGCATACGTAAAGGATATTATCTCAGATTCTCCTAATAATTCTTTAAGATAAGATTCTACTATGATTTGTAAGGTATTAACGCCCTCTTGCATTCAAGAGTTTATAATCTTGGATAACTGTCCACCTTGGTCAAAGGATATTTGATCAATAAGTTGATTATTTAGATAGATTTGTGCAAGGCCATTAGGAAGATCTGGAGAGGAAGCAAGTAACAAGATTGATTTGTCGGTTTCTGCTGAATTGGGTAAAGGAGATAAAATTGCAATGGTTTTTTTTGTTGACTGAACACTTGTATCCTGCACATTAATCTGCGTAGAACCGACTATATCTTCGGAAAGACTTGCTGCTTTGAGAGTAAAAGTTCAGCTTTTTTTGATTTCTAATCCTTTACTCAAAGTCTTCTTTCCCATATCTTCAAGAGAAAAGGTATATCGCGCATGTGAGGGTAATACATACTCACTTTTTTGTAAGCCATCGATACTAAGATAGACATCTCCAGTATATTGGGTATCTACTTGTCCATCTTTCATCACAGTAATAGTTACATCGACAGGCTGGTTTTGTTGGAAAGTACTTGGAGAGACTTCAACAAGAAAAGAGGTATTGGATTGCTGTGCAAAGCTCAGTCCAAAGAACATCAATGATGTGATCAAGATTCCAAGATATTTTTTCATCCGGTAACGGGATAGAATAAAGTAGAGTTAATTTTAGAGGTGTTCTGTTAGTTCTCCCAAATCTCCTATAGCATAAGGATAGGTCTCAAGCTGATTGGTGATATATTCTAGGGTAATATCTTTAGTCTCTCCTAAGAAGGGAATAATGAGTACCCCTTCATCCACATCTCCCTGAGAGAAGTTTGTTATCTGAAATATAATCTCTCCTGGTACATCCGAAATAATTTCGTAGCTATAGGGAGAGGTAATGAGAGATGTATCTATCGTTAATGCTTGAGGAGCATAAAGAAAAGAGGCAAACAATATTGCTTCTGACTGAAGAGGAGATGAGATAAATACCTCTATCTCATTATTAGATTTTTTGTAAGCAGCATCTCGTTTGAGCTCGGTCATAAATTGACGTTCCTGAAGATTAAGGATGCTGGCCGAGAGGTCTCTTGCATCATAGACCAAGAATGCAAAAAGGATTCCTAGAGTTATTCCAAGGACCAAAATAATAAGATGTTTACTAAGTGATTGAACTACTTTCATGGTAGGGAAAATACAAAAACTATGAATTACTCGTAAATGTAGTAAAATTGCAGTAAAAATCAAATCTATCTTGACAAAAAAATTGTGAAGAAATGGAAAATGTTAGAAGTTTTATTTCTGAGAATATTTTAAAGATATTTTTTATTAGCATTATGCTCAGTATTGGTTGTTGCATAATAAATTTTTCCATCGGTTCCGTGGAGATAGAAGAGATAGTTGGAACTCTGAGGGAATAAGACTGCTTTGATGGTATCAAGATCAGGGTTTGAAATTGGAGTTGGAGGGAGACCTACGACTCTTCTCGTATTGTAAGGATTGGTAGTATCTGAGATATTCTTTGCGATCACGGAAGGGGTACAACTACTATAGGGCTTTTTGAAATTATAACATAAGGTAATATCTGCCTCAATTCCCATTCAGATTTTTATTCTATTGTAAAAGATGCCTGCAACCGTGGGTTTATTTGCAGAGTTCTTTTCTTCTTTTTCTACAATGGATGCAAGAATAATCGCTTTGTATACCTCCAATCCATAATTAGACTGAATCGTAGAAAAATCTGAGCTATGCACGTCTCGCACCTTCTTTTTAAAGGTATTGAGCTGAATAGAGACAAGCTGCCGGACAAGATCCTGCCGGTTATCAAGATAATAGGTATCTGGATAGAGGAATCCTTCCATACTGACCGCGGTTGAAGGGAGAAAATCAAATTTTTGGGAGAGCTCTTCTATCTTTGAGAGATTAGTCGTATAAGAAATATAGTCTCCTTCTGTGATTAATCCTTTTGAAGTAAGGTCTGCATCAATGTCATAGATAGACCATCATTCAAGCACGGTGTAGGAAATGTAGTTTTTTTCTGGTCCTTTAGCAATATGTTCTAAAAACTCTATAGCTGTATAGGTACCACTAAGTGCATAGGTTCCTTCCTGGAGGGAAGTAAAGGACTCAGGATGTTGTCTCAGATACCACTTTAGCCAAAATACTTCTGCGGAAGAAAGATGTTCATAAAAAGCAGAAAGTGATGATCCTTTGGTTATTTCTACTTTCGTTTCCTCGAAAGAGAGATCTCTTGGTCCTCGTGCTGATCGTAGTCGAAGTAGCCCTCCTAGCGCAATTACCAAAAAAACTCGTATTCCTCCCCCAGATTTCTTTTTTGATGGTTTTGGAGTTCCAAATGTTCTTTTCATATCAGCAGAATTGTTGATTAAAACCGTTTTTTCTTTCTAAAATAGAGCATAGCAACTGCTGCAATTCCCACCATAGTGAAACACAGTAAAGTGAACGCCCAAGGATCATCTTGGAAGGGAAGATCCACATTCATTCCGTACATTCCACTTAATCGTGTGAGAATTCAAAGGATTACTGTGAAGATAGTAAGGATGGAGATGACGTTATTCGTCTTCATGGTCGTAAGGGTATCGGAAACATCGAAAAGAGATTCTGTATTTTCCTTTACAATGGAGATTAAAGAGAGAATTTTATCAGTTTTATACTGAAGATCTTCAAAATATACATCGAGATCTCCTTCGTAAAAATTCATCGTTGCTACCTGGAGTTCTCTAAGAATCTCTGTATGAGGAGAAATCAAATGTCTCATTAGTACTGCATTTCTTTTTTTAATCAAGAGTTCGGAAAGTAAATCATGACTAATAGTACTACTATCCATTGCCTTATCTTCTATTTTTATGAGATCCTGAGAAAACTTTGTGAGTCCGATAAGTGCTTTATCATACATTGCATCGATAATCTTATAGAGGATATAATACGGAGAAAGCTTGAATTCCTCTGTTTCCCCATCTTCTTCAAGCTCTTTACGGTAGGTATCCTGAATACTCTGGATATTATTGGTTACGTGCGAAGTGACTGTAATAATAAAGTCCTTTCCCAAGATTGCATGAAGATGGTTGGCAAAGTGTTTCTTGGTTCTTGCGTTGTATTTTGGGAAACGCATTACCAGAAAAATACAGTCATCATAGACATCAATTTTGTCCTGTGTGGTAAAATCCAAAAAATCCTGTTCAATAATCTCATGTAAATCATACTGATCTACTAGGATATCTACATCTTTTTCTTTGGGATCAACGAAATGGGTCCAAGAGATTCCGCCTATTTTTAGAGTTCCACTATTCATCATAGGGCTAATATTTATCAGGTAAAGGAGATAAGTACGTCAAAAAAATTATTCCTCATCTATTTCATAAAAATCTGATTTTTCTTCCAGATATTCTTTAATTACCTCACCAAGAGCATCTACAAGTACATCGAAATTTTTCTGGTCACCCTCGAGGTCTTTTTCTATCTTTTGCTTTTGCTCTTCTTCATAATTTTGTTTATAGAGCATCATCTTGGCGACTTGCCTCTTGGGGGCAGATACGTCATGAAAAGAAAAGTCCACATTATTCCCTAGCTGAATAGTAATATCGCCTTTGCCAAAGAGTTTATCCCGTAGAGAGTTCTGACTATGAGACACGACATTGATTTTAGATCGATCAATGACTTCTGTCCTATATTCGAGAAGTCCTTCTCGGAGGAATACCGTTAGTTGATTTTTAGAGAACAGCAAACAATCAAGGTAGAGATTAAGAAACACAAAGACCCGACGAATAAAGAGCACAAGTCCTGCGATTCCTGCGATTCGTTTAACATACCACACCTCTGGTGCAAAATATACTCCCAAAGCATAGCCCAGATATATAAGAAAAAGAAGAACACTATAGAGCAGGACTCCTCTCAAAAAGATGAAAGAACTATGCCCAAGTATTTCTTCTGTTCCCTTTACATCAACATATCTTTGAATGAGATATTTTCTAAGCATTGATTATGAGATGCCTTGATAAAAGTCTATGTATGAAACTCTCTCAAAGCACAGCAGAAAACCACCAAAACTAAGCAGCTTTTTTCTGAGCTTCTTCAATTTTCTTTTGCTTTTCTAGATACTTTTCCATCATACCTTTTACTACCTTTTTCACCTCCTTATTTTTATTGAAAGCTGGATGACATTGATAACAGGTTTCTACTTTGATTGGTCCTGCTACAGTGGCATTTACGGTAAAGGTAGCTCCACAGATACAGCTTACTTCTACATCTTTGTGATATGCAGGATGAATTCCTTTTTTCATTCAATTAGCAAATAATCTAAAAATTAGATTCCGAACGGAGTGAGTATATAAATTTTGATGTGGCTTTCAATAGCTTTTACTGAGAAAAGTCTTGTCTCAAAAAATCCCCCAAAGGGTTGGGAGATTTCTTGATAATGCGGTCAGGCATCTATTTTGTACTTCTCATGAGCATGAGCCAGACGAAGGGGAAGGGGTAATCTAGGACAACTGATTCTCTAGATGGAACTATTTAGCTCTAGCAATTTTTGCGTAGGTAGTTCCTACTCTAAAGTAATCATTGTAAGCTGACTTTTCAATAGTAACAGGAGTTCCATTAACAGAATACACGATTTTGTCGATGTATTTTACTGCATCTGGGTCATTTGCTACTTCTACGAAGTCATTATTACTGAACTCTCCAGAAATAGTTCCTACAACAGCACCACTAACATATACTGAAAGGTCTGAAACAATATCAGAACTTGTCTTCTTGTCTACTGAGAAAGTGAACTTAGTCTCATCATCATCAGATACTTGGTTGTAGATATACACTAATGCACCAACTACTTTTCTTTTGTATTCTCTATTCTTGTTCACTCCATTAACTTTACCAAGTGTAAGGCTATAGTCACCTGTACCTAGCTCCGCAGTGTGAGATATTTCCACTTCTACTCCGTCGGTTAGGTCGTAGTTAATTCCCTCTACTAGATATTTAGAGTTTGCACTATCCCATACCGCATCTTCAGTGGTTCCATCAATTCTTACTCTAATGTAGTTAGAGTTTTGTAATAATGCTGATCAAGTGAAGTCAAAACTTGTAAGGTCAGCAATACTAGAATTTTCCTCAGCTTTTAATACAAAGCTAGCAAGTACTACATTGGTATCAGATTTAATTACCGTATTTCTAACAGCGTTTCTATCTGTAATAGTAATAAGAGTAATCTTGTTCCCATTGATTGTATAGATATTGAAATTTACTTTTGGAGGGTTGATAGAAACTCTTGTGTTAGTGTTAGTTTCTACTGCGCGGAAAGCTGTAGCATCTTTGATAGAAAGTTCAATAGTTTTACCAAACTCATCTAGTCCTTCAAATCCGAAGGATACTATATAAGTAGTACTCTTTCTTGCCTCAATAATGTCTTTAGGGAAGTTAATTCTTATTTCATCTCCTACTGTAGAAAAGCTTACATCATTAAGAGTTATACCGTTCTTAGTTACCGTTACCTCTGAAAGGTAGCTCTTTACATCGAAAGATCCGCTGTTAGTTAAAGTGAATCCATTCACTGCAATCTCTGCAGCATTAGCTTTTACCTGAAGCCTTGCAACTTCATAAACTTTCCCAGCACTGTAATAATGGCTGCTCGATTGTCCTTTTGCAGTCAAAGTAGCTCCACTACCTATATAATCTGTACAAGGACAATCAGCGCTGTCTAATGCACAAGCAAGAAGTACTAATGGATCTTCACAATTTACTATTTCTGTTTGTTCAATTATATCTTGTATTTGACCAATTACATATTCTATTCTCCCACTTAGCATTTCTACTTGTCCATTTAGATATTCCACATTTCAAACTAACTTATTCCAGTTTTCTGCTGTCAATACAGCACCAGGAATTGCCTCCAAGTTAGCAGTGTTTGTTCGATTATTATTTATAGCAGCATACACAGATAATCATCCTATAATAACTACTAGTCCCGATAGTCAGATAACAAAGCCTGACTTAATATTTTGTAATATGTTCATAGTATTTATGAAGAAGAATATAAAAGATTATTGTAAGATGCAAGTGTTAAATTTTCCACTATTGAAGGTACATTTCTCGGTCTTAGTAGAAGATCCTCCCCCTCACCCTCATCATCCTCATCAAGAAGTTTTAGTTGATTGCTCTGCCCCTGTTGTGGTAACTCAACTTTCGTTTATTTCTTTTCATTCTGTATCTCTCTGTTCGTTCTGATAGGGGTTTTGTATTGTATCTATACCTATATTTCCCTTAACTCATGATCTTTGAATCATGAGCATTACGTATCCCCTAAGCTCTTTTTCCTCTGGTTCATCAATATTATTCATAATTCCTTCTTTTTGTAAGGCCTGCAAATGTTGTATGTAATATGGAGTTGCTCCATCGTTTCTCGTTCCCCAAATGGCTCTTGATAAAACCGTACCGAATTCAGCTCTGCTTACCGTATCATAGGGTCTAAATTCTGTAATTCCTACCCCCATGAGCCCCATCTGACAAGATTTTATAATCCAATCTGCCAAGTCTCCTTTAATTGATGAAGTATCTGTGAAGGTGCAAAGTTTAGAGGTGTCAGCCTCTATCCCTATGACTCTCTCAGCCCAAGCCCCGAGTATTTTTGCCATTTCTGCTCTTGTCATGGTTCAATACATATTCGCATTATCTATAGATTCTTGGGTAGTCGCACCTACATCGTAAGCATACCTATAAGCATTCTGCATTTCGAGAGAATGGTCTGCTCAAAACGAAATTCACCCTATACATAGTAGTAGTGGTGGAGCAAAAATTAATCGTTTTTTCATAGAAATACCTTAAAATAAAAAAGACACCATAGAAGTGGTGCTTCAATACCTCATCGCGATTTTAACAATCATTCAACTCAGTATCCACGACTATGATGTCATTTCTCTGGGTTAAATAATATATGGTTAAAATCACGCGTGGATACTATCCTTGCGATATACTGGTATTGAAGCAATTACTCTATACGCATTTAAGGAAGAATTGCAAAGGGAAAAATAGCTTTCTTTAATGGGAATAAGAAACGGCATAGTTATCCCTAAAGTAGGATTGCACAGCATATTTCTTCCCTTGAGAAGAAAGAATTTGGCAATATGCAAGTTCCCCTTCATTTGATGAAGGTGAAGGTGTTATTTCTAAAACTGTTATTCATGGAAGATCGTCACTCTGCAGATCTAGGAATTTTACTACACACTCTTTGGCTGTCCACTGAAGGTAGAAATCCGTCCAATCATCACATCATGACTCAGAGAGCAAAGAACTATCTCTTTCTTTTATCTCTTCGATATCAATAGCTACTTTCTGTTTCCCTATGATAATCGCGATGAGCTCTCCACTATGGGAGGTAGAAAAAAAGTAGTATCAATGCTGAAAAATTCCTTCTCTAGGTAAAAAATCTGATGCTCAGAGTTTTCTCATCTCTTGCACCAAGAGATAACGAGCAGCGATGGAGTGAGGAGATTTGAGTACAATATCACTCCTCCCTTCACGAAGGAAAAAATCTCTCGCATGTTGGAGCAAGTCTGGAGTAAAGTCATATTCTTTTATCAATAGCATACTATCTCTTTATCTATCAAAACTCTTTATCAAGATTGTATATTCCCCTACCCAACGAATTCCGGAAGAACACGAAGAAGTATTAAAAGGAATTCCTTTTTTACCTAGATTCTTCGTCATTCCAGTTCCGTCTCATTCTTCGACTTCACTTTCATTCCTCTGAATGACAAACATTTCTACTTTTTCTCTTTTCTTCTCCACTTCTTTAGTTCTCTCCTCCTTCTAGGAGGAGCCGGAGGAGGTCTCTACTCTTTTATTCCTCTTTACCTATCAAAACTCTTTACCTGTTTATCTCTCTATATAATCATTGCTCTCAAAGCCATAAAGTCTGTTTTCCCTGTTCCAAGAAGAGGTATTTCATCAAGAAGTACTGTTTCTTTGATCGTTACGAGATTAGAGATTCCCTGTTCATGAAGGTAGGTATTTATTTCACTGAGATTGTGTTCATTAATGGAAAAGAGGACGAATTTTACACTTCCATCTTCATATTCTTTTGCTTCTACAGCGAGCGTTTGCAGCTCTGGTGATCCATATTTTTCAAGCAAAGTAGCCTCAATAGCAGGGAGAGAAATCATTTCTCCAGCAATTTTTACAAATCTTTTGAGTCTTCCAGAGATATAAAGATACCCGTCTCTATCTAGGAATCCTAAATCCCCTGTCTTGTAATATTTTTTACGATTGATAGTAACAAAAGGTGATTCAATATTCTTGTCGAAATATCCATTGAAGACAAATTTTCCGGATACGTAAATCATTCCTTCCTTTTTTGCTCAAAGTTCTTTATCTGTCTCTACATCCAGTATTTTTATATCTGCTCCTAAAATAGGCAGTCCTACTGAACCATTTTTGATTTTCGTATGCGGAGAGAAAGGATTTGCTGAAATTACCGGACTACATTCGGTAATCCCATATCCTTCTAAGAGAGTACTATTAGGAGCTTTCGTTTTAATAAGTTGGAAGAGTTCTTCTGGTGCCTTTTCTGCTCCAGCAATCGCTATACGAAGGGAGCTAAGCTGATCTTTGTGTGCAATACTGATGATTCCTTTGAGAAAGGTTGGAGTAGATGTAATGAGCGTCGTCTTGGTGTGTTGGATGAGATTTGTAAGCTGTGCCGCATCATTGGGATCTGGAGAATACACTGCACGAATTCCGGAGATCAAAGGGAGGATAGTATTTACGGTGAATCAGAAACTATGAAAAGGGGGGAGGAAAGCGAGCAATATTTCATCCTGTCTAATATCAAGAATCCCCATCGCTCCGGCTAAGTCTTGCAAGATATTTTGATGTGTTAAGGGAACCGCTTTCGGTAAAGCCTCACTTCCTGAAGTAAAAAGCATTACCGCTGTTTCATCCAGCTGTTTTGGGAGAGCGAACCTGATTGCTGAAAATAGGGCCTTAATCTTTTTAGAAAGTTTGAGATTTTTGAGGAGTTCCTCGAAGAAGGTCATCTCATACTCTTCAAGCCGAGGCTTTTGAATTTTTTTGAAGAAGGTAGCAGAGGTTAAAATAACAGAGATTTCCTGACTCTTTACACAGTGAGCGAATCCTTCTTCCGATTGGGTTCGGTTGAGCATTACTGGGACTTTTTCTGCTAGATAACAGGAGACAATAAGCAACGACGTTGCAGAGAGGGAAGGAAGCATAATGGCAATATTTTTTCCTGGGAACTGACGGAGAATATCTGCAATCAAATATGCTTTGATGAGAAAATCTTGGTGAGATTGTACTCCAAAAATCTGATCATAACAAAAAGAATTTTTCTTCTGCTTTTTAAAGTTTCTTTTGAAGAGGGTAAGGATTGTGTCTTTGGGAGTAAGTTCTTTTTTGAGGGAAGTATAAATCAAATTAGAATTTTCTGGATATACCCGTTCACAAGGTTTGAGATCCTCTACAAAAGGACTCTTTCCCATCGCCATTAGGACTAAATCTCCTACTGCTTTGAGATCAAGTAGGGGAGGATTGGATGCTCCAGAGAAGTCCTGAGTGATAGAAGATTTAATCTCTGCCATATCCAAGGAATCAAGATAACAATCAAGAATGAGGTTGGTACTCAGCGTTATTTCCCCCTCATATTCAGGTTTGATAGTACGAATCTTTTCTTCAATGGTTTTGAGAATACCCTTAGGATATTTGAGTGTGGAATAATCAACCTTTTTTCTGAGAGTATCTAGAGATCCTTTAATCTGATTGGGGGCATGATGATGCAAAACAGTATTGTACCAACAGAGTCCAGAACGATAAAAAATCTGTTCTTCTCCAGCAGCATTATAGATTTTTTCTAGGGAGATATTGAAGATATCGAGTCCTGAGCTTTCTGCTTTTCTGAGGTCTTTACTATATTCCTGAATTTCTATGGAGACTTTCCTTTTGGGGATAAAGACGAAGAGATTAAAAATGGCGAAAAATAAGCCTTTGAGAAGAAAAATGACAAGACTGGGACCATCGCCATTTCGAGCATAAGACGAACGAGATCCCCATAGCCCTTTGATATTTATGGTAATAAGACGGGTATTTTTGGGAGCATTCTGCACTGCATAAAAAGCTGCTTTCTTACCGATAATTGATTGATAGCCCTGTCTTGCAAGTTCTCCTTGAGGATAAAGTAAGATATTTTCTCCTTGTGCTAGAGCAGAGGAAACCTGTTGCATCATAGCTTGTGCGTCTTCTTTATCTCCTTTGTCTTTTTCAATTTCCGCTACGGGAACCGCCTTGAGGAGACGGAAAATGGGACGCAAGAGAGGAGAAGAGTAGAAATAATTAGTGACCACGGGATGAAGAATCATATTTCTTCTTAGTAAAGCTCGGATAATAATGGGATCGACCAACGCAATATGGGCCGGCATAATTAGATAAGGAGCGTCTTTACCTAATAATTCCTTTCCTTGAACGCTAATATCATAGCGTAAAGAAAGCAGAAAATACACTAATCTCGCTAATACTTTCATATAGAGATAGGAAGGATATAAAATTTCTCAGCTTTGATACTATAAACTTTTGAGCAATTATCAAGAATTTTTTTGTATAAAAAGTCAACTCAATAGTGTATCTAGTTGTTTGATTTTTTTGCTTTTGAGAGGAAGAGAGTGTATAATAAGATATCTTTATTGTCCTTCGTACTGACATGAATCATCTTGAAAGAACGCCATTAATTGCCGTAAAAGACCTTACTCGAGGCTATCCTGAACAGACCAAACCTCTTTTTAGAAAGCTGAATTTTGAACTTTTTAAGGGAGATTTTACGATAGTCCTTGGAAAATCTGGAGCGGGGAAGTCTACCTTGGTAAGATTTTTGATTGGAGAACTTAGACCCTATAAAAAGACCGTGTACTATAAAATGGATGATCTCTCAACACTCAGTGATGATGAAATTCAGAGATATAGAAGGAACATCTGAATTGTTTTTCAGGATTATAAACTCATGGACTCCCTCTCTATTAGAGACAATATTATGTATCCTCTTAGACTAGATGGACTAAGTGATACCGTGATTAAAAAGAAATATAAAGAAATCTTACAAAAATTGAATATCGAAGATGATGAAAGACTTTCAGGAAAAAATGTATCTGGAGGAGAAAAGCAGAAAGTATCAATAGCCAGAGCATTAATTAACAATTCAGAATTTATTATTGCGGATGAACCCACGGGAAACCTTGATTGGGAATATACTCAGGAAATTGGAGATGTATTGATTGAAGCTAATGGTAGTGGAAACACCATCCTGCTGATTACTCATGATATTCACCTACTTAACTATATTAAGTCTAAAACTAAAGTTCGTATCTTTCAAATGTAATTTTATCCCTTTGTAGTGAATACCATCCATGAGAAATCCTCTCTCACAGAATAAAGAAGAACTCTACTCAGAGATTATTGATAGCTGTAATGCGCTTCCTATCGCACAATATCTCAAACATGAAGTAGAAAGTTCTTTGAAATACTTTCATCAGTATAAACTCCATAACATCAAGAAAAATCTGAACATGTTTTGTGATTACTTGCTTTTTCTCAATGAAGAAAATGGGAAACAAATTCTCGAATTAACCACTGAAGAGGGAAATAAAGAACTCTTTCAGCAAGAGATTAGCTATTTCTTTGTCAATTCTGAAGCAAGTGAGGAGGAACTAGGTATTGTAAAAGCTCATATCACAAATAACCCTTATCAAGTTCTCAGTCTGATGCAAGGAGTGAAAGGACTTTTACTACTCACGATTGATGAATTTTGTAATGCATCTCCTACGAGGATGGCAATTAATAGCTTTGTCTTTGAGAAAGAGACGAAGAAAAAACAAAAGAAGAAATCCCGCGAATAGGTAGAGACTTGAAATAAAAAACTGAATAGATATCATACTTCTGATTTGATATCTTTTTTATTCTCTGAAGAAGGAGTGATGACTACGCCCGCATGTAAGCAGTGTAACTATGAATTTACCTATGAAAATAATGGAGTAATTGTCTGTCCGGATTGTGACTATGCATGGTCTCCTAATGCTACCCATGAAGAGCAGAGTGAAGATGCTATTGTAGATGCCAATGGGAATGTATTAGCTGATGGAGACAACATTATCGTGATCAAAGACCTTAAATTTAAAGGAGGAGTTGTAAAGATGGGAACAAAAGTAAAGAACATTAAACTTGTAGATGGTGACCATAATATTGACTGTAAAATTGATGGAATCGGAGCAATGGGACTTAAATCTGAATTTGTAAAAAAAGCGTAACAAAAAAAGAGAACAATCTTTTCTGTTCTCTTTTATATTGAATACTTCCAAGATAATCTACTTTTTTAATGTCTTAGACTTCTTCGCAGTTGTAGTCTTTCTTCCTTTTCCACCTTTAGTCTTTTCTCCTCCTGTATCTTTTCCAATAATCGCTAAGCAATCTTCCAACGTCAGATCTGTCGCATCCTTTCAGCCTTTTGGAATTTTATAATTCTTCTTTGCATACTTGATATAAGGACCATACATCCCATTCAGCACCTCGACTTTCTCTCCATTATGCTCATAAGTGTGGATATATTTATTCGCATCAGCTGTCTTTTTGTCCTCGATGAGCTGGATCGCCTGCTCCAAAGTAATAGAAAATAGATCGAATTCCGAGTCCTTCTTGATACTACAAAAGAGCGTCTTCCATTTCACATAGGGACCAAATCTCCCATTATTCGCCAACACTTTCTCGCCTTGGTATTCTCCAAGCTCACGAGGAAGTTCAAAGGCTTTCAGTGCTTCCTCAAAGGTAATCGTCTCAATACTCGCTCCAGCAGGCAGATTTGCAAACCTTTTCTCCTCATCTTCTTGCGCACCGATCTGGAGCATTGGTCCATATCTCCCAATTCTCGCGATCATCGGCTTCCCGCTTTTTGGATCCGTTCCTAGTGCCCTTTCAGCACTTACCCTCTCAACACCGCTTGTTTCAATGATTCCTTCGTGAAAGGGTCCATAAAACTGAGCGATCATCTCATTTCGTTTGAGGTTTCCTTCTGCAACTTCGTCAAACTCTTGCTCCACATTTGCTGTAAAGGAGTAATCTAGAATCTTGGGAAAATGCTCTACCAAGAAATCCGTTACCACCATCCCAATATCCGTTGGAAACAGTTTTTGCTTCTCTGCACCAGTAATTTGAGTGAGTGTTTCTGAGGTTATTTCTCCCTTTTTCAAGGTATATTCTGCATATTTTCTTTCTCTTCCTGGTCTGTCTTCTTTCACGACGTATCCCCTCTTCTGCACGGTAGAAATCGTCGGTGCATAGGTAGAAGGACGACCAATTCCCTGTTCTTCGAGCTTTTTTACGAGGCTCGCTTCGGTATATCTTGGGGGATGGTTTTTGAATTTCTCCGTAGCGGTGATCTTTTGGTCTTCGAGATGTTCTCCCTCTTTGAGCTGAGGAAGCATCCCTTTTTGGAGCTCATCATCTCCTTCCTCATCACTCGATTCGAGGTAAAGCTTTAAAAATCCATCAAATTTGATCACTTCTCCTGTCGCTACAAATTTTTGCTTACTCGTTGAAATATTGATCGTTGCTTTCGTCTTTTCGAGTTCCGCTGGCGCCATCTGCGAAGCAACGGTTCTCTTCCAGATCAAATCATAGAGCCTTTTTTCACTTGCATCATTTCCCGCGATGCGGTTTTCAAAATGCGTTGGCCTGATACATTCATGCGCCTCTTGAGATCCTTTCGCCTTAGTCTTATAATTCACCGGATGGGAATATTCTTCTCCAAATTCCTTGCAAATCTGCGCTTTCGCAGCTTTGATCGCCTGATCAGAGAGATTTACGGAATCCGTTCTCATATAGGTAATATGTCCTGCTTCATACAGCTTTTGTGCCACTTGCATCGTCCTCTGCACAGAAAATCCTAATTTACGAGATGCTTCTTGCTGAAGTGTTGAAGTCGTAAAAGGTGCAGAAGGAGATTTTTTCCCTGGTTTTACTTCGATATTTGCAATAGAAAAAGAAGCTGATTTCAGATCTTCGAACAGTTTTTCCACTTCTTTCGCAGTTTTGAGTTGCTTATTGAGTTCGGCATCAAATGGTTTTTTCGCATCTCCCACAAAATTCGCCACCACTTTGAAAAATCCCTCAGATTCAAATTTTTGGATTTCTCTCTCACGTTCTACAATCAAACGCACCGCCACGCTCTGCACTCTTCCGGCAGAAAGTCCGGTTTTTATTTTTTTCCAAAGTACCGGAGAAAGCTCAAATCCCACCAAACGATCCAGCACTCTTCTCGCCTGCTGTGCATCCACGAGCTTCATATCCAGCGTTCTCGGATTTTTTACCGCATGTTCAATCGCGCTCTTGGTAATCTCATGAAAGACAATTCTTGGTGCTGTTTTGATATCCAATCCCAACTGTGTAGCCACATGTCGACCAATCGCTTCCCCTTCACGATCTTCATCGGTTGCGATCCGTACTTTTTCTGATCTCTTGGCTAGTGACTTTAATTCTGAAATTACTCTCTTTTTATCTGGGGAAACCTCATACTGGGGGGTGAATCCATGTTCAATATCAATCCCCATCCCTTTGCTTGGGAGGTCTACTACATGTCCATAGGAAGCTCTCACTTCATAGTCTTCTCAGAGAAATTTTTTAATCGTTTGAGATTTTGCGGGAGACTCCACAATCACGAGATTCTTTGCCATAGCAGGGGAAGAAGAAAGTAAATACTGAAATTACTTTTGCTCTTTTTATAGAAGAGGCGTAAAAATGCAAGTGAGAGAGATTTCATGAGAAAAATTTGTATTTTTAAACAGAGTTAATACAGTTATCCTGTTTATATTTCGTGGAATATTTAAAAAGATGTCTACTCTATTTATTCCATAGGCATCTTTTTCGATTAGATTTAGAAGAACATCTTAGATGATGTGGTAACACTTACTGCACCATTATCAAGCATAGAACGACCGTAATTCCTTATATTTTGATTATATTTGATGATAAAATACCTCCATAGTAGTTGGCAGAGATGAATCTAGTTGAGACCAACGGGTTTGTAGGATAGTAGACGGATAGTCTGCCGGATTTGGGGTAACAATGAGATGGCAGTCTGGGAAATCTGATTTTCGAGTATTGTGGATAATATTTGAAGAATAGAAAGCGAGACAGAAATCTCCTTTATATCCGCTATATTCTCGCATGCTATTGAGTCCATACCAGCGATAATCTATTTTTTGATATGGATCTAGGAGACTTTGAAATTGAGAATTATAAAAGAGGAAGTTGTAGATTAAGAAATTGCTATTATGGAAGCGGAGTTCAATAATGTTGCTTTTTGCTCATTCGTAGTTTTCTTCTACTTCTTCTAAATAGCTATTTTCTTCATGTATAAGATTTTTAATTTCTGGAGTATTAATTATAAAATTATATTTTTTTTCTGTGTTTGTTGTAGAGGGAGAGAGTATTGTTCCAGAAGTAATCTCTATCATTTCTCCATCGATATCGTCTATGGTGAAAGGTTCTAATCCTCCTTTTCCCATTTTCTCCTCAAAGTTCCCTAGGATGTATGTTGTTCGTGGGAAATCCTTGCTTACTTGGTAATAAAACTTTAGATAGGTGCTATCATTTCCCATAATGTGAGGATTCTTTGCCTCATATCGAAATATATAACTACAAAAAAATCCAATAAGAGCAAAGAAAAGGACTATCGCTCATAAAATTATTCCGACGATTTTGAAGCCTTTTTTCATACTCTGAGCATTGTAGATTTGCATAGACATAAGTATATTATTTTGATATAAAATGTAATGAAAGGGGAAGAAAATATTTTCTTCCTCTATATCTAGGAGAGTGATAGATTTAGAGCTCACCTGGTGCAGAACTAACCTTTTCGATAACTAGAAATAAATTTTTTGGAAAAACTTTTACGAATGTTTTTTATGTTTTCTATGTGTTTTTCTTTGTACTCATCTGATTTTTGAGTTAAAGGAAATAATTTTTCATAAATAATTTCAATATCATCGTCCGACAATTCTTGTGAAAATTTTCTTTGTTTTATTGTTTTATAAATATTGTAGCGATTGATGATTTTGTGTTTTTTTGAAGTTAGTGTGATATTTTTTAAAGTACAACGATCACTAAAGGCGATTATAGAATGATATGGTATATTTTTATCGATTCATAAAAATAGTTTTAAGTAGAAAATGTGAGAATCATTTTGCTTAATTGGATTGTAGAAATGTACTTTATTCCCGCGATCATAGGTTGCTGTCCAAGTATTTTGATTTTCGTTTCAAAAAATCCAACCACTATAGTTTTTGGATTCAATAACATAAATTCCTGAATTATGCAAGAAAATAACGTCTATTTCTGATGAAACCTCCTGATCTAGGGTTTTGGGAATATAAACATTAAAAAGGAATTTTGTATTTCCTGGAAAATCTTTTAATTCATCATAGACGAAATATTCTCCGCGTAATCCATCGTCACTCATAGTTTTTCCGTAAGAATTATGGGTTATTGCGAAATATTCCGTTTGTTTATATCTTACTCTCTTTATGATTTCTATTCCTATCCCCGTAAATAGTATAAGTGTTATAATTAAAATTACCATTTTAATGATCTAAAAAACTTAAAACACCCTAGAATGCGGGTTCTTATAACCAAAATATCCGCCGTAAGACTTCTAACAAGATTATCCACACAAACTAGAGTGTTTCATTCCTTTATTAAAAGGGAAAAACAGTCTAACGAAAATACTTGTTCAAAGATACTTTGGCATAGGCAATTTTTATATATGGATATATAGAAAATAGTCAAGAGAAGTCCGTAGGACAGTTTCGGTCAAAAACCCACGGGGAGCGAGTGGGGCGCCAGAATCTCTTGACTATTGCCCTTCATATAATTGAGATAGTAAAAAATTGAGATAGTAAAAAAAAGTGGATTTCAATTTCCCTTTTTTCTTTATTAAACCATCAATACTATAACCAACGCTAGGCATTTGCTACATCATTGGCACGATACCTTTATATTTTTTATAAGCAAATGGAGGTGCGGAGAATCGAACTCCGGTCTAAAAGGCATGCATATCAACTTCTACCACGATAGTCACTTTTTAACCAGAATTTTTTGAGTTATGATGCGCGGGAAGAAAAGAAAAGAGACAAACTTATTTTCTTATTTCTCATCACAACTTTTAGGTTTCCTACTTAAGTCTACCTCTCGCCTAGTAGGAGTCGAACGAAGAGGTTAATTACTGGCTAGACTAAGCGTAAGCTTTTACTAGTTCAGCTCTCGCAAGGAGAGATTTTGATGCGTTAGCATTGTTTTTTGATTCATGTTATGCTCTAGAATCATCGAGCAGTGGCTATCAATATCCACGATATCCTTCCATCAAATCCAAAGTCACCCCCATGGATAGCTTCAATATAGTTATTTCCTAGCAAAACTCAAATATAAATCTGTATCTTGATTAAGCAGCTTTTTCTAAAGTTTCGTTAGCTCTTGCTATTTTCTTCTTTTTTGCTCAAGCCTTAAGACTACGCGCTCCTTTAATTCATAATTTTGCAACTTTGGGAACTTTACGAAGTCTGAGAAGTTTAATTACATCAGCAAAAGGGATAATAGACACTGCTGAAATCCCCGCATCTAACAGATGCTGTTTTGCCTCTTTTCCTTTTCCTGTTAAAGCAGATTTGACACTTCTAAACGCATAGATCAGGCTATTTGCACCATCAGCGAAGACTCCCCAAGTTTGCTCCAGTCCTGCAATGTCCAAGGCAGCCTGTAATGCATCAATTGCTTTGAGTTTTTCTGGATCATTTTGATATTTTTCTTTAATCTCGTCTACGGATTCATGTCCTAGTTTCTCTTTTGCTTGTTCAAGGGTTTCTTTGTAGTGAGAGGGTAGATCTTCCTGATTTTGCTCAATTGCCTCAACTAATTCTTTTAAACGTTCACGAATATGCAATATTTCAAGCTGTTCTGCCTCCGAGAGCGTTTGTTCATCAAAATCCCCTTCCAAGGTCTCTAATAAGAATTTCCCTTGATTGAGAATTTCTGTTCTCTTTTCTTGTTGCTGATCTCTAGAGTTGATAGCTGTCTTCATTGTTTTCTATTACTTAATAAAGCTCTTTCTATGATACGGATTTTTGGTAAAAAGGCAAAATCCCCTGCACATTTTATCTCGAATTGTTTTTAGAGAGGAGAAGAGTATACTTCTTTTTGATTTATCGACACATACCAACATATGAAAATAGGACTAGTAGGATCTACCAATGTAGGGAAGTCTACCCTCTTTAATAGACTGATTGGACAGTTTAGAGCAATTGTGACTGACATCCCAGGGACCACAACCGACATTATAAAACACAAACTTCATCTCGAAAATGGTGGGGTTTTGCAGTTTTTTGATAGTCCAGGACTCCTTGATTTTACCGACGAACTCCCTTACATCAGCAAGATTGTACAAGATTCTGATTTTTTACTCTTTTTGGTTGATGATAGTGTGGGAGTGACTGCAAAAGAGCAGCATATTTTGGAGCTTATTAGATCTGAAGAAAAGCAAGACAAGACCTTGCTGATCATCAATAAACTTGATGTGAAGTGGAAAGAACATCAGTATGATCTCGCAGTAGCAGATTATTACGATTTAGGAATCCCCAATATTATTGGAATCAGTGCAAAATTGGAAAATAATCTGAGTGAAATTGAGGATGCTTTGATGAAAATTTATAAACAACGGAAACAAGAACATCCTGATGGAGGAGAAGAAGTGGAAGAAGAGAGAATCTGATTGGCGATCATTGGGAAACCAAATGCTGGAAAATCTACTTTGCTTAATACGCTCGTGAAAGAGGAACTTGCGAAAGTAGAAGATACTGCGGGAACCACAAGAGATTATCTTGCAGGAGACTTTGAATGGAGAGGGAAAAAATTTACTGCCTTTGATACCGCAGGGATTAGGAAGAAAGGATCTATTCATGGGATAGAAAAAATCGCCTATGATAAAACCAAGGCAATGCTTGAATATACCAGACCTATCGTGGTGTTTATGGTTGACTGTACCCAAGGGATCACCCATAGGGATATGACTCTTTTACAGGAAATCCATACTCTAGCCTTGCCGATTATCTTTGCATTGAATAAAGCAGACCTAGTAAATCCAAAGGGACTGGAGGCGATGCTCAGAAATGCTCAGAGTTATTTAGAGTTTGCAAAATATATCCCTATTGTCACGATGACTGCCTTGGAAGGAAGAGGAGTTGAAGAGGTGATGAAAATGGTAGGGAAACTTCAACAAGAAAATACCAAGAGAATCCAGACCAGAGAACTCAACAAGGCAGTTCAGCAAGAAATGATTATGAGACCTCCGAGGTTCCCTAAAAATAAGATTGTGAAAATCCTCTATGCAACGCAGATTGCTGTTGATGCTCCGACGTTTGTGATCTTTGTAAATCACAAATCAAGAGTGAACTTTGCGTTTAAAAAGTGGTTGGAAAATACGATTAGGAGACATTTTGGATTTGTGGGAGTGCCTATTGTAGTCAAATACAGAAATAGAGGAGAAAATGGTATGGAAAGAGAAATTTTGGTAAAGTATAATGAAGAGGAGGCAGAACAACTTGAGGAAGCAGGAAATGAAGGAGCGGAAGCATCAAGTAATAATCCTTATCACAGAAAAAAAAGCTGAATGAAGAAAGCCGATCAGCTCAACAATAAAGGGAAAAGAAAACGAGAAAAGACCGATAACAAATGAGAAGAAAGGGGAAGGTCAGAAGTAAAGATCAAACAAGCTAAAGTAGATGTTAGCAAACAAAGGTTAGAAGAAAGACGCAAGAGAGAGGGGAAATATACGAATGTAAAAAAAGGAGATCAGAAAAAGCTGAACGAAATGTTTAGCAAAGTCTATGGAGAAAAGAATTTGGATAAAAATAAGAAAATTAACAAGAGACGTTATATGAAGAAGTAGGTGTTTTACATTTTCATTAAGGAGAATGATTACTATTGCTTCAGCAAAAAACTCTGATTACGAAGATTTTCTTGATATCTTTGGTATTGTAGAAGAGCAACATAGACTGGCCCTTCCTCGAAAGTACACAAAACCCGATATTCTTTTTACTCAAGAGGAATATCAGCACTTGATAAAACAAAAAAAACATCAGATCTTTATGGCGAAATCAGGAGAAGAAAGTGTTTGAATACTTTTAGCTGAAATAAAATATGCCCCAAACAAACCAACGCTTAAAAAAAGGATGTATGTAGATATTGATACGATCTGTATTCGTCCTGAATGGAGAGGAAGAGGAATTGGGAAAATGCTTCTGGAAACCATTGAAATATGGACGAAAGAAAAGTGAGTTCATGATATTCAGCTTAATGTTTGGTCATTTAATCAGGAAGCTCTAGAATTTTATGAAAAGAATGAGTATATAATAGTTAGTTCACTGATGAGAAAACATTTATCATAAGAATGTGTAGATGCAAAATATTTATCAACCTAATCAAGAAACCTATCTCAAAGCTAAAGCACTCTTTGAATCTGATGAAGTGCTCGCTTTCCCAACAGAGACGATTTATGGACTCGGAGCCAATGCACTCTCAGACACTGCTGCTGAGAAGATTTTTGCATTGAAAGGAAGACCAAATGACAATCCGCTTATTGTACATGTAGGAAATAAACATCAAATTAGTGAGTATGCAGAGATAGAAAATGGAATACAGCAGGTAATCATTGATAAACTCATGCCTGGACCTATAACGCTGCTACTTAAGAAGAGAGATATTATCTCTTCTGTAGTCTGTAATGTTCCTTATGTTGGGATCAGGATCCCTGCGAATCAGATCGCACAAGAACTTTTGACGACAGTAGGATTGCCAATTGCTGCACCGAGTGCTAATATTTCTGGGAAAGCAAGTCCCACTACGGCTGCAATGGTCTATGATAATCTTTGAGAGCGTATTCCGATGATTATTGATGGTGGGGAGTCTGAAGCAGGAATTGAGTCCAGTGTTGTTCAGGTGATCTTCAAAGATGAGAAATATACCATTCTCATTCTGCGTCCAGGATTTGTGACAAAAGAGGATTTAGAAGCTTGTTTTGAAGGAGAAATAGAAGTACACTACTCACAAAAAAATCCTGAACTTTCTCCAGGGATGAGGTATAAGCACTACTCTATTGGAGGAGAAGTCAGAATTTTTTCTTCTTTGGAGGAGATTAGACTGGAAAAGAGTAAGAAAATCTGAGTTTTGGCAACTCAGGAGTTTTTACTTGATCATCAAGAATTCTTCGCACAGCAGGCAGGGAATTTTCTTATCCAAGAGCGATGAACCTATCAGAATCTTGCTACTTGTGCCCATAACTTATTTGAGAAATATCATTACTTCGATATGGAGGGAGTAGATATCCTCTATGTAGAACAACTTCCAGAACAAGGGATTGGCTACTCTATTATGAATAGAGTGAAAAGGAGTGCTGAACAGCATTCATAGTATAGTATTCAGCTGTTTGAAAAAATTTACTAGAATAAATCATTGAAAGCTTGTCCGATAATCCTATAAGAGAGGAAGAAATTTTACTATCCTCTTGATGGAGATGAAAAAAGGGATGCCCCTACTTATAGCCGGGATTCTTCTAATTGGTTTTGGGTTACTTGCAGTATTTAGTGTAAGTATTTATGAATCGTTTGGATTATCGCTTTGTAATAAAGGAAGTGCTGAAACTATTGCTAAGTGTTTAGCAAGTTTTCCTGAACCAACAAATTACTACTATTTTCAACAGCAGATTTCGTCTCTCCTTTATATTGCTATTGCACTTTTTGTGGTTTGGAAATTTCCTATAAATATCATCAAAAGTCATAAATTTGCTACTTTTGCTTTAGTAGCCGCGTTCATAATTCAGATTTTAGTATTTACTCCCCTGGGGAGAACCTATGGAGGTGCAGCAGGTTGGCTCTATATACCCGGACTTCCAAGTATCCAGCCTTCTGAAATTTTCAAACTCGCCTATGTACTTTTTATGGCAAGTTGGCTTCTGAGAAAAAAGGGGGAAATGCAGACTCCAAAATTCTTACTCAATTTCATTGTTATCTGTGCGCTTCTTTATGCAGTATTTCTCTTTATTCCTGACTTTGGAACGGTACTCATTCTCGGAGGAACTGCACTTATTATGGTGCGATTTGCAGGGCTAAGTATTAAAAAAACGCTTGCTATCCTCGTCTTAGGGCTCTTTGCGGGAGTTTTTGCAGGATTTTCTATGGCAGTAATTAATCCAAATCTGACCTATATCAGAGAGAGGTTTTCTTATTTCTTTGAAACAGATCAAGAAGCTAAGGCTGCCCAAAAAGAGAAAACCTGACGACAACCAGAACAGGCATTGATTGCTATTGGTGGAGGGGGATTCTTGGGGAAAGGATATGGAAAAGGATTGCAAAAGTTTGGATATATCCCTGAAGCACAATCAGACTTTGTCTTTGCTGCATATTCGGAGGAAATTGGATTTGTAGGAAACATGATTTTGCTTGCACTCTACTGCTGGATATTCTATTATTTTTTGAAGCATCTTCAATCAATCAGAGATCCACAATCCAAACTTATTGGAGTAGGAATTACCTCGCTTTTAATGGTGCAGACTTTTGTAAATATCTGAGTAAATATACAAATTATTCCTAATACTTGAGTAACGCTCCCCTTTGTGAGCGCGGGAGGAAGTTCGCTTCTGATCTCTTGTATAGAGCTCTTATTACTGTATAAGATTCTTAGGTCTGAAGACCCTAAGAAAGTCTGACTTTCTTCTAAGGAATAGCCCTTTATCTTGCCTGTTTTGTATATGCATATTAGTATTGATGAGCAGAACCTCCTCTGCTGTGAAGACTCCTCGCTCCATACTGGGAAACGTTATCAGCAGTTTTTTCAAGGATTTTCTTTTCAGAGTGAAAATAAACATCTCTTTGTGAGTCATAAGAAGACGATAAAACTTTTAGACTTAAAGGATCTTTGAAGCGGAATGGGAGTGTTTTTTTGCTTAAAAAGAGATGTCCTAAGCGAAATACCGCTCTCTCTTGCTGCAGTACAGCTCGCTGCTCAGATTTTTGATGCTTGGGATGAGGAAGAAGGAAAAAAATATTATTTCTTGCCCTATTTTCCGACTAAGGAGGTTGAAGAAAAAAGTCAGATTTTTACTCAGCTGAAGCTCAATATTTCCCTTAGGAAGGATACAAAGGGAGTACTTCTCGAGACGGAAGAACAGGAGGTAGAACTAGAGAGCATCCAAGAGAAACTCAGCTTTTTATTTTGACTTACTCTGCTTTGGGGAAAGTTTGAAGCAAAAGGAGCGCAGTTGAATGCTATCAAATTTCATATTCCCCTGTTTGGACAATATTTGAAGATTCAAGAACAATTAGAGAATATACTGGAAGATTTACAGGCTGAAGGGATTTTTTTGCAGTCGAGCAGTAACAACGCAGGAGGAAAAATCTCTTATCAAATTACGAGTAATGATTATGAGTTGCTTGAAATTTTCGCGGAGTGGTATAAAGAGATTGAAAACTTTTCGCAAATCACTAAAAGAGAACTTGCTCTGCAAGCAGTGGCACAATTGAAGGAGTTCATTGGGGAAGGGAACTTTGATAATGCCTCTGAGATTGTGGAGGTAGTAAATACTTCACTGGTTAAGGTGCTGATCAAAAGTTAAGGTATCATTGGATGCAAAGATACGGGTGGTTGGTGTAGTGGTAACACATCGGTCTTCGGAACCGCTATCGGGGGTTCGATCCCCTCACCACTCGTTTTTTTTGTTAAGAGACATTTTTGAGATCATCTTTGAAAAAAAGCTGTTTGCAATATTCACAAAGATTCTTAGAGTAAAGAATAGCTTTAGATTCTATTTCGTTTCTCATGGCAAGTGTAGTGATTTTTTTCGTTTTCTTAGTTGCTTGATGAGGTATTTTTTTGATCTTTGGGACACGTTTTCTTGATATGATCACTTCCTCTGCAATGCAAGTATATCTCATGGTGCTGAGTGGGATAGCAATGGGGATGATCGTGCTCAGTGGTGGGATGCTTCTCTCTACTGCAGCAAATACTCTATTCATTAGTGAGCAAGCCTATTTGGATTCAGGACACTGGGAAATTCAACAATGTGATGGAGCTAGCTCCGTGAGTAAACGAGGACCTACTAGGGAAGGAATTGCTTCATCCATAAAAAGTGAGGAGGAGATTATTGCCTGTGTTGAAAAGGCAGAACAAAAAATTCTCTTAAAAAAACAGTATAACGATAAAGAAACCTATCTTGGATTTGGGATTTTATTTCTCTTGGGGATCGTGCTTTATGGACTGAGCTTCCCAAGATTTCTAAGACTATCGAGAAAATAATTATTGAATATAAGAAAATTAAAAAAAGCCTGACTCAAATACTGAATCAGACTTTTTTATTATCATGAGTTACTAGGCTGCTTTTTTTAACATTCCTACAAACTCTTCTTGTGTTGGGATTTCTCCTCTTTGAGGAACGAAAGGTATCTTAGTTTCAGATACTCCGGCTGACACAGGGACAATTTCTTGTCTTTGATTAAATACTTTTAATACATTTCTTGATGTTGTATGAAGAATATTTCCTTGATCCCAAGGCTTCATTGTAAATGTATTAGCAATATTTTGGTCATAATATTCCTTTGTGTAGGGAGCAAATTTCAGAGTACCATCATTTACCTTTTTAATATCTCTTTGTGATATATTGTGAGCTTTTTGGTTTCTTTTCCCATACTCTAAAGCATGGTGATTGAATTTTAATGTTGTAGGATCAATATATTTTTTCATGAGTATAGATAATAAGAGTATAAAATAATGTGTGATAGTGGATTATGATATTTTCATCAGTTGCTTAAATGCATCTCGTAATGAATTTGCTTGTTCCTTGGAGATAAGTGAATCCAGAGCTAAAGTATTAGACTCAGATTCTTGCTTCTCGTCCAAAGCAAAGACATTAACTAAGAGATAAGCTAACTCTCCTCTCGTCAGGTACTGGTTTCCAGTATCTGGGGTGGAGAACTTGACTGTAGTAAGAGCCGATAAGATTGAAGTAACCTGTCCCCAAGAAAGTAATCTATTAGGAGAGAAGGCAACACCTGACGATTCTTCATCAAGTAACGTATCGCACATCTCATACCTAAGACAGTACTCAAGATAGGGAGCAAACGTGGAAGTTGTTGAAACATTTTGTAAAGGTTTTATATAATAAAAGCTGTCTAAAGCGACTGGGGATCCTTCTTTTGCAAGGAGTGATCTGGTCAACATAATGACAAAGTCTTTGTTTTCGACATTGGCATTAGGATAGAATTTCCCATTGACTCAGGCGACTATTCAGCGTCTTGCGAGCATCTGTATAGCATCCTGATAGGACGTTCAGCTAATATCTGTAAAAACCGGTAAAGCATGTTCATTGATTTCCAAAGCGAATGCTTCTACTAGCATCTGAGCCATTTCCTCTTTACGAAGCGTCTGGTCTGACTCAAAAGTCAGATTCTTAGGACTTTGCACCAGTGTTGGTGATTTTTTCTCTATGAGAGAAAGAATATCCTGAGCTTCTGTGGGAGTAATGAATGCTCAAATACGAGGATTTCAATCTGTGTCTTCTAAAGCAAGTTTCTGTAAAAATCATAACTCATACGCACTATTTATCCTTATTACGATCTCCTGTGGAACAGTTGTGTAAGAAAAATATTTTTTTTCTGACAACCCCTCTAGGTTTTTTGGACTGTATCATAGTTGTAGACGATAAGTATCCATCACTACCCTGACGAAATCGCTTATACGTACGTAGTTATTAAGATTGAAGTTCTCTGCTTTCTGAATGAGATCATTGGAATAAAGATTCAAAATGGCTTCTTTAGCAGGACTATTGGCGATGTCGTTGTATACCAAAGGGTAAGGACGAGCTTCTGCCAGACTAATCACTGCTACAGATTCCGTTTCATCATTGGAAGAAGTTTGATTACTAGAATTTGACTCTATTGGTCAAACATTGGTTTCCGATGAAGAAGGGAATGATCCATTTTGTACAAATTCCACAATACCATTTCGAAGAGAAATCGCTTGTTCAGCAAGTTTCTGTTCTACAGAAGCAGAAGAAGGTTCTTTCGACGTAGCATCAACAAAAGATGATTGATGAGTCTGAGACGAAGTATCTGTGTTTTTGTTTGTGAGATTATTCACTGCAAAAACGCTTGATACCGTATATCCGACACCGACCAATATCATGAGGAATGCCACAATCGTCAGAAATCCTAATGATTTCTTTGTATTGCTTTTTTGTAGCATGTGTAAAAGATAGGGAATAAATCGGTGTGTGTAGAACCAGATTTATTATCATTTTATAGCCATCATAACAAAAGACTGCATACCGAACCAAGCTTAGTAAGAATTCTTTCAGTACTGCTTAATTTTGACAGGCGTCTATAAAACTTCCCTCGTAATATTTTCCCCTTTCCTGAAAATATTACATTACTATTATATACTATTTTTATATTTTGTCAAATATTTGAAGAGTTTTTCAGGTACATAGATACGAGTCTGACTTCTTTGATATTTCGTCTTTTGTTTGAGAAAGATTTTTATAGACTCAAAACGATTTATTTTTTACGCACATACTATGAACTCGGAAGAACTTACTCCCCCAAAACACATTGGAATCATTATAGATGGAAATAGAAGACGAGCAAAACAACATTGACTCACTACCTTTGAAGGACACTACAAGGGGGTGCTTGCGGTAGAAGATGTTATGGAAGCTGCTCAAAAAAGGGGAATCCCCACTCTTAGTATCTATGGGTTCTCCACCGAAAATCGAAAGAGAGAAGGAGAAGAAATTGAAGGGCTGATGAAAATTTTTTCTGAAATTCTAGAAAAATTACTCTACAAGGTGATCCAAGGGAAGAACATAAAGATCAATATTCTGGGGGATAAAGAGAGATTTTCTGAATCTTTACAAGCATTAATGCAAAAGGTTGAGTCTGCAAGTGACCAGAATACTCAGTATACCTTAAATCTTTGTCTAAGCTATGGAGGGAGAAATGAAATCGTACAGGCATGTAAAAATATTCTCAAAGACACCCAGTCAGGGAAAATAGTGGAGGAAGAAATCTCAGAAGATCTTTTCAATAGCTATCTCTACACCCAAGGACAATCTTATCCTGATCTTATTATTAGGACAAGTGGGGAACAGAGACT
Organism: Candidatus Absconditabacteria bacterium; assembly: GCA_028685875.1. Lineage (GTDB taxonomy): Bacteria > Patescibacteriota > Gracilibacteria > Absconditabacterales > Absconditicoccaceae > UBA3291. The sequence continues at coordinate 103,640 of JAQUDD010000004.1, forward strand.
AAGCAATTTTCTCACCTGGCAAAGTGCGTATTCTGAATTAATCTTCCTAGATACACTCTGGCCAGACTTTAATGAAGAAGTTTTAGATCAGTGCTTGGAAGAGTTTAGTAGAAGAAAAAGAAGGTTTGGAAAGTAATATTAATCAATAACTGGGATCAGATTTTTTTTATTATCCTATCATTTCTATGCTCCGAGGAAAAGCAGTGCGCAACTTAGATGATAAAAACAGAATTGTTATTCCTGCACGGATGAGAACAACATTTCAAGACAATATTTTTAGTGTTCTTGTGAATGACGAGAAGTATCCTTACCTAAAATTCTACGATCCAGATAGATGGGAAGAACGTTATAAAGATATTAACTTTGATGAGATTAGTACGGAAGAAGGACAAAACATACTGCCAGATTATAGTAAAGATATAGATAGTCAAGGGAGGATTCTATTAAACGGGAAAGAACTGGAACATTTGTTTGGAAGTGGATACAAGAATATCAATAATAAAAACGTGCTTTTTGTTTGATTTAAAACCCATATTAGAGTATTCAAAGGAGATGGAGAAAGGTAATCTTTACTCCTCCATAATATCGTCATAGTCTAGACTCTCAAAACTCTCCTCAGATTTTTTCTCCAATAGATCATGGACTTTCTGGAGATATTTATCCTCAACATGCGTATAAATTTGTGTGGTAGTAATGGAAGAATGTCCTAGCAATACCTGTACTGAACGGATATCGGCTCCGTTTTTGATCAATGAAGTTGCAAAGGAATGTCTCAAGGTATGCGGAGTCACTTTTTTGTTGATTCCTGTGAGTGAAGCGTAGTGTTTAACCAGGGTCTCAACACTATTTCTACTCAGAGGCCTCCCATAGCTATTCCCAGAGAGGGAAATAAATAAAAATTCTGCATCATCTCCACGTACCATAAGATATTTTTTGATTGCATCTCTTGCAGCATTAGTCATGAATACTGAACGGAGTTTCCCTCATTTTCCGATGACGGAAAATTGTTTTTCTCAAAGTTTGATGGCCTTTTTCGTGAGAGAAATGAGCTCAGTCACTCTGAGTCCTGTTCCATAAAGTGTTTGTAAGATTGCCTGATCTCTTAGTGCCTTCAGTGGTTTTTTTTCAAATTGATTCGGAGCTTTCAGAATTTTTTCTACTTCGGTTTCGGTAAGATAAGAAAGCTGTCTTGGAGGAATCTTTGCAAGATCAAGCTTATCTGGACTTATTGTCTCAATATCATTTCTCAGGAGAAACTTAAAAAAGGATCTGAGTCCTACCACATGATAATTAATGGTTTTTGGACTGAGTCCCTGTTTCGTGAGGAAAATTCTGAAATCCAAGATATACATACTTTTTACCTGATCGGCAGGAATGTCTCAGATATATTCAATAAATCTATTGATTCGTAGGGAATAATTTTCTATGGTCTTTGGGGAAGCATTTTTGGTATATTGGAGATAATTTACAAATCTTTCTAGATGAGAACTGAGAAGATGAAAATCTGAACCAGCCTTTTTATCTGTTGGCATTGTAGACGAAGTCTGTCAATTCTTGTTCGAGTGCGGCTTGGTCGAAGTCGCTAGAGATTTCTTGCGAAAGGGTTGGTTCATATTCTCCATTCAGATACGCCTGCACGGTAGATAAAACTTGATTAAGATCTTGTATCGTAGTTACATAATAGTCTATATCTAAACTTTCTCCACTTGCAAGTGTATTACGTAAGATATCTGATTGGTATTGGACATAGCTTGCATATTTAATAACAAATGCATCATCATCCTCTGTCCCGATAGTGAAATAAATTTCTCCTTGTGCATAGAGTGAATTGAGTGTCGCTGTCATTTCTGAACTAGAAATACTTGGTTCCTCTGGGATTGTAGGCAGCTCTTCTTCTACAAAGGGAGGAGGGGTATTTTCTGCTGTTTCAAAAGGATTGTTCTCTTCTGGGGGAATAACCTCTTGCTGCTCTGGTTCTGTAGGTACTGTTGGTTCTAACACTTCTTCTCCATTTGGATCAACATTTAGAATATCTTCTATTGGAGGTGCTGCATGCTGGGTATCTGGATTTTCTGTTCCTGAAAAATCAAAGAGCCCGGGATACATCATATACACTACCAATCCTCCTACAAGGACAATCGCTCCACTTGCAAGAGCAAATATCATAGAACTCTGCTTTTTCTTCTTTTTTTCTGTAGATTTTTCTGGTTGTGGTGCTATATTTAGTGTATCATTTGTTAGTAGCTGATCTAAAGATAGTATTCCTTCTGCTTGGACTGGATCCGTTTCAGGTAACACTTCATCAACCGTTTCTGTTGGAGACTCTGGTACTTCTTCTTGAATAGGTTCGCTTTGAAGTTCTGGGGGAGAAGTTTCTGTAACGGGAGCAAGCTCTTCGACTTCTGGAGTAATGGTGGGAGAAATTTCTTCTGTCAATTCCACTCCTTTTTCTTTAAGGTCTTTTTTTTCTTCCTCTTCTAATGCTTTTTTCATCGGAGCAAAAGGATCATCATTGAGCGAAAATTTATCTTCTGGAATTTCCTCTCCTTTAAATTTTGCAACCATCTGATCCAGATCAAGCACTTTTTCCGTACCTCCTTCTTTGAGAGAAGTAGCGATATTCTGATCTAATTCACTGGAACTCATAGTAGTATCCCCTGCCTCTTTTGCAGATTGCAATGCTGACATTGTCTGTTCAAAGGCTTCTGGAGTCGGATCATAAGATGAAGGAGTTTCTTCGCTCGGTTGGGCAGAAGAATCCTCCGTAGGCTGAAATGTTGGGAAGGATTGATCTTCTGCTGAAGTAAATGCAGTGGTTGAGAAAGCATCTTGTGGGGCAGTATCATTAGGGAAAGGTTCTGGTACAACCTCTTCTGCGGAGGTAAGAAAACTTTCCTCTCCCGTCGTCTGATCTGCAGGAATAAAGGTTGGAGAAGCATCTGACAGCATTGTAGTTTCTCCACCCAAAACATCAGAGTTATCTTCTTCTATTGAGCCGAGAAATGTTGTTGTAGGTTCTAGACTCTCTCAGGAGAGAGAAGGTGGGGAAGTGTTTTCTGGGAAAGCTCTTTCCTCATTATTATTAGGCAGTTCGCTTTCATTGAGATTAAGAGGAGTGTTTGTATCTGAATTTTCTGTAAGAGCTGATGGGAACGTAGATTCTAAGGTATTTTCTCCTGAATCAAGAGGGAGGGAATCGATCAAGTTAGGAGCTTCTTCTCACGTACTCTCTAAGAGCGTTGAAGTATCTAAGGAACCAGAAGTATCCTCTGATATACCCTCTTGTTGTGGTATTTCCTCCTGTAAAGATACTGAAGGTTGTACATCTCCATTGGCTTCTGGAGTAGGCTCCGTGGTTGGTTCCGAAAAATCTAAAAGAAAATCATTGGAAAGATCTAAGTCTGAGGAAGAAGTTTCTGCAGGTTCAGATACTGGGGTTTCCTCTAGTATTGGAGCAGTCTCTCTCGGAAGAGAAGAAAGTTCTATCGTTTCAGATGTGGGGTTTTCTGTTATTTCGGGTGGGGAAATTTCTTCAACAGGAAGGGAAGAAGGTAACTCTGGGGAGGGAATATCTTCTGATATCTCTAAAGAAACATCTGGCACTGATTCCACTTTTTCAGAGGGGAAATCAAGAGTAAAATCTGCGAGTTCTGCCTGCAGTTCTGTTTTGGCAGGTGTTTCTTCTAATGCAAACTCCTCTGATACAGGGAGTTCAGCTTTTTGTGAAACTTCTTCATCCCCAAAACCCAGATCAAAATCAGTATTTGTAGTTTTCTGAAGATTTTGAGTTGTTGTATTATCAGATTGTGTTTGTGTTGTTCCCGTACCTTGCGTTGCTCAAGTAGTAGGATCTCCTGTTGGAGTAGGAAAGATTCCATCATCTGTACTCACCATAAGATTTTTTGCAGAGAATAAAATTCATTTAATTATACCTAGAGCAGCTAAAAAATGCAATTTTTCGAAGAGTTTTCTCAGATTATTTTCTGAAAAGAAAAAAATCCACCTTGGGTGGAAGTCAGTACCTTCAAGAAGAGGGAGAATTGAACTCCCATTTTCGGCTTCGGAGACCGACGTGCTACCATTGCACCATCTTCTTATATCATATGTCATTGCGAGCAATGTAGTCTCGACAAAGTCGGACAGCGTGGCGGGGCAATCCAGGACGATATCCCGTCATTGCGAACGAAGTGAAGCAATCCAGAATGAATGTTCGTCATTCTGACCCAGAGTGAAACGAAGGGAAAGAATCCAGAAGATATCAGACTTCTTTTTTTACCTGGATCCTTCCCCCGCTCAAGCAGGTTCAGGATGACAAAGATCTTTTCTACTTTTCATCTCTTACTCCTTTCCTCTCTCTATCCCATATTCCTCGCTAATACCGCTCCCCAAATACGCAAATCCTCCCTCTCTGATTTCAACACCTTCGCCATAGCGAGCAAGGTCGATCCCGTTGTCGTCACATCATCCACCAACAAAACTAACGATCACTTCGGCAAAAGATCTAAATGCTGAGCTACAAAAGCATTTTTCAGATTTTTAGCTCTCTGATCTCTCGAAAGCTTGAGTTGAGATAAGGTATAACGCTGTTTCTTCGCCAGAGAAAGCATAGACAATCCTAATTCCTTTGCAAGTGCTTTTGCCAAAAGCTCCGACTGATTATAGCCCTTTTCTAAATACCTCCTCCTCCGATGGGAAGGAATATAGGAAACATATACACCCCCTTTCGTAAAGGGGGGAAGGGGGGATTTTGCTTCTTCAAAAGAGGTTTGTAGATACTTAGAAAGAATAGCATTCGTCTGCACCAACAACGCCAACCTCTGCGCCAAGAAAGGAACCACATCTTTCTTATGTCCAAATTTCACTTTTAGGATCAGCTTTTTCATTACGCTCGTGTAATTGAAGCCAATCAAAATTCCCTCTAAACCTAAGTCATTTCCCCTACAAGAAAAACATGCCCTAAAATCTTTTGAATCTTTATGGCAAAAGGGACAAATTTCTGGGTGCGCATGCAGAGATTTCTTGCACTCCGTGCAAAGATAACTCCCCTCCTTGCGACATCACACACATTCACGAGGAAATAAGTAATCAAGAAACAAAAGATTGATATTACTCAATAAACAACTATACAAAACGAAAATATAATAAAACAAAAACAATTTAAAATAGAAAAAAATGGGAATAGAAAAAGTAAACAAAACTTCCCTCTTAAAAGGGGAAAAATTGATAAAAACTCCAGAAGATTGGAGGAAACAACAAGAGAATAATGAGCGTTTAAGAGAATTCCGTAGAGAATTCAGACTAAAAAATGCTCGAAGCGAAGCTGGAGCAGCAAAGACTTATGTCAGATAGAGAATCTGAACACCCTATAAGAATCGTTTCTGTAACCTATCAGGAACGATTTTTTTATTTTAGAGAAAATTTTCCTTCTTCTTGAAATTCAAGAGCTAATGTCTACACTTTCGCTCAGACTTTTAGCTTTCTGAAATATGATATGATACATCTCTCCGCGTTTGGCGTCCGCTTCTAAATTTCTCTTTACTGTCATTGCGAGCGACTTGGTCTCGATCAAGTAAACTTTGCGTCATTCTGAGCAAGGCGAAGAATCCAAAAAAACAGTTCATCAGCTCTCCATAATTCCCTCTCCTCCTAGCCTGTCCCGTCTTCAGCGGGAGAGGGGGCTAGGGTGAGGTAAAGAAAGGAGTCCTTATTTACCTGGATCCTTCACCCGCTTTAGCGGGTTCAGGATGACAAATAATAACTATCAAAACTATTAACCTATTTACCTATTCCTTTATCACTCATGGCCAATAAATATAATTTTCAAGAATCTGAAGCAAAATGGCAGAAATTTTGGGAAGACCACCAAACCAACGCCTTTGACATCAGCGATACCAATTTAGAACATATCTACTCTATTGATACTCCTCCGCCAACCGTAAGTGGGAAACTGCATATTGGACATATTTTTTCGTATACTCAGGCAGAAATCATCGCGAGGTACAAGAGAATGAAAGGATTCAATGTCTTTTATCCGATGGGATATGACGACAACGGAATTCCTACCGAACAGCTCGTAGAAAGAGAACTCAAGGTAAATATCAGAGAAATGGAGAGAAAGGAGTTTGTACAAAAATGTCTTGAAGTGAACCAAAAATATAGAGATATCTACAAAACACTTCGGCAATCCTTGGGATTCTCTATAGACCGGAAAAGAACCTATGCAACTATCTCGCCAGAGGTGCAACAATTAGTGCAAAAGAGATTCGTAGAAATGTATAAAGCTGGGCATATTGTAAGTAAACAATTCCCTTCTCTTTGGTGTACTAAAAATCAAACCACCATCGCTCAGGCAGAAACTGAAGAAAAAGAATTTAATGAATTTTTCAATTATCTCAATTTCACCCTAGAAAATGGAGAGAAACTTGTGATTGCGACCACCAGACCTGAAATGCTTCCTGCGTGTGTGTGCGTATTTGTCCATCCCGAAGATGAGAGATTTACTAAGTATGTAGGACAAACTATCACCACTCCACTGGGGAAAGCAGTACCTCTGCTTGCTGATGACAAGGTAAAAATGGATAAGGGAACCGGAGTAGTAATGTGCTGTACTTATGGGGATGAAGTCGATATGTTTTGGGTACAGAAGCACAATCTTCCAGAAAAAATTATCATCAGCAGATATGGGAAAATAGAACATTCTGACTGTGCAGTCATTGAAGGACTTAAGATTGAAGAGGCAAGGGAAAGAATCATGGAATATCTCCAAACTCAGCCAGGAATTGTCGTAAAAAGGGATCCTATTATTCAATCAAAGAAAATCTCTGAGAGAGGAAAAGTTCCGGTAGAAATCATCCCTGTCTATCAGTGGTTTGTAAATATTTTGGATAAAAAAGAACTCTTGCTTGAGCAGAATGAGAAAATGGCACGATATCCGGAGTTCATGAAAAAAAGGTCTAATGACTGGATCAATAATCTTGAACGGGATTGGAATATCTCCAGATCAAGGACCTTCTGAATTCCTGTCCCTGTTTGGTATCATACAGAAACGAAAGAAATTATTCTTCCTAGTGAAGCACAACTTGAAAAAGGATTTGTCGATCCAACTAGCATGCTTCCTGAGGGCTATAGTGCAGAACAGGTAGAACCGGAAACACTCGTACTTGATACCTGGTTTACCTCTGGACTTTCTCCGCTTATCAATGAGCAGTTTCTCAAGAGAGACGGTCGGAAAGGAGAAAGACTCCTCCCCATGTCGCTCAGACCTCAAGCACATGATATTATCAGGACCTGGCTTCTCTATACCACCTTGCAAAGCTATCTCAGAACGGGAGAAATTCCGTTTAAGGAGGTAATGATTTCTGGGCATGTATTGGCTGGGAAGAGTGAAAAGATTTCTAAATCCACAGGAAATGCAAAAGTAGAACCGGAAAGTCTCATTAAACAACGAGGTGCTGATGCTATCAGGTATCGAACTGCTAGTGGGCAGCTAGGAAAAGATATGGTGTTTGATGAAGAAGAACTCAAAAAAGGACAAAAACTGGTTACTAAACTGTGGAATGCGTTCCAATTTATGAAGATGCAACTTGAAGGTTGGGAAGGATCTGGACGTTCTCAGGACTATCTCTACCCTACCGATCAACGAATTTTAGGAAGATTACAAGAAACGATCAACAAAATGCATAGCTATCTGGATGCTTATGAATATGGGCTTGCAAAGATTGCTTTTGAGGAATTTTTCTGGTCAGATTTTTGTGACAATTATCTCGAACTCATCAAAGTAAGACTCTACAAACCAGAACTCTTTGAAAACGGAGAAGTGAAGAAAAATAGCGGACAGAAAACCTTGCACGAAGTATTTTATAAGATTATTCAGCTCATCGCACCCTATCTTCCGCATGTAACTGAAGAAATCTATCAGGAGTATTTTGTGACGAATATCCACTCTATCCACAAAACGCCATATCCTACCACCGTCATTGCGAACGAAACGCAGTGAAGCGCGGCAATCCAGACAGCGATGGAAACCACACTTGAAGTAGTAGAATTAGTAAGAAGATATAAATCTGAATCACAAATCTCTATGGGAGCAGAACTCAGCAAGATTATCATTTCTTGCTCTAGTGGGGAGAGAAGTGCTATTGAGCAGTTTTCTGATGATCTTCTTGGAGTGACAAAAGCCAAAAACATTGAGTGGATTATTCTCGATCCATCAGATAAGGAAAGCAAATTTGGGGTGGCATGTGTGCTCCCGTAAAGTTGGTATAGTTATTTCGTCAATATATAGTTATTTCGTCAATATCTTGTCTTTTTCTTTTCTAAAAATACACGGTAAAATATCTCCTTCTCTTGTAATACACCTTCTTATCGCTAGTTATTAGGTGTTTTGGTATTTTTATTTTTTATCTATGTTTCATGAAAAAGTATTGGTTTTTTGGTGTTCTCACCCTAGTTCTGGGGATAGGAGGGATCCCTGCACAGGCAGAAGCAGGACTAACAGTCACAGGAGAC
>JAQUDD010000009.1 GCA_028685875.1 Candidatus Absconditabacteria bacterium
TCACTGTTGATTTGGGTGTTTATAATACTTTTTCCATCTATTTTAGGATGGGTCTATTTCTTCTTTATTTTCCCTTCTCTTTTCTCTTTCTATTATATACTTTGCACAAGATACATTGTGCAAGGTAAAACATCCAGCATTTTGACCTTGTTCCTCTTGCTTCATTATTAAAGGGCTTTGTAGCTACGCTTGCACAAGTTAAATCTTGTGCATCCGTTCGCTCATATATTCACTCACAGGTAGCATAAGGGGAGTCCTCTCCGACGGAGGATTGATGTTTTACACACTCGCATTGTCTCCTATCTCCTCTCCTCTGCCATTTTCTGTACAAAATACGGTTGAGTTTGGTTAGTGATTGCGTTCTTGCACAATACAGATTTTGCATTCGCGCCGTGGAGTACTTTTACAAAAGTCCTCCGATACATCAAAACGCTGGGTATTGAGCTGATCTTCTTCTTTATAGCTCGCTATCGCTCGCCAGGGGCAAAAAAAAGGGGCAAAAGGGGCAAAAAATATATACTTCTGGTTGCATTTCACCGGTAAAAAAATAAGGTATAAAAAACCGTATTTTTATTTTGCGCGTAAATACTATGGTATACTCACATTCGCAAGTACAATTATACAAACAATGCGAACTTAGGTATGCCTATAAGTATATCGACAGAATACCAGTACCAGCTGAAGCAAGCTTACATCTGGCGCTCGGTACGAGCGTGCATGGCGCACTCGAATTTCTCTACAAAGAAGTCCAAAGACTCAAAGTACCATCCAAAGAAAGTATATTGGAAGAATATCACAGTATCCGAAACGAACAAATCACCAAAATCCAAGAAGAAAACAAAAGAAGTCAGCTCGACCAACAACAAGTGGCTGATTTTGCGCATATGGGAGTAGAATACATCAACTGGTACTACTCTACCTATCATCCATTTGATCAGTCAATAGTGATGTCCACCGAAGAAAAAGTTTTCCCAAAACTCGACGATGACATCAAATTTAGATGACAGATAGATCGTATTGATACACAAGATGACACCTTCACTATCGTTGATTATAAAACAAGCAAAAGATATCCCAAAGATACCGACGAGACATTCAAAGATCAGATCAACCTCTACGGACGAGCCATCAAACAAAACTATGGCAGTAAATTCAAAAAACTCATCGCCAAAATTGTCTATCTTCACCTCAGAAACGAAATAGCACGAGAAGTGACAGACGAGGAAATGGAAAAAACAAGAATCAAGTACTCCTCTATCATCCAAGAAATTATTAAAAAGACACAAAGACGATCCAATGGAGACAAAGAAGCATTCAAACCAGTTCAATGATATCGATGTGACTCCTGCCCTTTCAAGATGATCTGCCCCCTCTTTGCGCACAACTATATCCACGATGAGGCAGTCAATCTTGACGATATGAAGCCAACCACCATTAAAGCAGTCATCGACGAAATGGCACAGATGGCCTATGAAATCAAAAGGCTAAAAGAACAAAAAGATTCATACGCTAAAATTCTCGGAAACTATGCAGCAGAAAAAGGATACAAAAGACTCTATGGAAACGAGAACAAGGTCATCATAGGAAAATCAGAGAACTACTCTCCTCTACCAGAAAAGAAAAATGAACTTGAAAGTAAACTTGCAAGTGAAAACATGCTTGATGATGTTGTAGACATAGATCGCTTCAAACTCACTAAGAAATTTAAAGAACATGAACTCGACTACGATCAATACCAAGACCTTGTTAAAAAATCTGTCAGTATCACCGCACAAAGACCAAGTAAACTCAAAGAAAAAGAGATAGACGAATATATGGATATAATTGGTGAAGAATAATTATTTACTTATACACTCCTTGCTTATGTCATTTCACGAAAATCTCATTACATTACTCAAAACACACGATGCCTTTGTAGATATAGAGGGCGATCTATTACAATCGGCTGTCATTGATGCTGCATACAAGATCAATCCGGATCTTATCAAACTTCTCATTTCTGACCCAGCCATCAAGAAGAAGTTTTTTTCTGAAATAGAAAAACACCGAGTATTTGATATAAACACCTTTGTCGATTATGTAGCAGACAAGAACTTTCTCAACGATAGCTACACTAAGTTCAAAAACAAAATAGGACTGACAATAGACGAAAAATCACTTCGTGAAAGATGAGAAGTGGCACTTGTACGACCATATAAAGACTGTATCCTCGAATGAGGTATGACCAAAGAAGACCAAAAACGCAAAGAGATATTTTTCAACCAAGTACTTGCACAAGACGAGATAGACAAACTCCTTGAACCCAAAGTATTAACCAACCGAAAAAGATACACTGTCGATGGCGAGCAAGCTGTTAGAGAGATCAAGAGAGATGAAGAATGAACTATCAGAGAAAATCTCATCATCAAAGGAAATAATCTCCTCGCACTTCATAGTCTCAAAAAAGAATTTTCTGGGAAAATAAAATTGATCTATATTGATCCACCGTTTAATACAGGAAATGACACCTTTTGATACAATGATTCATTTGGGCATTCAGCACGGCTTACCTTTATGAAAAATAGGTTAGAAGTAGCTAAAGATTTGTTATCAAGTGATTGAAATATATTCATCCACATAGACATCAATGAAATTCATTATTTAAAAGTTCTATGTGATGATGTTTTTAAAAGAGAAAACTTTGTAGAAGAAATAATATGGGCATATTGATCACCATCATGATGAAGAGCTGCTGGAGCAAAACCAGTTAACATACATGATACTATTTTACACTACGCAAAAGACTATTCACAAAGAACACAGAATAAAGTTTATATTCCATATTCAGAGAAATATGTAGCTGATTGGTTCAAATATACAGATGATGATTGAAGGAAATACCAAAGGAGAATGAGATGAAAAGATGAAAATTGAAATTCTATATGGGTAAAGCAATATTTGGACGAAAGTAAAGGTGTTCCACTATCAACGGTATGGACAGACATTAAACAAGTATATGCAGATCCTAGAGCATATAAAGAGAATCAATCTCACCATACAGAGTTAATGAGAGATTTTTCATGATGACAAAAACCAGAATCTCTACTAAAAAGAATTATAGAAATGACAACGAATGAATGAGATATCGTATTGGATTATCACCTTTGAACAGGAACAACAGTTGCTGCTGCACACAAAACATGAAGACAATATATTTGAATTGAACAAATGGACTACATAGATAGCTATACAGTGAATCGTCTAAAAGATATTATACAAGGTAAGCAAACAGGTATATCAAAAGAAATAGATCGACAATGATGATGAGATTTTATCTATTGTGAATTAGCAAAATATAACGAAAATTTCATTGATCGCATTAAAGAAGCAGTAGATACAAAGAAATTGCTCTCTATCCGAGAAGATATGAAAGAAAAATCATTTCTCGACCGAAATGTAGATCTCAGTGAATTAGAAACTGCAATGGAAGAGTTTATGGGACTGTCTCTTGACAAACAAAAACAAGCTCTAGTTGAACTCCTTAACAAAAACCAACTCTACATCAACCTCAGCGATAGAGACGATCAAGATTTTGCTATTAGTGAAGAAGATAAGGAGATGAATAGAAAGTTTTATCAGTTATAAAAATGAAAATGGAAAGACAAAGTGTAAGTTCTAGTAACATTAATTCGATCGGTTATGATGAAGAAACTCAGATCCTCGAAATAGAATTTAATCATGGTTGAATATATCAATATTTCTGAGTATCCGAATCAGAGTACAATGGAATAATGAATGCATGATCAATCGGGACTTATTTTCATGATAATATAAAAGATAAGTACAATTACAGTAAAGTTTAGCATTAAAAATTATTCATGATAGTAAAAAAACTTATACTTGAGAACTTCCGTAGTTATAAAAACCAAACAGAGATAGATATCAATCAAGATATGACAGTTTTTATATGAAAAAATGATATAGGGAAGTCAACGATTCTAGAAGCATTAGATATATTCTTTAATTGAAAAGACGCTGTCGTAAAATTTAGTAAAGATGATCATACAATAACAAATATTTGATGAGAAACAATAATTTGAGTAGTATTTGAGAATTTTCCAGAAGAAATAATTTTGGATACCTCTGTACAGACGACACTCTCACAAGAATATTTATTAAATAAAGACTGACTTCTAGAAATACACAAAAAATACACATCTTGAAGCGAAAAAGAAACATATATAGTCTGTCAGCATCCAAATAATGATGAGCATATTTCTGATTTATTAAGTAAAAAAATAGCGGAATTAAAAACAATAGTCGATAATAAATGACTAACCTGTGCAGACAGGAGAATTGCTTCAGAATTAAGAAAAACCATTAGAGAAAGTTACAGTATTACTACTTGTGATACAAAACAGATATCCATAAAGGAAGAATGAGCAAAAAATATACGAGATCAGATAAGTATCCATATGCCGATATTTGCACTCTTTCAATCCGACAGACCAAATAAAGACAAAGACAATGAAGTACAAGATCCGCTTAAACTAACTATACAGGAAATATTAAAAGACCCTGAATTGATTGAAAAATTAAACGATATAGCAAACGAAATAAAGGAAAAAACAAAAATTGTTACAGAAGAAACACTAAAAAAGCTTAGTGAAATGAATCCAGAAATTGCTTCTGAATTACATCCATCAATGCCTGATAACGATAAACTAAAATGGAATAGTGTCTTTAGCACTATAGAAATCATGAGTGATGGTTGAGTTCCATTAAATAAAAGATGAAGTGGAGTAAGAAGATTGGTTCTAATAAACTTTTTTAGAGCTCAAGCAGAAAAAAGAAAAAAATTAGACAACAAAACAAATATAATTTATGCCATAGAAGAGCCTGAAACATCTCAACATCCAGAACATCAGAAGAAACTACTGTCGGCACTTATTGAGTTATCAGAAGCTAACAACACTCAAATACTACTAACTACGCACAGTCCAGCATTAGCGCAATTAACACCAAGGAAATCTATTAACTTAATAGAGAAAAATTGAGATAATATGGTAATAGGAAACAATAACGATAATGTATATTTAAAAATAGCAAATGAACTTTGAATTTTACCAACACTATCAAAAATCGTGGTATGTGTAGAATGAAAAAATGATATAATTTTTCTCTCAAACATTAACAAAGGCATAGAAGAATTTGGGAATATAGTAGATTTATCAAAATTTTCTATTATTCCTCTAAGCTGATCAAATCTAAAAGTTCGAGTACAAAAACATTATTTACAGGATTCAAATATAGCAGAATTTCACTTATATGATAGAGATCCAGACAATCAATACGCTGGTGAAGAATCAACAATAAACACAAGATGAGATTGAAGTCATTGTAAGTTAACTAACAAAAGAGAAATGGAAAACTATATTCCAAAAGAATTAATAGAAGCAGAATTCCAAATAACAATAGATGAAAGTTTAGATTACAATGAAATAGACCTACCAAAAAAAGTTCTAGAATCTAGTCCTATAGATATATATGTGGAAGCAAGAAATGAATGATGAGACAAAAGCAAAAAAGCAATAATGATTATAAAGCAAATTATGAACTGCAAATTATCAAAAGATATATCACGCGAATCATTAAATGATAATGATTTTAACGAAATAAAAAGTCGATTTGAGAAAATAGCAGAAATGTATCAATCATGTATTCAATTATAACTTATAAAAACATGTCCACAACCCTCCTATACCAACAGTTCGATACTCTCTCCCAATTTGGTGCAATACCCAAAAATATTTCTGCTACCATCAAAGATAATCTCAATCCAGAATTTGCAATCCGTCCCTATCAGATAGAAGCATTTTCGAGATATAACTACTATGTAAACAATCAATTTGAGGGAAAACAAACTCCACCATATCATCTCTGTTTCAATATGGCAACAGGAAGCGGAAAAACACTCATCATGGCATGACTCATAGTAGATCTATACGAGAAATGACACAGAAATTTTCTCTTTTTCGTCAACTCCAACAATATCATCATCAAGACCAAAGATAATTTTCTTAACTCCTCATCCAAAAAATTTCTCTTTGCACAACAAATCGTTATAGACAACATAACCGTCCCTATCGTGGAAGTAGACAATTTTGAAAACAGCAATCCAAATGCTATCAATATCTGTTTCACCACTATACAAAAACTTCATAGCGACTTATATAACGAGAAAGAAAATCAGATCACTCGAGAAGATTTTCGCAAATACAAAGTAGTTCTTATCTCAGATGAAGCTCACCATATCCAAGCAGCGACTAAGAAGAAGAAACAAGAGACTGAGCTTATAGGAAAACCTAGTCGAGAAAATACCGTAGAAAAAATATTTAAAGCAAATACAGAAAATCTACTTCTAGAATTTACTGCAACACTTTTTGATGATGCCAATCAAGCAGTGATGGATAAATATGCGGACAAAGTCCTCTTTCGCTATGATCTCAAACAATTTAGACTGGATGGATACTCCAAAGATATTTACACACTCGCAAGCGATCTAGATACAAGCGATAGAGTCCTACAAGCAATTATTCTCAATCAGTATAGAGAAGAAATAGCAAGAAAACACAATATTTTTCTCAAGCCTGTTATCTTATTCAAAGCAAATCAAAAAATTGAAGAGTCCAAAAACAATCAAATATTGTTTAATAGCATTATAGAAAATCTCAGTCCAAAATGACTTGATGAATTGAGAAAAAAAGTGACGGATCCTTTGATTATCAAAGCACTCAACTTTTTTACAGAAAATAAAATTACCGATACCATACTTATCCAAAAACTCCAACATAACTTTGCTCCCAACAAGTGCATCAATGTAAACGAGGAAAACCTTGACAAAGCAAGCATAAAGCAGTCAGACAAAAAAGAACTACTATCACAACAGACATTACTCAATTCTCTAGAAGATAAAAACAATCAAATTAGAGCAATTTTCTCAGTCAACAAACTCAATGAGTGATGGGATGTTCTGAATCTTTTTGATATAGTCAGACTCTATGATCTCAGAGATGGAGATTGGATGAAAGATGGATCATACAAACCTTGAAAAACTACTATCGCTGAAGCACAACTCATTGGTCGTGGGGCAAGATACAATCCATTTACTTATGGAGAATATACCAATAAGTACACCAGGAAATTTGATAACGATCTGGAAAATGATCTAAAAATATTAGAAGAACTACACTATCATAGCATAAACAATACAAAATATATATCAGAACTAAGAAAAGCGCTTATCGACAAATGATTGATAGATGAAAATATCGTAGAAAAAGAGCTTAAACTAAAAGACTCATTTACACAAACCAACTTTTTCCAAACAGGGATTATTTATCTCAACAAACCCATCAAAAACAACTATGAGAAAGTAAAATCATTTAGTGATTTTGGTATATCCAAGAAGAACATAATCCATAAAATTGCTACTGGAAAAACTCAAAAGGCATCACTCATGGATACGACACAAAGCATCAGAGAAATGTCCACATACAGACAAGACAAAAAAATTACCGATCTTCCATTTCATGTCATCCAAAACGCAATCGCCAAGCATCCATTTTTCTCATTCAACAATATCACTATATACTTCCCAAATCTCACATCTACGACAGAATTTATCACCAGTGCCGATTTTATGGGCTGATTAGAAATAACTTTTGAAGGTCTACTTGATCCATCATGACATATCCCACACAAAGAAATTATGCAAGCTCTTCACAATATGCTCGATGAAATAGAAAAAGAACTCAAATCCAATATGCAAGAATTTACCGGAACAGAAGTATTTAACCCACACCAACTCAAAGATATATTCCATGATAAAGTACTCCGTATCAGACAAGGAGACGAGAGAGAAGATGGACAAGAATCATTTGTTGCAGACAAAGAACGATTCGCTTTCAATGCAAATTTCGGAACAACAGAGGAAAAAGCATTTGTCAGTATGTTTGATAGAATGATACAAAGACTTCAAGAACAATTTGATGATATTTACCTCATGAGAAATGAACTCCATTTTAAGATATATAACTTCAAAGATGGACAAGCATTCGCTCCAGACTTTGTCTTATTCCTCAAACAAAAAAACGGAGAACAGCTTACTTATCAGATGTTTATAGAACCAAAATGAGCACATCTGAAAGAAAATGACAAACGAAAAGAAGAATTCCTCAGAGAGATAAAAGACAAATTCAAGGATAATCTCCTCACATTCAACGAAAGTAAAAAATACAAAATCACAGGAGTTCCTTTCTATAACAATGCCGAAGAAAATACTTTCAAACAAACCTTACATGACGAAATCAGTGCCTAACGGCACTCTTTGCCCCTGTCGCCTCTCCGAGGCGATTTGCCCCTTTCCCCTATAAGTGTTCGCTATCGCTCACGATCAGCTCAATTGTCGATATGAAAGAAAAAACTCCAAACAGGGACTCCACTCTGCAAGTATCCCTCGTTTCACGAGGTCTACTTTGCAAAACTCTGATCACATTGTGCAAGGTATAAGAGAGTATAAAAGTACCAAAGAGTATAAGTAATTACAGTTCTAGCTCTCGCTGGATTTTCCTTGGACTTTGTTAAAGAACTAATATTAACTATTAAAATAAAAATTAAGAGATTTTTTAAAAATTACTTCCTTCAGAAGGTTTGATGTTGAGTTTTTAAGAATGAACAGGAAAAAATGGTATGGGAAATGGAAAATCAAAGCGAACCACTCCTCTTCCTCTTCTTCTGGTGTGCAAAAAAACTTCAAAAATTTGACATACTTTATCTTAATATGTATAATATGTTGTAGGACTTTTATTTTTAATAAGGAGATTATGAAAATGTTTTTAGTTTATTGATTCCTTTCATTAATTTTCATTACTATAGTTGTTATAAGTTTATCGTTATTTAAAATAAAAAGAGAAAATATAAAAAAAAGAATAGAGAAAATAAACAAGAAACAAGAAATAAATATAGAAAATACTTCACGAAGGAGATTTGAAAAACAAATAGCAGAAGTGTTAAAACAAAAAGGATATAAAATTTATTTAGGATCGGGATTTAAAGATTGATGAATAGATGTTAGAGGAAAAAAAGAAAATAAAATAGTATTAGTTCAATGTAAACATTGGCGATGATCTTGGCGGGTTAAGACAGGGGAAGTTAGAGAGTTTTTCTGAGCTATGGCCCTCTATAAAAAGCAATATAAATATGAAAATATTTTATGAATCTTTATAACAACAGGAAAAAGCTCGCGAAAGGCAAAAAAAGAAGCGGAAAGGCTATGAATTGAACTACGAGATGAAGAAAATTATATTGAAAAAATCTTACAATTTACCTAATTTTTTTAAAAATTTAATATGTTCAAATTTGAGAATATAATTAACTTTTTACAGAATAATTACCCTCTCCTCTGTTTTGATTTAAGATATAGTTGACAATTGCTCTTTCTTTTCTCTAAGATTTAATTCAAAAAGTTATTTGAATTTTTTTACTTTTCTATTGAGAAAAGTAGCCACTTTTATACACTGATTGGGTAGTTTTAAATTATACTATTTTTATTTTTTGCTGTACAAATATACTTAATGTGAGGTTTTATATTTCTTTTCATTTTAATAGGTATCGGTATTTATCTTTATCGAGAAAAGAAAACTAAAGAAAAAGTTGAAAAGCTTAGGAGAGAAGAAGAGGAAGCAGAAACTCGTAGAAGAGAATATGCAAAGCAGTTAAAACTTGCTAAGCAAAAAGTAGGAAAATTTGTAAATAGACTAAAGAGAGAATAAGTATTGATATAGCACTGCAAAATTACTTTATGGCGAATACAGTATAACTTTGAAGGTCAGACATTTAACCATTCATAAATCCAAATGATTAGAAGCTGATTATGTTATCATTGATTATGTCAATCAGAATGCTCGCTATAATTTTCCAAGTAGTTTTGATGATGATCCTATTTTATGATTGGTTATTGAAGACGAAAAGAAGAGTTATCCATTTTCAGAAGAAAGAAGGCTTTTTTATGTAGGTATCACGAGAGGAAAAAATAAGGCTTTTCTTGTCTATAACAAAAAAAAGGAATCTCTCTTTTTAAAAGACTTATTATCATTAGATAAAAAAACGGTAAATCTTGTTGCCAATACCTCAGGAGGTTCTATGACATTGTTCTCTACAACTAATGCTCCTAAATGTCCTCATTGTGGAGGAAAACTTGTTCTATCTCAATTTGATTCGACTTTTTCTGAATATTATTGCTCAAATTATAGAATGGGGTGTGAAACAAGATATTTTGAATTTAATTGAACTTTGCACAAAGCTCCAAATTGTCCCCAATCAAACTGTGAACTCATTATGAAGCTCAGGAGGAATTCAAGGACAGGAGAAGCCTTTTGGTGATGTTCTTCCTATCCTATCTGCTTAGGAACTAGACCATTTAGATTATAATTTTGCCTTACCTGTAAAGTATATTTTTACTGATTTCTTCTTTTAGATTATTAGATTTGGAGACTAGTGTACTAATTCATAGGTATCTTTCGCTATCATATATTCTTCATTGGTTGGAACTACGATTACGGTTACTTTACTTTCTGGTGTAGAGATTACCCTCTCCTCTCCTCTGAAATTATTCTTTTCTTCATCGAGTTTTACTCCAAGCCATTCTAGTTGATCGACAATAAGTTTTCTTTCAACTGCTGAATTTTCTAGGGTACCAGCTGTTAAGACAATTACATTAACACCATTCATATATGCTGTATATGCTCCAATATATTTTAGAATTCTGTTGGTATACACCTTGATTACCTCAGTTTCTAGTTCTTTTCCTGCAACAAATCCCTCTTCAACCTCTCTGTGATCGCTAGAAATGTTATTCATCAATCCTAGGATTCCAGATTTTTTATTCATCATCGCATCTATTTCATTGATACTTAATCCTTCGTTCTTCATTAAGAAAGGTATAATGGCAGGGTCAATATCTCCGCATCTGGTTCCCATCATCAGTCCTTCAAGAGGAGTAAATCCCATAGATGTATTTACTACATTCCCATTCTTGATAGCTGTGATGCTTCCTCAGTTTCCAACATGACAGGTAATAATCTTCGTATTTTTATATTCCTTTCCTAGAATTTCACAAGCTCTATGGCTGACATAGTCGTGAGAAGTTCCATGGAATCCATATCTTCTGATTCCGAGTTTTTCATAATATTCACGAGGAATTGCATATAAGAAATGTTCAGGTTTCATTGTTTGATGGAACGCGGTATCAAATACTGCGATATTGGGTACTTCAGGAAGCGTTTTTTCACATGCTTCAATCCCTATTAGATTTGCGGGGTTATGTAATGGTGCCAAGGGAATTAAATCTCTGATCGTATTCTTCACCTCATCGGTAATGAGTACTGAACTTTTGAATGCTTCTCCTCCATGTACTACTCTGTGTCCTACTGCATTAATTTCTTCAAGACTTGAGATAGCTCCTTGTTCAGGGCTTACCAATATCTCTAATATTTTTGTTAATGCTTCACTATGATCAGCCAAATTTCCGGGAAATTCTGATTTATTTCCTTGTCCATCTTTGTGTTTGATAAGTCCTCCATCAATTGCAATTCTTTCTGCATTTCCACTTGCGATTACCTCGTTATTATCTCGGTTGAACAGTTGGTATTTCAACGAAGAACTTCCGGCGTTCAGTACTAAAATTTTCATCGTTTTTTCTTTCATAAAAATAAAATTACAGCTCTCTTTATACTAAAAGTATGAGAGAAAAGCAATGAGAAATCAGACTTATTTCTTCTATAAGCCTTGCAATCTTCCTACAATCTTGTATATTTTCTTTGATTTATTTTGTTAGATGTATGTATGGCACTCCGTCCAAGTGGTTTTGTAGAATATAGTCCTTCAGAACAGTTAAAATTTGACCAATTAGTAGAGATTATCAAGAGAAATTATGAGAGATTTTGATATACTCATATTCATACCCCCGCTGTGGAAGCGAATACTGTTCTTCTTTCTAAAAATGGGGAAGAGACCGGGAAGCAGATTTTTGGACTCTATGGATTAGCACAAGGAGCTGAGGATTTAAAGGACTACTCTCTTCATTTTGATCTTACTGTGCCGTTTGCGAGATATGTATTAGATAGAGAGTCTGAACTTACGCTTCCTTTTAAGAGATATCAGATTCAACCTGTTCGACGTGGAGAGAGGGCTCAGAAAGGGAGATTTAGGGAGTTTTTTCAGTGTGATTTGGATGTAATTTGGAGAAAAGATTCTGGGAAATCGTATTTGTTTTACGATGCAGAGGTGATTTTCAATTCTCTTCTTACTTTACAGGATATTTTGGAACAAATGGAAATTGATGATACTGTGGTGATGCATATCAGTAATAGAAAGTTATTAGCAGGATTTTTGTTGTCCGTGGTTTCTCAGGACCAATTACCATCAGTTAGTAGCTTAATAGATAAATTTCATAAAATCTGATTGGAAGGTTTTCTTTTGTCTTTACAAGATCTTGAATTGAGTATTGATCAAGCAAAAAAAATTGCTGATTTCGTGGGACATAAGGTGGATTTGGACTCTTTGGATGCAATTCTTAATCGATCTGAAAGTGCACTCTTTCAACAAGGAGTGTTAGAGCTTAAAGAAGTCTTAACTACTTTAAAACATTTGGAACAATGATTTGGTAAGAAGGTTTCTTATCAAGTAGATTTTCAGATTGTTCGTGGGTTAGATTATTATACAGGGACGGTATTTGAAGCGACGCTCGAAGGAGATAAAAAACTTGGATCTATTTATGGAGGAGGAAGTTATGAAAACTTGACGGGATATCTGGATCCTAAGAGGGATTTTTATGCGGGAGTTTGAGGATCAATAGGGATTACGAGACTGCTCTCTAAGATTTTTGAAGAGAAATCCTTTTCTCAGAATACAGTTGTAGAATATTTGCTTGTTAACTTTCCCGAGACTGTAGAAGATATTTATGCTGTGGCAGGAAGACTTGTTGCAGATGGGAAACATATTGAGCTCTATCCGACGGTTGATAAGCTTGGGAAACAGTTTGCTTATGCGGATAAAAAGGGAATCCCTTATGTGGTCGTTTTGGGACAGGGAGAAAAAGATCAAGGAATCTATAAGATTAAGGATATGAAGACAGGAGAAGAAGGGATTCATACCCTCTAATTTCATCTTGATTTGACTTCCTTTTGCTAATAGATAGAATTTACCTTTGTGAATTATTTACTTTCTTTGCAATGCATGGAAACACAAAAAAAAATCCTTCTTACCGGAGGGCTTGGGTATATTGGTTCGCATACGGCGACGGTTTTTGCTGATGCAGGATATGATTTAATTATCATTGATAATCTTTCAAATTCTCATGAGGATACGCTTGAAGTTCTAAAAAAACTTTGTCCGAGTAAAATTAAATTCTATGATGCGGATCTAAGAAATTATGAGGATATTGAGAAGATTTTTGAAAAACATGCATTAGAAATCTGATTTGTATTACACTTTGCAGCTAAGAAATCTGTGGGAGAGAGTTGTCAAGATCCCTTTCTCTATTATGATCATAATATTAATGGAAGTATTAACTTACTTCAAGCGATGGAAAAGACAGGAGTAAAGAATATTATTTTTTCTTCTAGTGCTACCGTATATGATTCAGAGAATATTCTTCCTCCTTTTACTGAGGGAGATCGTACGAGAACTATTAATCCTTATGGTACAACGAAACTGATGATTGAGCAATTGCTTAGAGATATGGTAATGCATAAGTGATTTAATGCGATTGCATTAAGGTATTTTAATCCTATAGGTGCTCACCCTTCTCATGAGATAGGAGAAAATCCTAAAGGAATCCCAACAAATTTGCTTCCATTTATTCTAAGGGTAGTGGAAGGGAAGATTGATAAGTTAGAGGTTTTTGGTGATGATTATGATACTCCAGATGGAACTTGTATTAGAGACTATATTCATGTGATGGATGTTGCTGAGGCTCATTTTGCGGCTGCACGTTATTTACACGAAAGAAATCTTGTTAATGAGACGAGTGATATGTATACCGCAGAGCCGATTTTTGAAACTGTGAATGTAGGAACAGGATATGGGAAGTCCGTAGCGGAGATGATCGCTATTGTAGAGAATGTTGTAGATACAGAAGTTCCTCATGTTGTTGTGGGACGTAGATCAGGAGATACTCCTGTTTCTTTAGCTAATCCATTAAAGGCTAAAAAGCTTTTTAACCGAGAGGCGAAAAGGACTATTATGCAGGCAGTAGAAGATGCCCGAAACTATCTTCAAATTACTAAAAAAATATCTGAATAATCTTCGTGAATTAGTATAAAAAGAGACCTTTGTTACCTCTTTTTTTGGTTTAGTATTGTTTTGCTTCTTTTCTCATTTCTTTCTCGATAGATTTTTCTTTGAGTAATTGCTTCTTCTCAATTTTCTTTTTGAGTCTTCCTAGTCAGATTTTTACTTTTATGAATCCTCCTCTGGCGATATATACTTCTAATGCTAGTGCGACCATCCCGGGTTTGTCTAGTTGTGCTGCTATTTTGCTAATTTCCTTTTTGTTGAGTAAGAGTTTTCTTTTCTTTTTTGCTTGATAGTTTGGTGCGAGAATGGGAGAGGTTTTCCCGTATAAAGGAATATCCATTCCGAGGATTCGTATTTCTGAATTTTGGATGCTGATGATGGTATCTTGGATATTGATATGTCCACTTTTGATAGACTTTACTTCATGTCACTGCAAAATTATTCCTGCGACATAGTCATTGGAAATTTCGTAGTCAAAGTAGGCTCTTTTATTTTTTGTAACCAATTTCATTCTTATTTCGTTCATAAACACTGTTTTATATTAAAGCTTCCTTGTTTTTCAATTGATATTCTTTTGCGATGAGTTTTGCTTTTTTTTATGTTTTGATTTCTTATACTTTAACGCAGTTATCTTTATTCTTTCTTTTCTTATGCATATTATTTCTGCAGAATTTATTACGAGTGCGGCAAAGCTTTCTCAGTGTCCTGAAGCTCAATATTCCGAATTTGCTTTTTTTGGGAGATCAAATGTGGGTAAGTCATCGCTTATCAATATGCTTACTCAGAGAAAAGAGTTAGCGAAGTTCTCGAATAAGCCAGGAAAAACCAGACTTTTCAATTTTTTCCTGATTAATAATGCTTGGATGCTTGTTGATCTGCCAGGATATGGATATGCCAAAGCTTCAGATAGGGAGAAGACACAGTGGCTTGATTTAACGCAGGAGTTTTTGATGAAGAGAAATGCCTTGAAAAAGATATTCCTTTTGATTGATGCGAGTATTCCTCCTCAGAAGATTGATCTAGCGATGATTGAATCTTTTGTGGAAGAAAATATCGATTTTGCTTTGGTGTTTACCAAAAATGATAAATGATCTCAAAAAGAAAGAAGTAAAAATTTGAGGATTTTTAGGCAAGAATTACAAAAAATTACCAAAACTCCCCCACTCCTCTTCTTTGTTTCAAATATCTCTTGAAAAGGTAGAGAAGAACTACTCTTTTATATTGAGTCTCTGGTATAACTATATCTTAAATAGTATTTAATGTAAATATACTCTGAACCTCTTTTGCGAAGATGTGCTATCTCCTTGTTAGAGGTTTTTTTCTTTGTTTACTTGTTTTTTTGTTTGACTACCCTATAACCCTATTTGTAAATAAAATTACAAAATAAAAAAATTACTGCTCAATGGAGCAAAAATCTTTTCTTTCTGTTTGCAGGAGGAGAAATGCAATGTTGATTATCTGTATTCGGAGATTGATATTGTGGCAAATGAAACTTTACCAAAGGGGAAGTTTGCACTTTAAAGACTAGGCTGCCATTTGAATTTTTTGGGTTTCTGTGAGTTATATACAGCTATTTGCCTCTTGAGCCAGATATCTCTATACAGCTCATATGATAAGAGCTAAGGCAGTCTAGGTGTACACCTAGACGGAACGGTTCGATTCCGTCTTTTTTTTAATTGGAAAAAATGTGTCTGTCTGAGCTTTTGCATTTTGTAATCACAGTTACTGTTAAATAAAAAAACTGAGTTTATGGCTCAGCATTTTTTTATTTTAATTGTTTTCTTAATAGGTTCCGTCAGTTCTTTCCTTCTTCTTTTCGATGAATTTCATGATTTCTTTCTGAAAGTGGAGTTCTACCTCTCCTACTGCTCCATTTCTATTTTTTCTGATACAGACATCGGTCGCACCTTTCTTATCGGTGTCTGGGTCATAGTAATCTTCTCTATGGAGCATTAATACTGAGTCTGCATCTTGTTCTATTGCTCCAGATTCCCTAAGATCGGAAAGCTGAGGTTTTT
Source organism: Candidatus Absconditabacteria bacterium (assembly GCA_028685875.1). GTDB lineage: Bacteria > Patescibacteriota > Gracilibacteria > Absconditabacterales > Absconditicoccaceae > UBA3291. The sequence goes on from JAQUDD010000009.1 coordinate 16,356, forward strand.
TGTCTACTCTTTGTTCTACGGCACGGGAGAGTTGAGAAAGAGCGATAACGGGGACTTCAAGTTCTTTTGCGAGTTCTTTGAGCCCTCTGGAAATTTCCGAGATTTCTTGAACCCTATTTCCGACGAATGTTGTTGCATGCATCAATTGGAGGTAATCAACAATTACAAGGTCGAGTGCTTTTTTTTCTATTTTTAGTTTTCTAAGCTTGGATTTTAAGATGGGAACGGTAAGTCCTCCTTTATCATCAATAAAGATTTTTTGTCCATCGCTCAGTTTTTCCATTGCATCTCCCATTTTTGCAAAATCACTATTATCAAGATCTCCTTTGTTTATTTTATACATGGGAACGCTGGATACTTCCGACATAATTCTGTCTACGATAGCTTCTGAACTCATTTCCAGAGAAAAGATTGCGACAGTCTTTTTTTGTTGTAAGGCGATATTTGTGAGAAGATTAAGAGCAAAGGCAGTTTTACCCATTGAGGGCCTTGCTGCAACGATAATTAATTCTCCAGGCTTAAATCCTGTTAGCATTTCATCAATTTTTGAGTATCCAGAATTTACCTTTCTTTCATTGAATTTTTCAGGATTATCGACGATCTCCATATACTCCTCTATCCTTCCTTTTAGTATCTCATCGATTCCTTCGATCCCGTCTCCTATTTGGTTTTGTGTTAATTCAAAGATTTTTTTCTCAATATCATCAAAAATTTGAATGGCATCTTTTTGTTGATAGGCATCTCCTGTGATTTGTTGGCAGACTTTTAGGACTTGTCTGAGGAGGGATTTTTCTTTTACAATTTTGCTATACTCTACGCAAGGAGCGGTTGAGATAAGAAATCCTGAGAGTTCGTAGAGATAGTCTAGGCCTCCAATAGATTCCAGATTCCCGTTTTTTGAAAGCTGATCAGAGACGGTGATCACATCAATAGTCTTTGATGCTCCTCGGAGTTGATGAATGGCTTCGTAAATGAATCCGTGTTCTTTTTGGTAGAAATCTTTATGGGTAATCCCGTCTCCTTCAAAAATCCAGACCGTTTCTCTATCCATAAGTGCTCAGGAGATGACTCCTTTTTCAGCTTCAATGTTGTGTGGTGGTAAGGTGTATTCGGTGACCATGAAAGAAAGAGGAAGGGATTAAAAGTGAAAAAGAGGAAAAGTCTGAGGTAAGGTATACATGTTTTGAAAGATTCCTTTTCCTTTGATAAGGAAGGTATTTACCACATCTACGAGAATTGTTTTTGTATTATTGTAGATAAGATAAAGTTACGTTATTTTTGTATATAATCTTGTTTTTATTTCAAGAGATAATTAAAGAAAAACACTAGTTTCTACCTAGTGTTTTTAACATTTTTCTTCACATATTTTTCACATTTTGCAGTTGTTGTTTTTTTATTTCCATAAATTTCCTGGGTATTCTCCCTTTGAGATCAGCTTCTTGATATTTTTTTTGGTTTCTTCTTTGTCTTCTGGATAGGTAACTCCAAATCGTTGAGCGGTTGTTGGGAGTACAAGAACCTCTCCTCCCTCTTGTGTCATTCGCTGAGAAAGTGCGACAGGCATTAAAAATTCTGTTGTGGGATGATTTATATTTTCTTCTAGGAATTCTACAAAGTATTTTTGGAAAAAGGGAATAATCTCTGGTGTGAAGCCCATCATATTCATTGAGCAGAGATCATCATTATTGAGTTCTTCTGTTCCTCCATCAGCTGCTTCAAAAAGAATTTTATCTCCAGATGGATAGATTTTCTTAATTTCGGTAACTTTGATAAGTTTTCCGTGATCGTCTAGACTACAAACTCCTCTAGAAACCGTTCCGTGTTTTGAAAGCACCTCAGACAGTTGATACCCTACAATTGAGCATTTACCAACATTCTCTGGATTTTTTAGAAAATTTGCGAGTGTCTTATAACTTTGTTCTCCATAAAAATCATCGGCATTAATTACCGCAAATGGTTCGTTGATATACGTTGTTGCAGCGAGTATTGCGTGTCCTGTTCCTCGGGGTTTTTCTCTTGTTTCGGGAAGTTTAAATCCTTCCGGAAGGGCATTTTTTTCTTGATATGCGTATTCTACTTTAATTTTTCCATTTAATTTATTTCCGATACGATCTTTGAATTCTTCTGCAAAGTCTTGTCTAATAACAAAAATTACTTTATTAAATCCTGCTTTTATTGCATCATAGATGGAATATTCCATCAAGATTTCTTCATTGGGTCAGAATCCATCAAGTTGTTTGAGTCTCCCGTATCTGCTTCCCATTCCTGCTGCTAAAATCACAAGTGTTAGATTCATAGTATCATGAGAGAGAATATAAAAATCTGACTTCTCTTTCTTTATAGGAGTTGCCTGGAATTTAGCAAGAGAATCTTTATGTTTTTTGCTTGTATTTCTCTCTTTTTTTATAATGTACACTTGTCTACCAGACAAAAACACCTCATATAGTATGCACGAAAGTAGCTACTTCAAAAAAATTATACGATAAAGTTAGACACATAGCCTAACTCTTAAAATCGTATGATTTCTTTGAGGTTGTTGTTTGGTAGACACATTTGTAGGTTATGTGTCTTTTTTTATTTTTTTAAATTTTATGGTATGACGAGTATTTTCTTTACTTTAGTGGTGGCAGCATACGGAATTAGTGGGATTATTTCTCTCTTTGGATATCTTCCTACGGTAAAGGATTTATGGAAAGGAGTCCCAAGTGCAAATTTTTATACCTATATTACTTGGCTTATTTATTATCTTATTTCTTGTCTTTATGGAATTTTTATTTTGAAGGATTGGCTTTTTATTTTGGTAAATGGTTTATTGGATAGTATTTTTTTGGTATTGATTATTATTTTGATTTCTCGTTTACAGACTCATGAAATTATTGCTGATGTTAAAGAAAGAAAAAGAAAAGTTGTTGCTCATATACAACACAAAAAAATAAAAGTAATAAGACAGATTAAAGAAAAGAGACCAAAGATAGTAGGATCTATTAAACAGAAGGTCAAATTATTGAAAAGATAATTAGCTTGAGAAAAAGGTGAGACAGAAATCAAAAAGTTTTTTGATCCTTTCTGTTGTGAGATGTTCATTTGCTATTCAGATATTACTTCCTTCTGTAGCTAGAGGTAGAGAAATAATATTTGGACAGATGTGATTTTGAATGGCTTCTGCTGCTTTGATTCCTATGGGATTCTGTTTATGTTGCAGTGGAGCATGTAATGCGGAGCTGAGTAAAGTAGTAGCTTTCTGCGTATAAGCATTATTGATGTTATATTTACAAGGATTGTATGCTTCATGGATAATTAGCTGTGTTTTTAGATTTTGAGGAATGCTATATTTTAATCGCTGCTGTAGTCCATTGATAATTTCCTGGTAATTCTGTCTATTTACGATCTTCATATGGAGATTTGCTGAAGTAGTTTTGGGAATACTTTTTGTCTTTTCAAATTTAGGAAGACTGATTAATCCTGTTATTTCTAATGTGGGTTCTAGATTGATATTCCCTCAGGTATTTGGAACACTAATCGTTCTATATTCTAGATTTGTTCCATATCTTCTGATTTCTTTGAGTTCTGGTTGTGTTTTTTCTACATTATAATAAAAATAAGGAATTGCTATTTTATTGTTCATATTGTAGAGTTTATTCAGCATTTTGATCATTTCTAGATTTGGATTGAGCTCCCTGAGTTTTTCATCTTCTTTGGAAAATATGATGTCGAAATTGATTCCCCCTCTCTGTCCAATTTCTAGAGTTGGACTTTCTCCTACTCCTTCTCCGAATCAGAAAAGGCAGAAATCAGATGCAAGACTAGGTTGGTGTTTTTTGAGAAATTCTGTAAGATTTGCTCAGACTTTATTTTGTGTTCCATCAATGAGGAAAATAATATTATATCAGAGTTTGTTTTGTTCTATGAGTTCAAGAATACTAGCAAGGTAGATGATGAATTGTCCTTTATTTTCCGCAACTCCTCTTCCAATGACTTCATCTTTCCCTAGATAGAGGTGAAAGGGGTTATTTTTCCATTCTGGAGAAATTTCTTGTAACTCTAAATCATAGTTTGTATAGATCAAACAAGTAGGGAGATTCTGGTTTTGAATCTGTTTTGCTATAAGAATAGGGCAATCATCAACACTATATTCTTGGATATCAAAGTTTTGCTTTTTAAGGAGGTTGTTGAGCCATTTCATTGTGAGCTCTGCTTCTTTTGAAAAGGATTTGCTATCTTGAATCGTATTAAACTCTATGTATTCTTTGAGTAATTCGTAATAACGAGACAATACCATCGTTTCTTCATAGAATTAACTAAAACTGTTGGTATTTTGTTAAGTTTTATTCGCTATATTGTTTTAGTTTTTTCTTTGCTTTTTCATTATTTGGTTCGTATTCCAAGATATTGAAATAGTATCTTTTTGCATTATTAGTATCTTGGATCTCTTCGTAGAGTTCGGCAAGCGTAAGCAGATAATTTGTGTTTGCTGGTCTGAGTTTAATAATTTTCTCCATACAAGCAATAGCATCATTGATTCTCTCACTGTTGTAATAAATTTCTACTAGGCTGAGATTGTACTTTGGGCTGTCTGGTTTGAGGTTGATTGCCTTTTCTACGAGAAGTTCTGCAGTTGGATTATCTCCATTGATGAAATAAATCTCCCCAATTTGTCGAAGTGACCTATGATCTTCAGGATCTCGTTCGATGATCTTCTTGAGTAGGGAAAGTGCTTTTTTGTGTGAACCAAGTGTGAAATAGAGATCAGCAAGCATTTTGGTAAATTCGATGTTTGTGGGATCAATAGCCAATCCTTCAATAATTTTTTTCTCATAGTCTTCGAATTTTCCTTCATTCTTGAGGGCATTGGCTTCGATTTCAATTCTTTCCAACTGCTTTTTTTCTTTTTCGCTTAATTCTATAACTTTTTCTTCCTGTACTTCTGATCTTTCTTCTTCGTCATTCTCCCTTTTTTCTTGTATTTCTTTTTTCTCTTCGTTCTTGCTAGCTTCCTTTTTCTCTGTAGTTGGTTCTTCTTTCTCCCTTTCTTCAAAGTATTCTTCTATTGCATCTTCGATTACTTCGTGGTAGTCCTCATTCATTTCTTGATTATCTCCTTTGGGATTGATGATATGTTCTTTTTTCTCTTTCAATTCTTTCTTAATCTTGATTTTATTGTGTGCTTCTTGGATACGAGAAACAGTATTTTTGCTCAGCTTTTTTATTCTTTTTGATCACCAAATCAGTAGCAAAATGAGGGGAACTACAATCACAATTATTGTGAGGATGAGTCGCAAATAGGTTCAAAATTTTTCCATGTGAAAGATCATAAGTTAAAAGATCTAATTTTATTTTGTTTTGAATTTATCAATAGGAATTCTGAGAAATCCTTCTTTTGTTTTGATATTTATCTCTTGAGTGATAATATTAAATGAGGCAACAGTTCCCATACATGCTTCCTTATCTTTACATTCATCATCTTTGCACGATGCTCTAAAGTTTGTAATATCTATTTTTGTCCCTTTCTTTGGATATTTCTTATTTTCTTCTATGTACAGTTCCAGTTCATAGAGTAGACAGCATTTAAGTTTCCCACATTTTCCTTTTAGTTTTTCAATATCTCTTCCCTCGAGATTCTGCATAATTACTGCTTCGATTTCGATATTTGGGAGAATCATATTTGTTTTACAACAAAGTTTTTGTCAGCAAGAACCGCACATATTATCACTTCCTGGTGACATTCTCATCATATCTCTTGCACCTACTTGAAAAAGAAACATATTCATCCCTAGTTTCTCTCTAAACTTTCTTACGAATTCTGTGAAGATGTATCTTTCTTCTGAATAGAAAAAGAAGTATAATTGATTAGAAAAAATCTGAAATCTTGCGGTAATAGGTACCGAACCTGGGAAGGCTGCTTTGAATTCTTTTTTAAAGCTTGGAAAAATTTTAAGAGCGATGTGCTGTTGCTCTTCAAAGTCTTGCAGTTCTTTTTCGATCAACTTTCTTTTGAAATTCCCACTTATTTTTTGTGCTTCTTTACACTCTTCTTTCCCATATATCTTTTCACATCCTTTGAAGGGTTTGTTGGTTATCATCGTTCCAATGCTTTCTTTGAGTACTCCTGTTTTAGGGTCAGGAAGCCCGTATACTAACTTATCATTTGCTTGGATTGTAGCAAAATCTTCAGCAGAAATTCCACCTATTTCTAGATATTTATTGGTGTATCGGTCGAGGACGGAAACACTGTGCATGCTATACAGCTAGTAAGATAAATTAGTTTTTCTTCTCAGATTTTTTTGTTTTCTTTTCATCTTTTTTCTTTGAATTCTCTTTTTTGAGCTCTTTTACTTTCTCTTCTTGTTGTTTCTTTTGTTCTTTGATGATGTCTTCAATAGTTTCTGGATGATCAACCATATCCGCAAACTCCTCTCCTCCGATATATTCTTTATCCATTAGGATTGTTACGAGTTGGTCCATGATAGTTTTATTTTTTTCAATTGTTGCTTTTGCAATTTTATATGCTTCTTCGAGATATTCTTTTATCTTTTGATCAATCTTTTGCGCTGTTGTTTCACTATAGGGTTTAAATAATGTGTAATCAGTATTTTCTTCGTAGACAACCATTCAGAGTTCTTCGTCCATTCCATATTTTGTAAGCATATTCCTAATCATTTTGTTTGCTCTTTCAAAGTCATTTGAAGCACCGGTGGTGATTTCGCTCTTTCCAAAGAAAATCTCTTCAGCAGCTCTTCCTGCAAGCATTACTGACAGTTCTGAAAGCATATATGTTTTGGAATAGAGATTTTTGTCTTCAGTCGGAGTTGTTCGCGTAACTCCTAAAGCATGTCCTCTACGTACCACAGAAATCTTCTCTACCGGATCTGCTTCTGGTAAAATATGTGCTAGCAGTGCGTGTCCTAATTCGTGATATGCAGTAATTTTCTTTTCTTTTTCTTGGATTCCTTTTACTTTCTTTTCTGGTCCCATAATTACTTTTTCTAGTGCATATTCGAAATCTACTGGTGTTAGCTCTGTTCTTTCTTCTTTTGCGATTTTGAGGGATGCTTCATTAACAATATTTTCTATGTCTGCACCTACTAATCCACTCGTTCTTTTTACTAAAGAATCTAGTTTTACTTCGGGAGATACTTTCTTTTTCTTGAGATAATATTCGAAGATTTCTTTTCTTTCTTCTGCAGTGGGTGCTGATACATAAATCTTTCTATCAAATCTTCCTGCTCTCAGTAATGCTGGATCAAGGATATCTGGTCTGTTTGTAGCTGCCATTACAATAATATTTGTTTGGTTGTCGAATCCGTCCATTTCTGTCAATATCTGGTTGAGTGTTTGTTCTTGTTCTTGGTGTCCTCCTGTATTTCCATTTCCTCTTTTCTTCCCAATTGCATCAATTTCATCAATAAAGATAATTGCTCTTCCGGTGTCTTTTGCTTGCTTAAAGAGTGTTCTTACTTTTGCAGCACCCATTCCGACAAGCATTTCCATAAATTCAGATCCGGAAACACTGAAAAATTCTACACCTGCTTCTCCTGCAACTGCTCTAGCAAGTAGTGTTTTCCCAGATCCTGGTTCTCCGTACAGCAATACTCCTTTTGGTGGTCTTGCTCAGACTTTTGCATATTTTTCTGGATATTTGAGATAATCGACCACTTCTACAAGTTCGTTTTTTACTTCTTCCATTCCTGCAATATCAGAAAACTTAGTTTTCTTTGCTGTTGCTGTAGGTTTTTTCCCTATTTGAATATTCATTAATCCTCCTGCTCCATTCCCTTTTCCTAGCATAAATTTTGCTGCAATAATGAAGACAATCAAAATGAGTAACATTACCCCAAATTGTTCAATTAATCTCATAAATCGGGAAGTTTCGTTGTAGATTGTGGTAATGCTTGTTGCTCCTGTAAGAGAAATTCCTAATTCTGTGATACTACTATCAAGAGGTTTTTTTGAACTTATTACTACATATTTATCGACTATTTTACTTTTCCCTAAGGAGAGAATCCCTTGTTGTTCTCCTGTACCAATAAAAATATATCCTTTCATGAGAGTTCCATCTTCTATTTCTACTTTATTATAGTTTGTGTTATTATAGAGTTCAATCCACTTACTGAGGCTTACTTCCTTGATTTCTTCTATTTTCTCTTGATTTTTTGTTGTTTCTTTGCCGATAGTTATAGTGTCTGGACTGAGCAAAGTATTTTGAAGAACACCAAGTCCTACCGTAAGTATTATTAAAAAAATTATCAAATTCAGTAATGATTTTTTCATGTTCTGTTTAGAGAGTAAAGGTCTAAAAGTCAGAATTCTTTTTTACTCGTTCAGTATATAAAAAGGTCGATTTAATGCAAGTAGAAGAAATTCTCATGGAGCTTAATAATTTTGGGAATGGAAAATTTACTTGCTCTTCTTTTTGATAATATTATACTCAAGAAATCGGTTTTTGTATCCTCTCTTTCTTAGCATGTGATTAAAAGAAGAACTTAGAACTACCCCTAGATATGTTTCTATTCTTGCTCAAAATGGAATTCACACTTTGAAGGATTTTTTTAATAATTTTCCAAGAACCTATGAGGATAGGTCTCACATAAAACCTCTAACAGAGCTTATTTTTGACGAGAAAGGAAAAACTGCAACGAAGGGGATGATTATTCAAAAGAAGGTGTTTCGTAGGGGTGGGAAGATGATTTATGATATTGCGTTTCAAGATCAATATGGAAATAGGGGGACCATTAGTATTTTTAATTCAGGATTTTTAGCTGGTAAATTAGTTGAGAATCAACGATATATTATTGTGGGGAAGCCAAAATTTCAATATGGGAAAGTGATTTTTTCTCATCCTGATGTAGTTCCCACAGTTGCTCCAGAAGAAGAGACGCAAGAGGCAAGTTCCTATAATTCTGGAAGAATTTTCCCAATTTATTCGGAGATGCAAGGGATTAAGCCAGGCTGGTTTGCTCAGAAAATTTGGGATAATTTAGATAGGATTGATCAGCTTTTTAGTGAATATTTACCTACGGAATTTGTTGAGCAGTTTGATTTATTAGGTGTTGCATCTACCGTAAGGAATTTACATTATCCAGAGAATGAGGATATTAGACAGAAAGCTTTGTATAGGCTCTTTTTTGATAGGTTGCTTAGGATACAGCTTTATTCTTTGATGAATAAGTTAGCATATACAGGAAGTTTAGATGTGCCTTTGGTTCAGGAAGATCCGACTTGGGAGCTTCTAAAAGCTGTGCTTGAGCGCCTTCCCTTCCAGTTAACGGTAGCACAAAAAAAAGTGATTATTCAGATATTGGAAGATTTTCATAGAGGAAAACCTATGATGAGGCTCCTTCAAGGGGATGTAGGAAGCGGAAAAACGGTCGTTGCAATGATTGCTGCATATTATATTCATCAAGTCTTTGGCGGGCAATCTGTGTTGCTTGCTCCTTTGGAAGTACTTGCTAATCAGCATTATAAGACTGTTGCGAAGTTTCTTCTTCCGCTTTGATTGAGAGTAGAATTGTTGACAGGTTCTCTTCCCAAAGCTCAAAAAGACAAGGTAAAAGCTGATCTTGTAAGTGGCAAGATTGATTTCTTGGTTGCTACACATGCGGTATTGCAGGAAAGTGTGGATTTTAAGAATTTGCAATTTGTGTGTATTGATGAGCAGCATAAATTTGGAGTAAAGCAGAGAGCGATGTTTAAGAAATTCAGTTCTCCCCATATTTTACAGATGACTGCTACTCCGATTCCGAGGTCGATGGCCTTGGCATTTTTTGGGGAATTTGATGTGAGCATTATTGATCAGTTGCCTGCTGGGAGAATCCCTATTGATACTAAAGTGATTTCTGAATCAGAATATTTGAAGTTAAAACCTTGGATTTTGCAAAAGATTGAGCAAGGACAGAGAGTGTTTGTAGTCACTCCTCTCATTGAGATGTCTGAAAAGATGGATGATGTGACCTCTGCTACTGAGCAATATGAACAGATTTGTGAATATTTTTCAGAACTTCCTAATGAGAAAATCTGACTTCTTCATGGGAGAATGTCTGCGAAGGATAAAGACCAAATAATGAATGATTTTAAATCAGGGAGAAAGTGTCTACTTGTGTCTACTACTGTCATAGAGGTTGGGGTTGATGTGCCAGAAGCTACGATTATGATTATCAAAAATGCTGAAAGATTTTGACTTTCTCAGCTTCATCAGCTTAGAGGAAGAATTGGAAGATCTACTATCAAGTCCTATTGTTTTCTTGAAACTCCAAAGAAGTCGGGAGATGCTTATCAGAGAATTAAAGTGATGGAAACGACTACGGATTGATTTAAACTTGCAGAATTGGATTTACAAAATCGTGGAAGTGGTGAGATTTTGGGAACGATGCAATCAGGAGATAGTGATATTCCTCTTGAGATTATGACTGATTTGAAATTTTTGGAAAAAGTGCAGGAAGGAGCAATGTGGCTTTTGAAAAGGTATCCTCATTTGGAGGGGCTTCCAGGATTGCAGAAGTTTATGAATGAGAAGATTGGAGATGTCTTGGCTTAGTGCTTTTTTATCCATTCTCACCAAATTATATAAATAATCCCATTGAATATTGACACTAATTTATTATAGTGTTTTTTTGTGGGCACTTTTAATATTTATATATTTATGGATAAAATAGAGAATAGGTATAATAATTCCTTTGACTCTCCCCTTTTTAAAGTGGATGATATTTGTACTGATATAAAAAAATTTCAGTGAAGAGCCGAAGAATATAGTGAAAAAAGTGTCAATTCTATTATAGATCATGTTCGTAAGGGGAGGTTTGATCCGAGATTGTTTGATCCTATAAGGGTACGAAAAAACCCTGAAAATAAAAAACTCTATGTTTTAGCTGGTCATTCTAGATTGGAGGCTTTTAAGAGGTTGCGTGACCTACAGAAAACAGATAAACAAATACAAGAATTTTGTGGAAGAACAAACATAAATTTTGAATATATTCCAGCAACGGTTTTTGATGATATCGATATTCACAAAGCTGAATATATTTCTGCTATTTCGAATACTCTTTCTGATCCGGAATGGCCCATTGATAGAGCTAAATGGTATAGAAAGACACGCTCAGAGATGTCTCTCTCTGACTGGGAGGAAGAGGGGAAAAGAGCTGAATGGGCTAATCGAACTAAGATAAAAGCTTATTCTTATCTAGATGAACATGGATGTATGGCAGATATGTTAAGAAGCTTTAAAAATAGCATTAGTTCCTCAGAGACCAATGTTCTTGAGAAAATAGCTGTACGGACGTGAAGGGTTAAGTCAAAGTTTTTACAGCTTACTAGACAACATGAATCGGAAATTTATGACCGATTGATTACTCATCAATGATATGGTACGCAGAAAAAACAAGTACATACCTATGAAAAGTTTGAGAAGATTATTAGAGCCTGTCTTCCTTCTCTTAACCGTCATCCGGATTGAATGTTGAACGTACGTAACCTTACAGGAATGTCCGTAGCTATGAAAGAATATTATACTATTTTACATGATTTGAGAGAAAAAAAGAAACATGCGTTGAACACTTTTTGAATAAAAAGAAGAATATATAATAAGAAAGTTGCAACTCAATATATAGAACCAGATTTATTTACTGCAGAATCAGGACAAAGAATTGAAGATCTTTTATCTGTAGACAATGTTACCTGAGCGTTGGAATATTTGGAAGATTCTTTAGTAAAATTAGAGGATTCAGTTAGTGATGAAACAATTAGAAGTATTAAAATTACCTATTTAGAATGGTTAAATACTATTGAGCAGAAATTATATCTCCATATGGAAAGAAAAGAGGATTTTTTTCTGCAAGGAAAAAGGGAGAAAACCTTATTTTAATGTTTTATTGTGCTTTAACTAGATTTCCTGGTTTAGATAGTTATTCTTATTCTGCGGAAAATTTCTCTTGACATATGAATATTTATTCTATATAGTAAAGAGATAATAAAATTATGTTGAACTAAAAAAAATAAAAATTATGAGGACTAATTGTATCTTGTATGTAATTCCCTGTGAGCATTGGAAACGAGAGATTAGAACGGCTCCTGTGGTAGACACTAAGAAACTCCCCTTCATCCCTTCGGATCATTCCGGTATCATTCAGCGATATGGGAAAGTCCGGAAAGGATTGAGACAACTTTATGCTTTGTCTTTACAAAAGAAAGAAGAATATCTTCCCCTCTATGAGAAGCGGGACTATTCTCCCAATGGAGAGTTGCGAAGAGAAAATGAGCTTATCCTTTTAAAGGATGAGGCGAATGTTTTGGAGATGACCTTTTGGGTTTGTATCCAAAAATCTGTCCCCCTTGAAGCAATTAAGAATATCTGCATTACCCAAGATTGGGAGATTGTGGAAGTTGAGGATTAATGAAAATATCAAGTGAAAGTTTATAAACATGTCCGATTTTGAATAGCAGTTTACTACTGTTTTAAGTCGGATTTTTTAAATTCTCCAATCAATTCCAGAAATTCAATGCTGTTTTAGGTAGTCGTTAGTTTTAGAAAAGGGCTTACTTCCAAAGAAGCCTCTATCTGCTGAGAAGGGAGAAGGATGAGGAGACCTAATGATCATGTGCTTTGATTTATCAATAAGGTCAGTTTTTTGTTGTGCAAATGCTCCTCGTAAGATGAACACTAGGTGGTCTTTTTTTTCTGAAAGTTTTTTGATTACTGCATCGGTAAAGATGTGTCGTCCTATATCTTTGTGGGAATTGGGGTTATCTTTTCTTACGGTCAGGCTTGCATTGAGCAGAAACACTCCTTGTTTTGCTCGAGGAGTGAGATTCCCTGTTGTGGGAATAGCTAATCAGAGATCGTCATGAAGTTCTTTGTAAATATTTTTCAGAGAAGGAGGGATTCTGATTCCTTCAAGAACAGAAAAAGAGAGTCCGTGTGCTTCTCCTGTTCCGTGGTAAGGATCTTGTCCAAGTATGACAACTTTTACTTGATCAAAGGGAGTGGTATTGAATGCGTTAAAGATGTTTGTTCCAGCAGGGAAAATGGTTTTTCCTTCAGCTTTTTCTTGTTGGAGGAATTGTTTGATTTGTGAAAAATAGGGTTTCTGAAACTCCTCTGTTAAGGCTTGTTCTCGGGATTCTTCTATCTGAACGTTGATGGTCATGCAGATTTATTTTGGTTGATAAATTCTTTCTTGAAATTTGATAAGGGGGTTTATAATCCACTTTTTTAATCTTTTTAAGATAGGTTCTTGAGCAAGCAATAACGGTACAAAGATTCCGATAGTAAATCCTCCCAAGATATCTGTAGGTCGGTGAACAATGGTTATTACTCTACATATTCCCATAATGATGGCGATGAAGATGAGGAAATAGGAAAATCAGATGAGATATTTATTTTTTGTTTTATGTCCTCGTATCATGGTTGCGATAGCGACAGACATAGACACGGCTGCATGATCAGAGGGAAAAGAACTTGGGGGCAGGAATTGATGAAGAATGGTTTCTTCCAGTTCTACTCCACTTAGGAGATTAATTGGTCTTTCTTTTACGAAAAAAGTCTGAGTGAGAATATTGATGAGAACACTGAATATTGCTGAAAATAGAATAAAGAGTCATCCTTGTTTTTCTTCAAGATTCTTTTTTATCATCCCATGGAGATAGAGAGTGATGAGAAAGATAGGATAGATAAACACAAAAATATCTGCTCCGATAGGTGCTCGCTGCTCTACTCGTGGATATTTGTTTTGAAGTTCTATGGCACTATCAATAATTTTTTGTCCAAACTTTGGTTCTATCATCTGAATTTTTGCCATAATTTTTGTGTATAATATAATTGTTTATTTTTTATTATTTTTGTTTGTTTTTTCAAGTTGCTTTTCTTTGTAGTATTTGCAAAGGTGTTGTAGTTTGCATGTCTCGCAAAGGGGTCTTTGTGCTTTGCAATGGTATCTTCAAAACAATACCATTATATGATTTGCATCTGTTCTATATTCTTTGGGAATCTTTTTGTCTATTAGTTTGGAAGTCTCAGTTGGATTTTCTGTTTGTACCATTCATAATCTATTCGCAACTCTTTGAACATGAGTATCCACAGCGACAACAGGTTTATTGAAGAGTGTAGCTTCAATAACTTTTGCTGTCTTTTCTCCGACTCATGCAAGTTTTACTAATTGTTCTCTTTGTTCAGGTATATAGTATCCATACTTATTGTATATTGTTTGTTCTTTTTCGCTTAGGTTCCTTATTTCTTTTTCGCTTAGGTTCCTTATTTCTTTTGTTAAATCTAGGAGCTGTTTGGACATAATGTATATATGTTTTGCTTTAGCTCTGAAGTAGTTAATAGACTTTATTTCTTCTTCTATTTTGTTTTGTCAAAGTTTAATAGCATTCTTTGGCTCTTTTACGTGTTTGAAAAAATGTTGAGTAATTTTGTTTACTTGCTTGTCTGTTGCCTGAGCTGAGAGCATTACTGCAACTAAGAGTTGATAAGGGGTATTATATTTTAGCTCTGTTTTGGGTTCTGGATAGAGTTCTAGAAAGTAGTTGAAGATTTCTCTGTAATCAGCTTTTTTCATGTTATGTATTTGAGTAAAGTTAGTTAATTGTATAAAAGAAAAAAAAGAACTCAAGTTCTTCTTTGATACTTCAGGACCTGAGGGACTCGAACCCCCGACGCGCGGCTTTGGAGACCACCGCTCTACCTCTGAGCTAAGGTCCTATTTTCTCACCAAACAATAAGCCTGATTTTGTGTTTCAAGTACGATGTGTCTAGAAAAGCGTATAGCTTTTATCTTGCACTGCCCTCGCTGTATAGCGAGAATAAGCTTGCATCAGGAAGTGGTTTACCCCTCGTACTAGCATCACTAGTACTGAGTAGAAGTAAGCATTGCTGCTATCTTCACGTTGCATCTTTCATCTCTAAGGACAAGGCAAGCCTTTTCCCTACAGACTAGTTTTCGTTTCTGTGGCACTTTCATTTGGGTGAGAGCCGTCCAGCATTCGTGAAATGCCTCCTTTTTTCTGGTGTCAGGACTTTCCTCTCCGCAGTTTATGCGAAGTTGTACTTTGTTTGGCGAGCTAGACTATACTAAAAGAATTCTGAATTTCAATCACTTTTTCTTTGTCTTGTTGTTTCTTATCTTAGGATAATTATTTTTCTTGCTACTTTGTGTTGTTCTCTTTTGTAAGGTTCTTCAATACTTTCTATTTTTCGTCCGAGTTTCTCAGTTAGTGTTGTAATATGTTCCTCTATACTATTTTCATGCCCTATATAGATAGGGATTGTGAAGACCATAGGTGGTCTTTTTTCTCCAAAGAAATTAGTAATGGTTTGGATAAATTGGAGGTAGAGATTCTTTACTCGTCTTTGGTATTCTATCACTTCTTCCGCTGTGGTGGTTTGTTTTATCACTGGACCAAGTCGTCCTTCAGTAACGATTACGGTTTCATGACTAAGGAGGTCTGCGAAATTGTTTGGATCTAAGGGTTTTGAAATATCTTGTTCGTAGAATTTAAAGAGTTTATCTTGATAATATCTACTTTCTTCTCGCCAGGATTGGTTCTTGAGTGCAAGGTTAAGTTTTATATCAGATCCGATGAAATTATATCCGAAGTAATTTGCTAAGAACCCTGTTGTTCCTGTTCAGCAAAAGGGATCAAAAATTAGGGTTTTTTCTTGGTTTTTAGTGAATGATAATGCAATGTTGATGAGAGAGTGGGTAAGCTTTGCTGGCATCATTCCTAGTTGCATACTACGACCGGGTTTTTCGAAATCTATCACTTCGTAGAGTTTTATATTTTGGTATCCAAGCACTACTCCGTATTCTACTACAGCCCCCCTCCCCTTCGGGGTATCCCCCTTCGCAGGGGGAATCTTAACGAGTTCTATTCCTTTCTTTTTTACATCAAGGTCGGTATGCAGGATATCGACTTGTTTGAACCTCTTCATCCCGTACTTTTTCTTGAAATTGATTCCCATTACTTTGTCAGCGATTCAGAGGATTTTTGGTTTTTTGTTAAGTAGATTGCCACGGCTCACTTCGTTCCCCTCGCAATGACGAGCAGTTAGGATGTTCTCTATTTCTTCAAAGGGCAAAACTTCTCATCGTTTGATGAGGCTTGCGATGTTGGTAAGTTTGTCCGCTTCGTTGGTATCGAAAGTGATGAGATGATCCGAAATCTGTTTGAGATTTTTGGGGTGTACTTGGTGAAGCTCTTTGAGTGTTATTTCGGGATGGTTTCCGATAATGGCGAAGTACATAGAAAAAGAGGAAAATGTAAATAGAAAAAAAGATAAACAGAAATCTTTGTGTTTGTTTGATTATAAGGATTTGGGTAGGGATAAGCAAGCAAGAAACAGTCAAGCAAGAAAAAAACCTGATTTCTATCAGGCTTAATTCTTTTATGTTCATAAATAAGGGGATCTACGCATTATTCCATTTTCGTCGTTATTAAGTGCCTTTTGTGCTCTCTCCGCTAAAATATTCAGACTTTCTCCATCGTGAGTTTCTCCGATTTTGTGTAAACGTCCAGTATAGAAAAGAATTCTTTCTGTCGTTGTGGTTTTTCCGGCATCGATGTGGGCCATGATACCAATGTTTCTTACCTTTTCTAAAGGTGTAATGTCTGCCATATTCTTGATAGCTAAAATAATAAAAATTAACTGCTAGACTATAGGAATGTGGATTTTATTTTCAAGAAGAAATGATTGGGGATAGGATTACAGAAGATTAGTGAGAATTACAAAAGATTTATGGGTAAAGAGTGAAAAAGTCTGACTTTTTTTGACTTTGGGAAATTTTGGGTATATAATAGAGGTGATTTATTATTTTACCTTTTATAGTATGGTAGAAACACAAAATAAAGAGGTTAAAGTGCAAAACAATTCTCGGGAGGTAGACTGGGTTTTGCAGCAAGTTAATGAAGAACTCATCAAGCTTGATGAAGGCATTAAGGCTACACATAAAGAAAATTCATCATGAAAAATAACAATACCTGCTAGTATTATTTGAATAGCGAAAGAAAATATTAAAAGTGGTGGTGTAATAGACAATATTTTACAAAAAAATATTGGTTCAGATGCTGAAA
>JAQUDD010000005.1 GCA_028685875.1 Candidatus Absconditabacteria bacterium
GAATTTTCTACATACGTGATATCCTTACCATATTCTTCTCTTCTTCTTTGAAGGGACACTCCTTTTACCACACTTCCTACCGTAAGTCCCAGCCATTGATATAAATATCCAATCCACTGTGCATCACGAGAGGCGAGGTAATCATTCACGGTTACCACATGTACTCCTTTCCCTTCCAAGGCGTTCAGATATACAGGAGCAGCAGCTACAAGTGTCTTTCCCTCTCCCGTCTTCATTTCTGATATCTTCCCTTGGTGCAAAATAATTCCCCCCAAAAGCTGTACATCATAGGGAATCATATTCCAAGTCTGCTTTTCTCCTTTTACTTCAAACTCTGATCCTACCATTCTCTTTGCAGCTTGCTTCACAATAGCAAACGCTTCTGGTAAAATCTGATCTAATGTTTCTCACTTGGTAATTCTCTCCTTAAATTCAGGAGTTTTTGCTTTAATTTCTTCATCACTAAGCGTTTCATATTTTGCAAACCATTCGTTAATTTCCGTTACAATGGGCCGCATTTGCTGCAGTTGTTTCTTGTTGTAATCTCCTCCAATAAGAGTAGTAATCCAGTTAAGCATACCTCTAATCAAAAATAAAAATCTGATATTCTATCAGCAATAAACTATACAAATATGGAGCAATAAAACAAATGAAATTTTTCTAAAACAATACAAAGAGAGGTAAATTCTTCTCTAGAGTTACTATAGTTATCACTCTTTTTTCCAAAAAAAGACAGATTTCTCTGTCTTTCTTCTCTTGCATAGAGGATTATCCCTAAATATTCTTGAAATTATACAGTTCAACTCCATTAATCATGTCTGATTTTACCTCAGAATTGGATTCATTTGCCTGAACAATCAAGATTTTATCATCAAGGGAAATATTCCCTTTAAAGATAATTCTGATCATCTCTTTCCCAATTCTCTTGAGATTCTCATAGTTGAAGGATTGAGAAATCTTATATCCTTTTACTCCCCGGATCACATTAAGAAATCTGTAGGTATCATTCCCCTTAGTAAAGGTAATAACAGGGACACTCGGATTGAGTGATGCGATTCTTGCAGAAGTATATCCATTTTCTGTAAAGCAAACAATCGCTTTAATATTGAGTTCCTTGGTGATTCTATATGCATTATAAATGATATAATCCCTTACTTCAAAATCAGCCTCATCAAATCTTTTAAGATCTTTCTCAGCAACTTGGAGTTCATATTTTTCTAGTGCAGTTTCCAAAACACTAATTGTATCAAAGACATCATCTTCAACGATCATGGTCCCTAGATTCAGTCCATCAACCCCTGTCTTGCAAAGTGTTTGAAGTATTTGATCTTGTTTAAGTGCATAATTTTTATTTCTTCCTCCCTTGATATAACTTACCAGAACCGGGATTCCCTTCCCTCTAATCCGTGCGATACAATCTTCCAAACTTTTCTCACTCAACCAAGGATTAATCATATCAGCTACCAAAATAATTCCCTCAGCTGCCTGCATAATTTCATCAAGATGTTCTAATCCATGCTGAGTTTCAATCTTTGCAAAGATTTTCATTTCAGCTTTATTGTGATCTTGCAAGAAGGAACGCATATCCTTGATATGCTGTGCAGAATAGGCGGCAGATACCGCTAAAATATGGGTTCCGTATTCAATCCCTCGGAGAATGTCTTTTTTGTCTTGTTCACTAATCGTGCTAATTTCTTCTTCATGGTGTTCTAGGCTTACTCTATCATACTGAAAAATCTGACCTGTAGCTGCAGAGAGGACTTTACATTCCGCATAATCTTCTTTCTTCTCTTCTACTCTGAGCACTACTTCAGACTGCTCAAAAACAATCTCACTTCCTAGAGGAACTTTGTCTAGATGAGCGTAATCAATATAAATTTTCTTATCACTTTCTTGGGTATATTCAGAATAATCAATAGTGATAGTCTGGTTCTTTTTAACTGGGATGTCTGTAGTGTTTTTTACCCTAACATTATTCCCTTTTGTCTCCAGAATAATCGTCTTGCTATTGTCCAGCTTCATCAAGGTATCGATATATTTCTTATTATTATCATCGAATCCACGAGAAAGCGTAATGCTAAATGCATCCACCATATTGATAATTTTTGAGAGAACGGTTTCTTTAGCCAAAATAGGGCTAACACTCGCTATAATCTTGGTGAAACGAAAGTTATTCATACAAAAAAAAGGACAGATAAAGGGCGGCGTCTTATACTCATTTTTTTGAAAAATGCAAGAGAAGATTCCTTGTGAATACGAAGAAAACAGCTCTTAAGCTATATTTCTAGTCTCTATTTTCTTTATTTACTCTTTAGATACTATTAAAAATACTCAACTCAATTATCTATCATCTACCACTACAAAACCTCTTCTCTCAATTTGTCTCACAGCATTTCTATCATTGATAGAGATAATTCCATTTGCATCAGTTCTCATCTGTTTAATTTCGTCCCCTACGAGAAGAGAAATATCTTTATTCTGATATCCATCAGGAAAAGCAATAATGAGTTGTCCACTTTTCTTTCCTCCACTAATGTCTGTCTTCACTTCCAAAAGAGGAAGTTCATCAAAGGTCTTTACAGTAATAGAAACTCAGACAGCTTTTTCAAGTTCTCCGATTGCAGAGCCACCTCTTCCAATGATTTTTCCTTTCACAAATTCAGGAACATAGAGTTCAATACTATTCCCTCTCATCTTAACCACAAATTCGCAGTTCAGAATGTTTTTTAGTTTCTTCTCAATTCCTTCTTTTGCATATCCTGAAATTGTTGCTTTTCTATTGGCAGCAGGAGTTCCTTCTGTTCCTTCTTCAGGAATTGGCATTACCATTACTTGTTCACCAAAGGTATAGATTTCATAGAGCTTTCTTTTACTTAAAAATGAAGATACTACGATCACGGGTCTTGCAAGTTCTTCACTGAGCATTCCATCAGGAACTTTCGCTGTAAGCTCAAGTTGAAGGATTTCAGAAATCTGACCTTTATCAATAAAAATCACGGTATCAAGGACCTGCGGGATCATTCCCATCTCGATTGATCCAATGAATCTCTGAATACTATCAATCGGCTTGGTAGCATGGATCACTCCCACCATTCCAATTCCTGTCAATCTCAAGTCTTTATAGAGCTCGAAATCAGGTTTATTTCTTACTTCATCATAAATGGTATAGTCAGGTCTGGAAAGAAGTAAAATATCTCTTACTTCATCGTGAGAACCGTGCGTAAAACTATATTGCACCACATCATCATCTACCATGAGATCACGAGGAGATTCCACGGTTTTAATGATATGATTGTCTTGATGATAGACTTGTACCAATGCTTGCACAAAGGTAGATTTTCCACTTCCAGGAGCTCCAGAAACTAGAATTCCTTTTGCAGTATTTCTGAGTAATTCAAAGGTTTCTTCACTGAGATTATAATCTTCAATCGTGGTTTTTTTTACCGGTCTTACCGCAGTAATTTCCAGTCCATCTGAAAGAGGAGGGTATACAATTACAATTCTGTAGGGTCCGAGCTGCAACACTTTGGAAAGTTTTCTGTCAATTTCTAGAAAATTCCCTCTCTGATTGGTAGCTTCTTGAAAAATCTGATCAATGAGTGCTTTCAGATTTTCTTCACTCATAATTTCCTTTTCATCCATCACAGGTTTCCAGTTTCCGGGAAATCCCTTTTTTCTGAGAACAGGTCTGTCAGCCTTAAGATGGAGGGACATTGTTGTTTCGTCGAAATAGATATCAAGAGCATAAGTCTGTGTTTCTTTCTCTACTTTTGTTGTCATTGAGTTTTATTTAGAAAGTATAAAGCATCCTAAGTATAAATAGCTTCTTCATTTTTGCAAATAATAAAAAATATTCTTCAGCTTTTTCTTAGTTTTTCTCTTCCTATATGTTGATTTTTTCGCTAGTTTCCATATAAGCGACATAGTAAAAAGGTGTATTTAGTTCTTATCGCTATTCTAGATAATGTATTTTCATCTGATTGGAATTAAAGAAAAAGAGAAACAACAGTTCCAAATAGACATTCTCTGTGAAGCTGGTTCTGAAGAAGAACTAAAGTATTTTTTGGATGCACGGTGAGTAGTGGTAGTTTCTTTAGAAAATTATACTTCTGACCCCATCAGTTTTGGAAGATTAAGAGCAGAAATCGAGGTAAAAAACCAAAAGATCCAGATCGTATTACAGAGAACGGAATTAGAGGAAACCATAAACTTTCTCTACGATATGGGAACAAGAGTGCTAGATATCAATTATCTGGATACTCCCTTTACTCAACAGGAAATAACACAGCTTATCAACAAAGTGGAGCATGAATTTGCCCAAGAAACCAAAATTCTTCAAGCTGAGAAAGATGCAGGAGAACAAAAAGAGAAGAAGAAATACACAAATAAGAGTATCCCTCAGACAATAAAGATTATTAATGATAATGTGGATCGTATTGATCAGCTTCTACTTATTGGAAACACAATCTTAGATTTCCAAGAAAAAAAACAGTTAACAGAAATTGCCAATGAGCTAAAAAAAATCAGACTTTGAACTAACTTCAACAAAATGGTAATTCTTCTCCTTGATGCTCAGGGAGTAATTGAGAAAAATGAGGAGAAAGTACTTATAGCCCTTGATGATAAGAAATTTCTCATTGACAGAAATAGTATCATTTCCAATATTGATGTAATTTCAGAATCCTCAAAGCAGACCCAAGCAGAGGAGAGAAAAATGCTCAAACAAGTATTGAGTACCAAAGATGTTCTTTATGTAAGTGGGAAAAATATCACTACTTTTGCAAATTTTCTGTATAAAGATTTGTTACTTTCTTTTACAACTCCTCAGCAGTTCATAGCTAATTGTTTGCTCCGGTGTGAATATCTGCTTCTGGTCACTGTGGTAGGATATGCAGTACGAGGATTTATTCTATGAGATGGATCATCTCTCTATCTTTTTCATATGGGGTTAGCGGGGACTCTTCTTTATCTCTATTTGCTCATCAGTCCTAAAAGACTTTCTACCCAAATTCTTTGAATATTAGGGGGGGCTGTTATATACTATATTCTCTATTCCTTGCTCAGCAATACGTTCGCTTTTTAACTCCTTGAGAGATAATGGCTCTTCTTCTTTCCTTTATGATGTCGGTATTATTTTCACTCTTTTTCTACAGGATAGGAGTATGGTATTTTGCGTTTTTGCCAATTGCATTTTTTATATTTATGCTGACTCATAGTTTCGGAAAAATCTTTACTCAGATAGATGTAAAAGATTCCCGATATACGTATAGCTTATTTCTGATTTGGATCCTCGTAATGATAGGAATTAGTGGTTTGCTCTTTTTTGTAGGAATCAAAGAAATTCACGTTTTTCTCTCTTTGCTAGTTCTCAATATCTTCCTTCGAATTGCTGCCCATGTTTTTGATTATCAGGATGGAAAAGAGCTCTTTGAGTATGGTGCCTACGTCCTTACTATTATTATTTTAGGAGAGAGTCTGATTTCTTATGGATGGAAGACACTTCGAATTGTAGCAAGTATATTCGTCTTGCTTCGACTCTGAATATATGCGTTTATGGTATACATTCTTCCTCTTTTGTTTCCTACCGTCAAAAGATATGAATATCAGCTGGCACTTACAGGTCTAGTTGCCTTGTTAATGTTCATTATCAATAGCTTGACTCCATTAGGATTCTGACTACTTCTTTCCTTATGAGTATTAAGCGTTGTATACGGAGTAATCTATCTTATCTTACAACGGAAAGTACAACCAAAAGAGAGCACAACAATTTCTGTCAGGAAAATCTTAGCAGGAGAAAGGATAGCTAAAGATACACCTCATATTGCTCTACGAAAAACTTCTTTACATTATCGAGTCAAAGATGCTCCTCAACGAATGATTCGCTCTCTAGAAATTCCAAACCTTGTCTTGCTCCTTGGAGTATTGGCTTCTTATTTAGGAAGTTTAGTCTTTGGACAGGGAGGATTAGATCTGTATTATCGGTTAGCACTACTAGTCTTTGGTGTCAACATTTACTTACTCAAAAAAGAAAAGTTTGCCACTAATATCTCCAGGTTTGCACTTGCATTGGTAGCAAATTTTGCAATTTACTCAGCACTGCTAGCTGCAGGTGGAGACAATATCCCAAATATCCTTCCTATAGCTGTTCTTTGGACCTTTGTATGCCAAATTGCCCTCTTCTACATTCCTCGTATCAAATCATCGGTCTTCTTCAGCAAAAAAGACTATCTCTATCGAATCATCGTAAGTTGCCTCGCAATTGTATGTAATATTATCTTGCTTTTCCAATTATCCCTTCCGGGGCAGTTTCTGTTTTCTCTCATCTTCTTTTATTGTGGGGTAGAACTGATGGTTCTCTACTACCTCTTCCAGTATCTTAGTGGAATGGAAGACCTCTCAGACGAAAAAAAAGCTGAACTCTCCAATAGCTCAGATTAAATTGCTTTTTCTCATCCCCCAGCTCCTTCTCGATCAACTTCCCAATTACGCGTCTAACTTAAGATTGAGGAACCTGGATAGACTCAATATTTGCATCCAAAAGATTGATACTCGGTCCATAAAGATCAGAGTCTGTAAGCTTGTCTCGATTACTTCTTCTCAAATCTAAAATCTGTGTCTTCATAATCTCATTATTGAAGTTAACATTACTAAGTTTATTATTTGCTTGTCTCAAAAAGTACCCCTCGGTAGAAGACTTATTCACAAAAATCAAGAACATCACCAAACAAAATAAAATCAATATTCCCAAAATAATGATCTGAATGAGAGAAACAAATTCTTTCCTGATCCTATACTTAGTAAGCCAACTTTGATAGGCTTTGTGAAAGTTTCCTTCACTAAAGAGTAATAACTTCTTCATTTAAGAATACTAGGAGTTAAACAACTTTTTCTATAATTCTGAGTTTTGCACTTCTTGCAGCCTTATTTTTTTCAACCTCTTTATAATGGGGCTGAATCACTTTCTTATGCACAAGTCTAAACTTCCCTCCTTCTTCGAGGGCCTTAAAAGCGAATTTCGTAATCCTATCTTCGATACTATGATAGGTCATAATCGCACATCTTCCTCATTTTGTTAGTACATTGGGAAAGTCTTGTAAGAATTGTTCTAGTTGTTCAAGCTCTTTATTAGTTTCAATCCTTAATACCTGAAAGATTACAGCGATCTTTTTCTGGTTACAATGAAGATTGTAGAGAATCTCTTTGAGTTCTCAAGTGCTTTCTATCTTCTTTTTCTTTCTTTCTTCAATAATCCCTTTAGCAAAATATTCAGCACTCTTTTCTGAAAAGTCTCCATATTTTATCAAAATCCTTACAAGTTCTTGAAGAGAGTAGTGATTCACAATATCTTTCGCTGTTGTCTTGGCATCTTGGTTAAACCTCATGTCAAGATCTGCGTCTGTCTTGATAGAGAAGCCTCTTTCCCCATCTTTGAAATGTTCCATATTTACTCCCAGATCCAGAAGCATAAAATCAAACTTCCCTTCTTGTTCTCAGATAGATCTAATTGCCGCATAACTACTATGAAGCAGTTTCACTTGTTTATTTCGTTTCCCAATAAATACCTCCCCTTTATCCATGACTCTTTGATCCAGGTCGCAAGCAATTACCTCTACTTTTTGACCAGGATGCTGTTCTTCTCGATGGTTAAGTAAATATTCTACATGTCCTCAATGTCCGAAAGTTCCATCAAAATACCTCCCAAAACTGTTAGGAAGATTTTCAAAGGTTTCCCTCGCCAATACTGGAGTATGTCTGAGCATGCACTATTCATAAATAAATATCTCTTTGTTTAGTCTTTTCCTCAGGAATTTCAAAGATAAAACATCCTTCTAAAATCTAAGTACCCTATAATTTGACATTATATAATATTATGATGATGCGCTATATTAAAGTAAAATACTGCAGAATACCTATAATCTAAAAAGAGAAAATTGCTTGCAATTGTGGTCGGAAACACTATACACAAAAGCATCAGATTTTTATTATTTTTTAGTACCTATGGCAAAGAGAACCATTCAGAACAGAACTATTGAAGTAATTCTTCTTCAGAGTGATAAGCATCTTGGAGAAAAATATGAAGTAGTAAGAGTAAAACCTATTTTCGCAAGAAATATTTTGTTACCAAAAGGATTAGCAGTAGTAGCTGATAAAGCAGCAAAAAACAACTACAAGCAAAAAATGGAGGCAGCTACTACAGCAAGAGCTAAAAAAGCTACTTCACTTGAAGACTTGTTTACAAAAATCTCAAATGACGAAGGAATTGTGATCATCAGAAAGGCAAACGATGACAATACCTTATATGCAAAGGTAGATGAACATGATATCGCGGAAAAGATCAAAGAAATTTACCAAACTGAAGTGGATGCCCATCTCTTCAAGCTCAAAAAGAAGCTCAGCGAAGTGGGAACGCACGCCGTAATATTCACTTACAACGATCTCAAAAGAGAAATTATCGTAAAGATTGAAGCAGAAGTTTCAGCGAAACAAGAAAAGAAAGCTGAAGCTACAGAAGCAGTAGAACAAGTAAAGACTAAAGAAGAACTCAAAGCTGAAAGAGATACCTTAAGAGCAAAAGAAAAGGCTGAAAAAATTGTAAAGCTAAAAGAAAAGTATAAATAAGAAAATATCTTCTCCATAAAAAAAAGACTCCTATAGGGAGTTTTTTTTAATTCAAGGTAGATACCTAAATATTACATCAAAGGAGCAAACAGTCTCACAATAGATTGCGTTACTTTTCTAATCTTACTTCTTTTTTGTCGCTGTTCTAAAAGGATTTCTTTACAGTCTTTTATATCTTTTTCAAAGAGAGACTTTTGCTCTTTAGCGATCTGCTGATCATAGAGGTAGCAGTTGCATTCAAAGTTATATTCAAAGCTTCTAAAATCCATATTCATAGAGCCAAAACTGCTGAGATAGTCATCTGCGACAAGTGTCTTTGCGTGAATGAAACAGGTTTCGTGCTCATAAATCTTTACTCCCACTTGGAGGAGATCTCTATAGTAGGATTGTGCAGCCATATGGACAAAAGGAGAGTCAGAGTGTCTGCTTAGCATAATGCGCACATCAATCCCACTCATTGCAACGATTTTGAGGGCATTGATGAGTCCTTCCGTTGGCAAGAAGTAGGGAGTCTGAATATATAAATACTTTTTTGTGTTGCTTACAATCTGAATCGTAGCAAGAAGTAGGGTCTTTTGCTCGAAATTTGGTCCTCCAGAGACGATTTGAAAAAGATTCTCACTCGTTTTCTCCATATCAGGAAAGAAATATTCGACATCTTTAATATCTTTCTGTTCTGAAATAAGTCGATCAAGGACAAATTCAGTTTGAATACCATACACGCCATGTCCATGAATTCTCAGATGGGCGTCTTTTCGTGTAGGATCATAAAAGTATCTATCTCCGATATTCATTCCTCCGATATATCCGATCTTCCCATCAATGATTGCGAGTTTTTTATGATTACGGTAGTTGATCTTACTTTTGAAGGCAGGGAAAGAAACTTTCATAAAAGGACAGACTAGAATTCCCGCCTTTTTCATCTCATTATAGAAGCGGGGAGGGATTCTTCGGCCGGCTACATTATCATAAAGAAATCTAACCTTTACTCCTTCCTGGGCTCTTTTCATAAGGGCCTGTTTAACGAGATTTCCACTTTTATCATTTTCGAAGATATAGTATTCCATATGGATATGATGTTGAGCTTGCTGGATATCTTGCAGAAGTTGATCAAGTTTTTCTTTTCCCTGAAGGATTGTTATCTCACTCCCTGCTCGGAGAGAAGATCCCCCTCCTTCCTCTATGAGGTGTGCAAGACTTTGATAGTTTTCTTCTGGTTGTTGGGTATCCTGCTGGATATCAAAACGAAAAGGATTTTTCTTCAGTCTTTTTTGGAAAGTACGAAGAATCTTTTTTGCTTTCCGGTCTTCTCCCCCAAAGAGATGATAGCAGATAATTCAGACAAGAGGGAGAAATACAAGAATTAATACTCGAGCAAGAGTCCTAATAGGGTTTCTATTCTCAGAAATAATAGCAAAAAGTGCATGAAGTATTGTAAGCCCATAGGCAAAGTAAATAAGGTAATACCACCAAGATTCCATATATTTCTTTCATAAAATAAATTACATCAAAGGAGCAAACAGTCTCATGATCGATTCTGAGAACTTCTTTCGCCAAGGTCTCGTTTTCCATTCTTTTAAATCAATTTCTTTACACTGTTTCAAATCCTCTTCAAACAGTTTTTTATTTTCTTTCGCCAACACTTCATCATAGAGGTAGGAATTAATCTCAAAATGATGCTCAAAGCTTCTAAAATCCATATTTACGGATCAGACACTAGAGAGATAATCATCTACAACTAGGGTCTTAGCGTGAATAAACCCAGGAAGATATTCAAATATTCTTACTCCAGCTTTCATTACTTCCTCATAATAGGAATGAGCAGCGGGATCAACATAAGAGGCATCCGTCTTTTTGGGTATCATAATGCGCACATCAATTCCGCTTAGCCCTGCTACACAGAGTGCATGAGTAATTTCCGTGTTAGGAAGAAAATACGGAGTCTGAATATAACAATACTCTTTAGCATTATTTAGAATATTCGTTGTTGCTTGTAAGATAGAATTCCGTTGTGCATAATTTCCTCTAGGAACGATCTGTATACGATTGTTGGAGTAATGCTTACACTTTGGAAAATACTCCTCAAAATGCTGAATATCCTTTTCTCAACTATTAATCCAATCCAAGAGAAAGGAGGCCTGAAGTCCATACACTCCCTCTCATTGGATCCTCATATGAGTGTCTCTTCGTGTTGGACTGCTATGATACTCATCTCCTACGTTCATACCCCCCATATATCCGATCTTCCCATCAATCACGACCACTTTCCTATGATTACGATAGTTGATGGTACTCTGTCGCCCTTTAAAAATTCCCTTAAAAAAGGGAGAAACTTTTACTCCTGCCGTGTTCATCTCACGATAAAAGCTAGCAGGGATCATCCAATTAGCAGCATTATCGTAGAGAAACCTAACTTCTATCCCTTCTTCAGCCTTTTGCATCAATGCTTCTTTTACCTTTGTCCCTATAGCATCATTATCAAATCTAAAATATTCCATATGGATATGATGTTGAGCTTGCTGTATATCTTCCAAGAGTTGTCAGAATTTTCTTTCTCATGAGGTAATAATCTCTATATCACTACCTTCTCGTATCCAAGCGTTAGGGTGATTCTTTAGGAGTCTCACTAAAGGCTGGTAGCCTTTATGAACATGCTCTGCAGTATCTTTAATATGCAGCTGTTTCAGTACCTGTTTCATTTCCTTCGTATAAAATTCAGGAATCTTTTCTTTCCCTCTGTGTCCTCGTCCAAAGACATAAAAAAGCAGAACTCAAAGAATGGGGACAAAGATGATCGTAACCATTCGAGCGAGACTTCTGATAGGATCTCTATTTTCACTGATCATTACTGCCAATGAGAAAAGTACAATAATTGCGTAGATTGTTAAAAATCCTGCTTCAAAGATTTGTTCGATAATGAATAAGATATGCTGAGACATTCTTATGATGGATCTGAATAAAGCTGTTCAAGTTGCTGAATATTTTTTTCTCGACTAAAGTCTTTCTGTGCTATAGCTTCAATGCTTCCCGTTCTGGCTCTTTCTACTCCTTGGACGATGGCAGATGCAGATCTTGGCTGGATGAAGATAACCTTCCCACTTACAACTTCTGGGATGGCTGCAAGCTGAGTAGTGATAAGTATTTTTTCCATCGCGCAAGCTTCACTATGCACGGATCCAAATCCCTCTGCGAGGCTCGGGGCAATCACGAGATCAACGCAAGCAACCAGTTCTCTGAGTTTGTCCACCTCTCGTCCATCGAAAATGACTACGCGATCTGGTGATCAGCTTTTTTTAGCTTGTTGTTTAATCGTTTTTCTGAGGAGATGGTCTCTTTTGGCATGAATGAGATTAAAAATCAGAATGGCATCAGGATTGGCTTGTAAAAGCTCAGGAATGGCTTGCACCAGATAATCGATCCCTTTAGTGATTCCGCTGTGTCCGTAGTAGAGCATGAGATATTTTCCTTCTCGTTGATACTTCTGCTTTCGCTCTTTGATGGTGTTTTCTTTTACTTGCTCCTTACTCCAAAATTCGGTATCTACACCATTGTAAAGTAACTGTAATTTTTGGTCCTTGATCCCATAACGCGTCCTGAGACTATTGAGTGTATAGAGGGAAACGCAGGCATAGACTTCTTGAGGAAAACAAAAAATCAGCCATTCGCAGAGTTTCCATATTCAGCTGCTATATCGAGGCTTAAAGCTCGCTCGTAGCGCTCAAAAAATCTCATGTACGGTCAGAATCCTCTTTTTCTTGAAAAGAAATCCCAAGACACTCCCAATGATTGCGCTGGTATAGGTCGAAGTATGAATAATTTCTATTTCAGGATTGTTTCTCAGTATCTTTGCTCCTGCGCGAAATGCTTTCCAAAAAAAGGAGCTTCTTCCTTTTCCTATTCTGTGGATAGTGAGATTGTCTTGTTGTTCAGATTTTTTCAACTTGGGATCAAAGCGTGAGGTAAGAAGCGTGATATGGTATCCTTTTTTGCATAGACGAGAAATCGTGTTTTCAAACACATTTTCAATGCCTCCTCTGTGAGGGGGACAAAAATCTAAGATAAAAAAAAGCTGTTTCATATCTTATCTCGCGAGTAAATCTGCCTTTTTATAGTTTTTTATCTCCTGCTTGCAAGGAGACTCCTTCTCTTGTGAAAGTTGGTCCTTCTTCGTCCTCTTCTTCCTTTATCTTGTGAAGGTATATTATTTTTACAAAATCCCCAAAATTCTCCTCACTTCAAAAAATTTCTCGGCATCTTGATCATGAGCAAAGGCTTTTAATCCCATAAAAACTTTCCCTTGATGTTTTATTTTCTTCATCTCGAGAGGAGTGATCTCTCTTTCTGTCTCTTCGAAATCCTTTCCGCGATAGAGGATACAGATTTTTTTCTCTTTTTTGATTGCTTTCTCCAGCTCAGCATAGATCGGTAGCTGTTCGACGGGCCTTTCAAAGGTTTTCCCTTTAAATTGCTGCATAAAATTGAGCACTGCTTTATCCAAAATAATATCCCTGAGCAAGATCGGCGTAGTCAGCTTCAGACCTTTGATGCTCTTGCATCTACTGAGGGCGACATAGGTCTGACCGTGAGCGAAGCTCCCGCCTCTGAGATCGAGAATGACCTTATCAAAGGTCTTCCCCTGAGATTTGTGGATGGTGCAGGCTCGCGCGAGTTTAAGCGGAATTTGAGCGAAAGATCCCATCACTTCGCTATCCAGTTTCTTGCTATCAAAGTCGTAGACATATTGACTGACTCTCCAGGTGTAGGGTTTCACTTCTACCGTTTCTCCATCAAAAAGTGTGACTTCTACGCTGCTTCTTGAGATGCTTTTCACGGTTCCGATCGTTCCATTTGCTCGTCTCCCTGCGTTGTCATTCACGACAAACATCACTTGAGCTCAGACTTTTAAAACTAATTTTTCTTCTGTCGGAAAATAGGAAGGTGCCATACTTCCCTTCACAATCGCCGGGAAAAGTTCTTCTTCTTCATTAATTTGCTCGAGCATCTGCTGATTAATCTCATCGACGGTGCTGTTTCTTCCCGCCAGATACATATCTCCTGGCTCAAGTCTGAATTTTTCTTTGCTCACGACCTGCTCGTTGAGTTGATTTAAGGTGTCTTGATCAACAAGGTCTTCTCTGATGGTATTCAAGATATCAATAAAAAACGGATCCCTTTGGCGATAGATTTTCTCGAGTTCATGAAAGGTAAAACTAAACTCACCATTGGTAATCACCTTACTCGAGAAGAAATAGGGACTAGGATATTTCTCTCTGAAAAAAGCTTTCTCCTCATTAGTCACCACCGGGGGAAGCTGAAAAAGATCTCCGATCAGGATCATTTGTTTCCCACCGAAAGGGAGTTTATTTTCACAAACGATCTGAAGATAGAGATTGATAAAATCAAAGAGATCTGCTCTCACCATGGAGATTTCATCGATCACCAGCGCATCGAGCTCGGTGAACATCGGATCTCCGATGAACATTTTTGCTTCTTTTTTGATGGATTTTTCGGTGGATTTTGGTCAGATTTTGAAAAAAGAATGGATCGTTGATCCTCCGATATTAAGCGCAGCCACGCCGGTGGGAGCGAGGACGGCGATATTTTTTTGGGTATTCGCAATAAAAGAGCGGAGGAGCGTAGATTTCCCTGTTCCTGCTTTCCCAGTAAGAAAAAGATTCTGCTTCGTCTTTTCCATAATGTAGAGTGCCTCTAATGCCTTTTCATCGAAGTTAAGTTCCATTCTCTGTTTTCCCATAGTAAACTATATTTCACAGTAGGGTTTTAAAGAGGGATTACAAGCAAGAAAAAAGCTAGACTCTCTTGTGGTTTGACATCTTACTAAAAAGTCTACAGAAATTTGACAGATATAGAAAAAAGATATATAATATGTTTATAGTATTTTATACCAGAAAACAAAAACATGAAGCATCGAGCCACATATGATCAAATGTATGCCAAGTTTAATCAGAAACTCTGAGAAAGAATCATTAAGAAAAATCACAGAGGAAGAAGGGTTGAAAAACTCTATAATGCCACCACGAAATTTTCTCGTACACGAATCTATATGGGGGAACTTGCTTTAGCATTTACGTTTATGTTTACTTCAGTGCTCTTTGGAAATGGAAGTAATTTGCCAAATAATACTACGCTTGTCTATCCTTTCTATCAAGTATCTACCCTCGAGTGTAGAACCTTAGAATGGGATGCTATGCCAGATTCTTGTAAGATTAATCTACCGATTATCCACGGAGCTAATTATGAAACCTATCAGTACGATAAAACCTACACAGACATCTATACAGTCCTTCGAGGAGCTTCCTATTCTCTCGGACGGGATCAGTCTGTAGGGGCGCACTCAGCTACAGATATTGCAACGGCAAAAGGTACTCCAATGTATGCAATTGCAGATGGAGAAATCTACTCAGCAGGATGGAATAGTGCATATGGAAATCTAGTAAGACTTAAGTTTAAATATAACGGAAAAATCTATTATGCAGTATATTCTCACCTAGATAGCTATAGTGTAAAAGCTGGAGATCTCGTAAAGAAAGGACAAGAAATCGCAAAAGTAGGAAATACAGGAAATACTTCTGGAGCCTTAGGAGGATATCATGTGCACTTTGAAATGGATCAAGATGCTTCTGGAAGACCAGCATATTCTTATAATGGATGTGCGGATTTGGCTGTAGGGCATTACCAGATTATCCAGCAAGGACTTTGTAGAGTAGAATTATTCAAGAATACCTTGGATCCTATAGCATTCCTAGAAAGTGCATGAGCAACCTATCCTGATACTTCTGATCATGGCTCAGCTCCTACAGAACCAACGACTCCCTCTGAGCCAGAGACGCCTACTGAGCCAACAACTCCTACAACACCAGAACTTCCTACAACACCTACTGAGCCAACAACTCCTGTACAACCTACCCAACCAGAAGAAGATACTAAAAATCTGATTGAACTTGACTATAATAAACTAGATCTCACAGGAAAAGAATTTCTCAATAAACGAGATATTACGATAGAACAAAGTACCAAGGAGGCAATTTCTCTAGATCAAACGATTACCTTCACCATCACAATTAAACACAAACAAACAGGAGAAGCGTTTCATGGAACTTTAAACCAACCACTACTTTTCATTGCTAGTAATACGAATGTAACCCTAGATCCCGTCTCTACTGTACTTGTCTCTCAAGGAAAAGCGATAGTGACTCTTACTCCTCAAAAAGTAGGAAGCGTTTACCTCGCAATCAATAAAGGAATGGCAAAAATCTGAGGGACTACCATCGTGATTAAGTAATATTCTTTTATCTACAAAAAAGCCTGAATATCCTTCAGGTTTTTTTTCAATTGCTACTTTTGTGGATTTTGCTTCAATCTCAACAGGAGAAAGTATTTCATTGAGTGAGTCAGACATCGATAATTTAAGACAACTAGAGTAAATGTGTAGCTGTGCTTAGGATAGCAGAAAACTTATCCCCTGATAAAAATCTTATCGGTATACTCGCTCAGAATATGTTTCACCGCATCAACTTCTTCACGTGTGCATGCAGCTAATCCTTTGAGTGGGTAGGGTCGTCCCATTTCTTCCCACTTACTTGTACCAAGATTGTGATAAGGCAAAAGTTCTACTCTCTGAAAATTAGGCAAAGTCTGAATAAATGTTCAGAGTTTTTTGACATCCTCTTCCCCATCGGTATATCCAGGAACTACCACATATCTCAGCCAGTAATTCTTCTTTTCTGCATCCAAATACTTCACAAAATCAATGGGGGGTTGATTCTCTTTTCCTGTAAGCTGAAGATGTTTCTCAGGATTCATCTGTTTGATATCAGGTAGGACATAGTCAGTATATTTCAGACACTCCTTTACTTCATCACTAAGGAAGTAGCCATTAGTATCTAGACAAGTATTGAATCCTTTTCCTTTCAAGAGCTTTAAGATAGGAAGAAGTTCCTTTGCCTGTAACAAAGGTTCTCCACCACTGAAAGTTATCCCACCCTTCATCCCAAAATATTCTTTTTGTCTCTCTGCAAGATCAAGAATATCTTCTGCAGAATATTCTTTTCCTCCCATGAGAGGAATCGTATCTGGATTGTGACAGTACATACAGCGAAACATACACCCTTGCAAAAAAATTACGAGCCTGATACCAGGTCCGTCTTGGGTTGCAAAGGTTTCATACGAATGCACTTTTATCATATTTTTTACTTTTTGTTCATAAAATACTTACTCCAACGGAAATACTTATAGGGATTTAGCTACTATTTTCAATATCAGAGAAGACTCTCTCTTACAAATTCAGAGGATTTCTCTATATTCAGTCCATATTATCTTCATAATATTCTATGCTCTATCAATTCAAAAGCAAAGCTGAAGATTTCCTCGTAGAAGAACTCCTCCCTCAAGCACCAAAATGAGAAGGAGATGTCTTCTATGTCTTTTTTGAGAAAAAAAATCTGACTACCATCGAAGTCCTTGAACACCTCGGAGCAAAACTCAAAATTTCTCGTGAGGACCTCTGAATCGCTGGACTCAAAGATAAGGTAGGGATTACCAGACAACGAATCTCTGTGTATAAAAGCATCTTACAAAGAATTGGAGGAGAAGTCATTTTTTGTGCTTGTCTCGAGGAGATTTGTAAGATACTGAAAACGACTTGGTCAGATCACCCGCTTAGGATAGCAAATAATGCAGGGAATCGTTTTGTGGTTCGTTTAAGATCTACTGGATTGCCACGCCTTACAGGCTCGCAATGACAAGAAATTAAAAATCAGATTTCTGCTAATATAGAAAAGGTTAAAGAAAGAGGATTCCCTAATTGTTTCTGATCTCAGAGATTTGGGAAGAGAAATAAGAATTTCCTTGAAGCAAAAAAGATTATGGAAAGCTGAATATCGTGATTTCCCCAATCAGGAGGACAGTATCCTTATCATCTCAAGTTTATGCTTCAGGCCTACGCAAGCATGTATTTCAATGAATATGTAATGTATCGCCGAGAAAAAAGTCAGCTTTTGCTCTGAGGAGATATCTTGGTGGATCGCTTTCATCCTGTAGAGGTAAAAACCGCCGTGTACGAAAACCAAGAAGTTCATCTTTTTGATTATCTCAGATGCAAAAGGGATTTCTGAAATCAGAGTTTTTTTGAACCTCATCACTTCAATGGAAGCGAAAGTTATGATCCAAAGAAACGATTCCCTACAGGACCAATGCTGGGGAATAATTTGCTGCTTGCTCCTCAGGGAAGCAAGGCGAGAGTCCGTGATGATCTCTTACTTGAACTAGCTGAATTTAATGAGCAAGCGATAGAAGTCTGTAAACTGTATCAATTACGAGGGGTGAGAAGAGCACTTCGAGTGAAGGTGGGGGATTTTGCTTATAGCTTTGAAGGAAATGATCTCTTACTCAACTTCTCACTTCCTACAGGAAGTTATGCAACCGTCTTGCTTGCCTTCGTACTAGAAGGGATTGATGGTAAAACTTTGAGAGAAAATAGATTAGAGATTCCGAGGATATAAAAAGACCTAAGGTAAGTTTCACCTCAGGTCTTAATATTCTTAGTTAAGAATTAACTAGTATTCAAAAGTCCCATATGGACTCTGAATAATTAACTCTTTTTTGTTGCTCTGCTCAACATGGCCGATGATTTGTGCATCGACATTGAACGAATGTGAAATATCTATCACTTCCTGAGCAAATTCTTCAGGAAGATATAGTTCCACCCGGTGTCCCATGTTAAACACTTTGTACATTTCTTCCCAAGTTGTCTGGCTTTCTGACCGAATAATTCGGAATAATGGAGGAAGAGGAAACATATTGTTTTTTACAACTCTTAGATTGTCTCCTAAGAAGTGTAAAATCTTCGTTTGTGCACCACCGGAGCAGTGCACTATTCCGTGAATCTTTGTTCGGTCTAAACAATCAAGAACCTTTTTGATTACTCAAGCCGAAATTGCAGGAATGCTTGTTGGTTTAATCTTTTCTTTTTTCAATTTATTTTGTGCAATCTGAGTAACAGAATCAACGATAATTGTTGCTAAAGGGGTGACATTGAGCATCACTCTATGATATTTGTTTTATTAGATTTATTCTAGATTCTTTAAAGATTAGTATCATATTCTCAAATAGGAGGTATTTGGTTTGGATCTAATTGATTTTCTTTATCTGCTTTTTCTTTTTTAATTTCTTCTCTAAGCTCTTCTCTCATTATTTCTTCTTCTAATTCTGCCTTAATTTGTTCTTTAGTTTTTTTTTCAAAATAAATTGTTCTTTCTTGTTTTTCAATTTCTTTTTGATACTTAAAAGCTACAACAAATGATAGCATTACAACAATGATTCCTAACCATAAATATCCCTGAATTGAGAGTATCATCATAGTTACAATTGAGATAAAGATTGTTGCTTTTTGTTTTGCTTTTGTTAATGCAATCATCTTCTTTGAAGAAAAAAATAAAACTAAACATATTATAAATTTTCGACTAAAAAATGTCAAATTTTCCAGCTGGAAAAGGAGCTGGGCGAGCTAGGATCGTCGCTCCATCCTGTTATTAAATTAAGTTATTGATCAAACTTGCAGTCTCAGCAAGTTCTCTATTACATGCATGAATATATAAACTAGTAGTTGCAAGGCTACTATGTCCTGCCAACTTCTGTATTTTATATAAATCAGCTCAAGATCTTGCAAGAAATGATAGATGGGTATGCCTGAAAGTGTGAGCAGTAAAAGGAATATTTATTTTTTCGCTAATTTTTCTTAGTCTTCTTCCTATTCTATTTTGTGTCCGTCAAATTATTTTATCATTTGATCCTTTTCTGAATATCTTACATTCTTCGATAATCTCATTTTTTATAAAAATAGAGCGTATTTTCTTTCCTTTTCATAAAATAGTAATTTGTTTGTACTTATTTGTTATTTAACACTCGTTTTGTTTTTATAGTATATATATAAATCTCTCTCAAAGTCAATCTTAGCTTGGTGTTCAGATCTTTCTTTTTTTGATAAAATGAGGATTTTATTTATACTTGATCTATGATGTTTTATCTTGTTAGATAGTAGATGCGAAGTGGAATTTTAGAATTTTTATGAGGACTATGATTGTTTCTCTTTGGACTTGCCTACTTAGAAGATGCAGTATCAGCCTTTTCTAGAGGAGGATTCAAGCAAATGATCAAAAAATTTACTGCAAATACGCCATCTTCTCTTCTTACAGGAATAGTGACCACACTAATCGTACAAAGTTCTAATCTGGTCTCTGTTCTAGTGCTTGCTTTCGTTGGGACAGGGGTACTTTCTTTGACGGGAGCTCTCGCAGTAATTCTCGGTGCAAATATTGGAACCACAATTCCGGATGCGATTCTCTGAGCGATAGGAATGAATTATGACATTAAGGTACTGACTTACCCTCTCTTTTTTCTATGAGCCATAGGAATTACCTTCTTTTCACGTAAGGAAAGAATTCTTTGAGTGGCCAAGGCATTTATCGGGTTAGCATTAATATTTCTCTCCTTTGCCTTTATGAAAAGTGGATTGGTCTTCGTAACAGAGATGATAGATTTAACAGAGTATCTCTCGATGAATTCTCGGATATTCTTCTTGATTGGACTTGTATTAACTTTGCTCGTACAATCTGGAGGGGCAACCTTCATCGTAGCTCTGACTTCTGTAAGTTCGTGACTTATCACCCCAGAAGTTGCATTCCCAATTATTCTTGCCTCGTTCCTAGGATCAACGATTACGATTATTCTCGGATCGCTCGGAAATCAACCAGCAATTAAAAAACAGGTTGCAGCAGGGCATGTCGGATTTAATATTCTCGTTTCCTTTTCAGGGATGCTTTTGCTTCCTTGGATCATCGATTTTTTCTCTTCTACCTTTTTCAGTCGATGGGGAGCGATTACTGGACTTTCAATTTTTTATGTGGGATACAGAAGTTTAATTGCTCTACTTGTTCTCCCTTTTCTCGGAGCAATCTCACGTTTTTTGGAGAATAAAATCGTGGATAATGAACAGCATTTTTCTCTGGCTGTACAAAAAGTCCCTACTTCCCCTGTAGATCATGAGATGGCCCTTTTGGCGATTAAACAAGATATTCTGATCTTCTTTAAAGAAGTGGTGGGGTATAACCTGAATATTTGGGATTTCTATTTGACGGACATTTCCAAAGCAAAAGAAAAAACAGAAGAAATTCTAGCAAGAGACCTAAATTTTTGAGCTCTGTATCTCAAAAGGGAATACCAAGAAGTGAAAGAAATCCAGGAAGAATTGCTTACTTTTCTCTTCAAAGTGCAGCAAACTGAGGAACAAAATCCTGACATTTCTTGGCAGTTTTCAACGCTTTATCAAGTAATCATTGATATAGGAGATTCATCAAAATACTTGAAAGATGTACGAGATCGTGTAGAGGATTGGCAATGGAGTACGAGCAAGGTATTGCAAAAAGATTATCTCACTTTGAGAAAAATGGTCTTAGATTTTTATACCTCTCTCTTACAACTTTTAGCCAATCTTGATAACAGAGAGTTTCATGAAATGTTACACGATTTACTCAAGAGAATAGAAAAGAACGACAAGAAATACTTTAAGCTCTTCCACAATACAAGTGAAAAAGGAGATCTTGAACTTGCTAATTTGATCCAAGTGAATCGTTATTTTTCCATGTCGTGCTTATCTCTCGTGAAAGCAATGGAATCCATTGAATTCACCCCAGAAGAAAGCAAATATCTGAAGGAGTATGTGGAGAAGTTATTCTAAACATCTATATCTCTTATTCTACACCACGTCCAAAAATCTCAGCTCCACTTTTCTCAGTCCAAACTTCGGATTATGAAACTTCACAATCGCCATATTATTCCACACTTCCATCACATATCCCGTCCCAAACAGCTTATGTCTTACGGTATCTCCCTCATTCACATCACTAGCTTCTTCTCTTCCCACTCCACTACTTAAATCATACTTTTTCACTAGATCACTGGGTAATTCATCCAAAAACCTGCTTGGCGGATTCATCTTCGTCTGTCCCCAAGTCATCCTCGAATAGGCATTAGACAAGAACAAAATATCCTTCGCCCTCGTAATCGCTACATACATCAGCCTTCTTTCCTCTTCCAGAAGTTTTGGCTCCAGCATCGAATTCGACAAAGGAAAGATATGATCTTCGAGTCCCACGACAAATACCATCGGGAATTCCAGTCCCTTACTGCTATGCACCGTCATTAATTTAATCGCGTCCAAATCTCCCTTTTCATCCTCAGCAAGATCAGAAAGGAGAGTCACTTCTTCCATCAGTTGTCTCAGGGTTTCTTCTCCCTTCTCGAAATATTTACTCGCCATATTAATAAGCTGTCCGATATTTTCATATTTTTCGTTTGCTTGTTCTTCTCAGCCTTCTTCTTTTACGAGGTAGTCTCTGTAGTGGATCTTTTTCACCAAAAGTTCAATAAAATCTGAAGGAGTAGCATGAGGAAGCTCAGCTTTCAGCGCTTCAATCGTCCGGATAAAGTCCTTCACACCATTCATCGCTTGTGGCGTAAGTTTGAGTTCTTCCGTCGGTATATCTCCCTTTCGCATCATATTGATGCTTTCATAGATCGAGATATTGTGCAAGAGTGAATAACTTTCTATCTTTTCAAACGTCGTCGATCAGATTTTTCTATTGGGAGTATTGATAATTCTCTTAAGCGAAACATTATCCTGAGGATTGATAAAATATTTCAGATAGGCGAGCACATCTTTGATTTCCTTCCTCTCAAAAAACTTAAAAGCTCCCTGAATTTTATACGGGATCCCTTCTTGAAGTAAAATCTGCTCAAAAGGTCCTGACTGAGAATTCGTCCTATACAAAATCGCTACCTGTCCTCGAGAATTCAGCTTTCCTCCATGTTTCATCTTCTTTATCAATTCAACAGTATTCGCTGCTTCATCAATATCCGTGTTGTGTGAGAAAATCGTGATCTTGTCATTCCCTTCTCTATGTGCCACGATATTCTTCTCATACTGATTCAGATTATTTTTAATCACCGCGTTCCCAGCAGCAACGATATGGGGTTTTGAACGATAATTCATTTGGAGCTTAAACATCTGGATATCTGGTCGATAGCTTTTTACATTGAGAAAATTCTCCATCAACGCGCCTCTTCGCCCATAGATACTCTGAAAATCATCTCCAATCAGCGTGATATTCGCGCCACCACCGGTCATCATCTTCATCAACTCAAACTGAATCCGGTTCGTATCCTGCGCCTCATCCACCAAGATATAGTCAAAATGGTTCTGCCACTTTTGCAAGGTCTCAGGAGAAGTTTTAAAAAGCAGATAGGGGAGGAGGAGCAGATCATCAAAGTCAAGTGAGTTCGTGGTCTCCAGCTGTTTCTGATATTCTTCATACACTTTTCCCATGGTCTGATCGTAATCACTATCTACACCTTTCAAAAAATCCGCAGGCGTGACCCCAGTATTTTTTTGTTTTGAGATTACAGCTCTGGCTTCCTGAGGTTTGAAGACATCCTGCAGATTTAGCCTTTTCAAAATATCTCTTACCAACGCTTGCGTATCTCCGCTATCCAGAATTCCAAAATTCTTATTATACTTCATTCCCAGCTTATCAATATCTTCCTTCAGAATTTTCAAAAAAATCGAATGAAACGTTCCAATCCACTTGAGCTGATGTTGCTGGAGCTGGAAAGTGTGAAAAGCTTTTGGCTTACTGGTCTCCATCGCAGAGATAAAATCCATGAGATCGTCTTCACTTTCGTCATTGTGAGACTCGTTAGAGTCGTGGCAATCCACTGAATGTTTGCTGTCTGGATTGCTTCATTCTTCGCAATAACTGCTGTTGTCTATCCCTGCCTCACTAACTTCCTCAGAGATTTGCACCAATCTCTCCTTCATCTCATTTGCAGCTTTATTAGTGAAGGTTACCGAGAGAATTCTCTGCACAGGCACCTGCAATCCTCGTAGTAAATATGCAATCTTATACGTAAGTACCCTAGTTTTTCAACTTCCTGCTCCTGCAATAATGAGAGAAGCGGTCTTGGTATGTAAGGCTGCTGCAGTCTGTTCATCATTCAGTTTACTTGAGATATAATCTTTTATTTGCATCCAAAAGTCTGATTTTTTGATAAAGCTTCTTCAAAAGAATGTATAAGAAAGTCATCTCATTCTTCAATCTGATATGAAAAATAAGAGACTTGACTTTTAGAATATAAAAAATATAAAAGTAAAAAAAACTAAAAACATAATCTTATGAAATCAAAAAATTTGTTAAAATACCAAAGAAAAGCAAATTGGAAGAATTATCTTCCCTGGGTTATAGGAACAATAGTAATAGGTTTACTTTCTCTATTGGGTCTATTTACTACAATATATTGGGCATTAAACACGAAAAATACCTATATATTGTTGTCAGGTGCTATAATAGGATTGGTCCTGTGTTCTCTATGTTATCGATTTTTTAAGCACACTTGGATAGTGATTGAACAGTCTATGTTTACTACAAGATTATCTGTAACAAAAGAGTATTTACTCAAACGCGCAGACTCAATCAGGATTAAAGAAAAAGAAAGAAGAGAAATCTTATTGACACTAATAGAGGTGAATTCCCTCTTAAAATCTACTAAAAAGGGCCAGGTAGAATAACTCTACTTGGCTTTCCTGTATATGATAATTTTATTCTCCATATAAAATCATCCCATCTTTATGCTTTTCATATAATTCTTTGATTTCCTGTGGAGCATCATAGACAGGGAAGAGTGCCTGACCAAGCTTAATTTTCATATCCACCTCATTAGCAATACGTTCATTATTCGCTAGCCAAGACTTCGCCTGCTCCTCACTATACCCATTTTTTTCACACATTGTGAGAATTTCCTTTTCGGTCATAATGTGGTATTGCCCTGCTGGTTGACGACGATGTGCATCGTACATTTTTGTTCCATCCTTAATAGAAAGAGCCATCTCTCGTGCTTGTTTATCCTTCGGCTCTGGATAAAAGTAGTTATTATTCACAATGATGTTGGTTCAACTTTTTCCAGCAAGAGAAAGTACGAGTTGATTAACTTTTTTCACTTCGGGAAGCAGGTGTTCATCCTGTGCAACAAGCTCCAAATAACAATGTTCTCAAAAAATTGACTGAATGTTTTGGTGTAGTTCTAGAATTTTTTCTTCTTTCTCTCCACTGATCAGCATTTTCCCCATCCGACTATCTGCTCCTCCATAAAAGACAAGAATTCCCTCGCTCCATTCTTTCAGTTTCTCAAAATCAATCTTTGGCTTATCTGCCAAACCTTCCTGATTAGCAAAGGAAACCAGTTTCATCAAGTTATAATATCCTTCATCTGTCATGGCAATCAAGCAGATATTCCCAATATTCTTCGCCAAATAACTCCCTTCTAGATGTTGAACGAATCCCAGTTCTACACCTACAATCGCCTTGAGCCCCTCATCTTTTGCAGCAAGGTAAAAAGCAGGAATCCCATACATTCCCGTATAATCGGTAATGGCAATTGCTGGCAATCCCATTTCCTTTACCTTCTTTACGATATTTTTGGGATGAGAAATTGCTTCCAAAAAAGAAAAGGTACTATGTCCATGTAAAGGAATATACATAAAATTATTAACTTGTAAATAAAAGCTATCACTACTTTCCAAGATAGTGTTTTAATCTGCTTTTTCAAATCGATATTTTTTGACAAATCCCTAGAAGGAGAATATACTTAATAGTCATTTTATTTTATGACGTTATTAAGGAAGATGTGAGAAATAGTACAATTTGAATTCAAAAGTGATTTTTCAACTCCGGTAGAAGATGAAACTAGTCCTGAGTCAGGAGAAAATTCAGTATCTAAAAGACAAGAATCTTTACAAGCATCAGTAAATGACGATTTATTGCTAAGTATCATGGGAAATGCAGATAT
Source organism: Candidatus Absconditabacteria bacterium (assembly GCA_028685875.1). Lineage (GTDB taxonomy): Bacteria > Patescibacteriota > Gracilibacteria > Absconditabacterales > Absconditicoccaceae > UBA3291. The sequence continues at coordinate 25,537 of JAQUDD010000005.1, forward strand.
AGATCTGTATGAAGAGGCTGACGATGGATATGACGAAAGCTACCTTACTATGTGAAAAAATAATTATTCCTTGGCAGTATAATATTGCTTTTGTCCCCTAGTAACATAATATTGTTTTTTAAATACATCAAATCTGATCTTCAGTCAAGGTCAGATTTTTTTGTTGTCGTTGTGAATATAGAGAAGCGGCGAAGCAATCTAGAATCCCAATTATTGTAACTCTAACAAATAAATAAAGAAATAATATTGACTTTATTGTATAAATAATTATATAAATGTGCAAATATAAAAATGAAATGGTAAAGGATGCTCGCCATAGTAGCATTCAAAAATAAAATAAGATAAATAAAATGGAAGAACATCTATCTTTCTTGGCAGGTTGTCTATTTGGAGGAATAGCAATAGGATTATATCTTTCCTATTTAATTAAAGATTCTCCCCATTCCCAACCTATCATAGCCAGCCTGATATGCGCTGGATTAGCACTCTTGTTTTTCAGTATTGCCATATATACTAATACTAAAAAACATAATAAATGAAAATATCCCTTTCTTAAAGACAGTTATGATTTATTTATATGGTATTCCATATTAAATGTGTTCTAACTGCCTTTTTTATAAAAAAAGCTATGCAAAAGTTATCTTAACTTTCTAGCTGACTATTTAAAAGGATGCTATAACAAACTGTCCCCATAGATATCTTCACTTAATCTTCTGCAATCTCGTCGTAATCTTTTCAAAAATCATTTTGTAATCTTCCCACCTATTTTCCCTCCAATACTTCCTTAATGACTTTTCCCTCAATATCATTACTAATATATCTTTCAATCGGTCTCGCTCCATACTAAGGATTATAGGAGGATCGTTACTATGAGTTAGGTAAGGCATCCAAATACTTGGAATCAGAATGGTTTACTTATTTAAATAATTCAAGCAAATCCGTGAGACATCCAATACTTACATGATGTTCTCGTACTTTAATTCAAGGAATATATCTATTAATACGAACAAAATTCATTCCAGCAGCAAGCGCTCCTTTTTGATCGGTAGCACTATTTCCTATCATCACGGCATCTCCCTTCCCTTTCCCACTTTCTTTAAGGACCTTATCAAAGATAGGCCTTTCTGGTTTTCTCATTCCTTCCAGACAAGAGAAAATCTGATAATCAAAAAATCCCCCTAAACGCTCCTTTGCAGGTTCAACATAAGGCAATGCAAGATTAGAGAGCAGAGCGGTGGCATATCCTCTCTTTTTTAATTCACTGATCGTATGGAGAGTATCATCAAAAAGTTTTGTAGAATCAACACTTCTTTGAAGATCCTGTGTAAAAGTAGCCAAAAACTCTGCAAATTGCTGATCAGAAAAAGAAAGAGAAGAATGTTGAGCAACATATTTGATAAAATCCTCAGCTGAAATATTCTCTTCAAGAGATTTGATAATATAGTCAAAAGAATCCTGTCTATCAGTAATCCCCATCCTCTTTAGAAGATTACGAAAAGGGTGAATATTACCATCACAACTCATACAAGTCCCATAAAGATCAAAGACGATGAGTTTTTTTTCCCAGTTTGTGTTGAGAGGCGATACTCATGAGCCTTCAAGTTCAGAAGTTCCAGATATTGTCTGTTTCATCTTTCTTTAGGATCAAGAGAAGAGTAAAGACTATAATCATAGATATATAATAGCTCCTTGTCAAGGGGAAAAGAAAGCAGAAATAAAAGAACGAAACGCACTATCTTTTCATCCTTCCTATTCCTTCGTAAGTATTTTCACGGGTCTGCTTTCCCGTAACAACATGCAAAAAAAGGGCAGAGAACCTGCCCCATAAATCTGCAGGGGGCACCTACCCTACATTTTCTCAAATTTTGTAATCTTCCCGCCTATTTTCCTTCCAATACTTCCTTAATCAATTCTCCCTCAATATCATTGCTAATATATCTCTCAATTGGTCTCGCTCCATACTGAGGATCATAAATTTTATCAATAATCTCTGAAATCTGCTTTTTGGTGAACTTTGGTAATTTCACAGACTCATTCGCCTTCCAGATATTCAAAAAAGTATCCAGCTGTTGCACAAAGATATTTGCCATGTTTTCCTTCGACAAAGGTCTAAAGATAATCTTATAATCAATCCTATTCAAAAGTTCTGGACTCAAAAAGTTTTTCAATTGTTCCATAATCCTTTCTTTCACGCTCTCAAAATCCTTATCTGCTACTTCTTTTTCACTTCCCGTAGCAAACCCAATATTCACCTGCTTTCTCGAAAATTCTTCACTTCCGATATTGCTCGTCATCACGATAATCGTACTTTTGAAGTCAATCACTCTTCCTTTACTATCCTTGAGCTGTCCTTCATCCAAAATCTGTAATAAGATATTAAGTACGTCAGGACTTGCCTTTTCAATTTCATCAAAGAGCACTACGCTATAGGGCTTTCTTCTTACCGCTTCGGTAAGTCCTCCTCCTTCTTCAAATCCTACATATCCAGCAGGAGAACCTATCAATTTACTTACAGAAAACTTTTCCATAAATTCAGACATATCAAATCTGATCATCGCATTTTCATCTCCAAAATAGTCTTTCGCAATCTGCTTCGCCAAAAAGGTTTTTCACACTCCACTTGGTCCAAGGAAAAGGAAACTTCCAATTGGTTTCTTCTTTTCTACCATAGAGAGTCTACTTCTCGTAAGTGTTTTTACTACAGCATTCACTGCTTCATCTTGTCCGATAATAGTTTCCTTAAGGGTAACATCAAGTCTTCTCAGTTTACTAATTTCATCTTCATTGACGATATTTACCGGGATTCCTGTCTTTTCTGCTAAGACATTCCCAATGTCTTTTGCATCAATTTCACTTCTCAGGTGAGTAGGGATATTTTTGTGAGATCTAATAGTCTGTAATTCTTTCTTCAGTTTCTCTTCTTCCTCCTTGAGTTCTGCAGCAGCAAAATAATCCTGACTATCAATCGCTTTCTCAATTTTCTTCGCGACTTTTTCAATTTTCTTTTCAACTTTTTTATAGCTATCATCATTATCAAGTTTTTCTTGCATGGTAGACTCTCTCGCACAGGCTTCATCCAGAATATCTAGTGCTTTATCAGGAAGTTGTTTATTCAACACATATCTCTTGCTCAAATTAATCGCAGCAGTAATTGCCTCATCCAAAATCTGTACTCCATGAAAATCTTCATAGGTCTGCTTCAGTCCTTGGATAATTAGCTGAGTATCTTCAATACTTGGTTCATTAACTATGACTTCCTGAAATCTTCTCTTCAATGCTGCATCTTTTTCAATGAATTTTTGGTATTCATCAAAAGTAGTTGCTCCAATCAGCTTTATTTTTCCTCTTGAAAGCAGAGGCTTAAGCATCTGAGCAGCATCATTATGATCTTGACCTCCTGCTCCGATAATTGTATGAAGTTCATCAATAAAGAGAATAATATTGTTTGTCGGATCTACAGCCTCTTCTAGAATTGCCTTCATTCTTGATTCAAATTCTCCCCTATATTTCGTCCCCGCAACGAGCGTCCCCATATCCAGAAGGAAAATTTTCTTTCCTTTCAACTTATCAGGTACATTCCCAGCCACGATTCTCTGAGCAAGTCCTTCAACAATCGCAGTTTTCCCTACTCCTGGTTCTCCAATGAGTAGCGGATTATTTTTCGTCTTCCTCAAAAGCGTATAAATCACTTGATTAATTTCTTGTTCTCTTCCAATAATGGGATCTAAAAATCCCTCCTTCACTTCCTTGGTAAGGTCAGTTCCAAAGTATTCGATATTCAGCTTTTTTTCTTCTTTCTTTTTGGTAGCCGTCCCATTGGCATCAATATTTTGTTCAAAATCCTGTCCAATTTCGCTTTCCACGCTATCCAAAAACTTCTCCAAGTTATCTAAATTGTCATTTACATTGATATTCATGATCGCTACATCGCTAATATTTAAAGATAAGTTCTTAAAAATTTTACTCAAAACCTTGAGAAAAGCAAACACACCTTGCTGCTTAGAGAGGGGATTAAAGAGCACTTTTTTGCAGTTTTCAATAAAGATTTCTCTTTCGATCCTATCGCTTTTTAGCAATTCTAAAATTTTACTTTCATTGGACAAATGCAAAAAAGATATATAAAATAAGAAACAAAAGTCGACTTGCGACATCTTAAAGATTTTTTTCATCTTGGTAATCTCCAAATCGAGTTGTTTCTCAATCGCTAGATGAGCTTCATGAGGGATCTTCCCCTTTTCAGCCAGAACCCCCCTCAGGTGTTTTTGATAAAAATCCTCAAAAGTCTGAGCTTTATTGAGTCCGAGCATCGCTGCAAAGGCAGGGTAGTATTCCGTCTCTCTGATAAAACTAAAACTTCCCCAAAAGATGCTCTCAGCATCAAGAGAGGAGAGTGTTGTATTAGTGGCGAGATATTGTGCATTTTGTATGCTAAATACCGCGTCAGCAGTGAATATTTGAGTATTGTTATTCATGTTATGTAGCCCCTAAAGTAAATAGGTGCTATATTTGTAGTAAATTTTTATGAAATTGCAAGGAAATATTACTCTTCAAAAAAATTGATATTGTATAATAAAACAAGATTTGTTGTTGACTTTATATATAAAATAATTACATACGCAGATAGTGAATTATTTATATTTTGATCGTGAAGATGCTCAGAGATACACATGGACAATTATTTATAGATTTTTGAGAAGATAATGGGAAAGTATATCGAGAAGAGGGTTTTAATCCTTCCTGAGAGATATATACACTTATGAAAGTAGAAAGCAAAACGGAAGAAGAAGAGGAAAAATTTACTTGAAAAGCTAAGGAAATTTTTCATTGAGCAGCAGGAGATATAGATGATATTTTGGAAACGATACGAAAAGAAAAATACACCATCTCAAAAATGGAAGAACTTATTGAGTCTAATACTACAGATATATTCGAAAAACCTTTGGATAAAATAACAAGAATCTTGGTCCCTCTTGTTTTAAAATGAGGAATCACTTTCTTCAAAGAAAAAATTAACAAGCTTTGGACTACAGGAGAACTACAAAAAAAGTTCATCTTGTATCTCAATCAGGGAAATTATAGCCTGGAGGACATGGAAGAAGATGATACCACACTGTTTCAGTATTTTTTAGAAGGAGATTCGGCAGGGAAGAAGGTTCTTCAAGATATTGAAAATCTTTTTCTAGAGAGTTACCAGAATGATGAAACGTTTAAAGCATATATTGATGTCATACGGAAATATCGAGAGGAAGATATAGCGTTTAACAATATCCAGAATAGTCTAAAAGATACGAAAAATACTCTAGAACAACTGGAAAAACAACTCAGAAACACATCAAGAAACAAAAATTCATAAGGATTCAGAATTGTATTTTCAAAAGGGATAATATTACCAGAAATAAAAAAACCCTGAATAATCTTCAGAGTTATACTAATCTTGTTTCTCAAACACTACGCAATTACTCTATGAAGTTCCTCCATAGTAGTTTTCCCCTGCAGAACTTTCAAAATACCATCTTCTTGCATAGAGAGGAACCCATTAGCTCTCGCTTTAGCAAAAATTTCTGATTCATTTGCTCCATCAATGATGAGTTGTCTGAGTCTTTCTGTAATTTCCAGAATCTCTAGGATAGCAACTCTTCCCACATATCCTGTATGATTACATTGTTCACAGCCATTAGCTTGGGGAACCGTTCCATCATACTCAATCTTGAAATTTGGATCAAGTTCTTGCATCGTCTTAATATATTTCTCAATTTCTACCTGTTCTGCATAGGTAGCTTTTCTTTTACTCACACAATGAGGACAAAGTTTACGAACAAGCCTTTGTCCCAGTATAAGTTGCAGAGCAGGAGCCAGAAGATACGGTTTCACATCCATTGAGTTTAATCTTGAAATACTCGCAATAGCACTATTGGTATGGAGTGTAGTAAAAACGAGATGTCCAGTAAGTGCTGCGTTAATAGCAATTTCTGCTGTTTCTGTAGATCTCGTTTCTCCAATTAAAATAATATCCGGATCATGTCTAAGAACAGCTTTTAATCCTGTTTCATAGTCATAATCTTTCGCATAATTAATTTGTGATTGCTGAATCCCTGGCATCTCGTACTCAATAGGATCTTCTAGCGTGATAATTTTGCTGTCTCAAGTATTGAGCGTATGGAGAATAGAGTAAAGGGTGGTAGTCTTACCGGATCCCGTAGGACCAGTAATGATGATAATCCCCGTTGTCTTCTCGATATATCTTTTCAAAATATCATAGGCTCTATCTGAGAATCCAATTTCTTGAAAACTGGAAACTCCCTTAGCTCTATCCAGAAATCTGATTACGGTGGATTCCATATGCATCCCTGGCATAAAGTTCACTCTGGCATCTACCTTTTTACGTTCTCCATTAGGATTTGTTGCTTCAAAGCCAAATCTCCCATCTTGAGGAAGATAGTCGATATTCATTTTTGCTCCTGAGATAAATTTTAACTTTTGAAGATATTTCCAGAAATCCTGTTTTTCAAAGCTGATTACATCATGGAGAATCCCATCAAGTCTGAGTCTGAGGGCGATTTTTTCCCCTTCTGGCTGAAGATGAAGGTCTGAAGCACCAGATTGAAAAGAAAGTCTGACCATTTCCATAATGAAATCTCCAGGATCCTTACTATCTCTCGTTTCATAGAGCTGCTGGATAATTTTTACTGCAGATTTCCCCTCTGCTTGTTGCTGGATAGTGTGCTCTTCCTGCTTCTTAGTCTCAATTTGTTCCAGTTCATCATATCGTTTTAAGGCATACAAAAATCCCTCAACAGAGGTGTAAAAAACCTTCGTCTTTACCCCTTTCTCAGCGAGTTGTTTGATGATCTTCTGCAATTCTTCGGGATGATTATTTGTCGTAAGGATATAGATAAAATTTTCCGAATCCTTATAATACAAGATGGTCTGTATCTTTTCTGCATGCTCTTTTGGAATCTTTTGTAATTGCGAAAAATCCACTTGTAGTGCTTGTACATCGTTAAGTTCCAATATCGTATTGATGAGCGGATTCGTCATATTCTCAGCAGAAATAAAAGGAATTTTCTTGCAGTATAAGAGGAGTATACTCATCATAAGTATATCCTAAATATCGAAAAAAAGCAAAAAAAGTCTGAGAAAAGTCTGAGAAGAAATTAGGCAAGATTTTCAGATTTTTTACTCTCTTGTTTAAGCTGTTCTACTTGTTCTTGAAGTGAATCTTTGAGTGTCCCTGCAGGAAGCGATTTTACTGCTCCAGAAATCATAAAAAGGAGATTAGTATAAGTATCTTTATCCATAAATCCTGCTTCAATCAAAGCGATCATCCCTTCAGAGAGATCTCGATGATCCTTAAGTTGATGGAGAATAAGGAGAACGGTTTCTTTTTGCGACATAGTGAGCGCTAAGAGATAAACTACCCTAAGTATAAAGACTTTTTCCTTATTTGTCAAAAAAAGGGACATAATCTCCCTTTTTAGTATATCATCTCCAATAAGTAGTTTATTCTTTCTTTACTTTTAAGTTTTCTAACTCCTGCTCAATCCTATCACATTCTTCCGCTAAGGCGTCAACATCAAATCCTTCCTGAAAGAGCATTCCCAATAAGACGCGAAGCGTTGCTTCATGATCCTTATTTACCTGCTCTTTAATTTCTTGCCAATTAATGGCTTTGAGCATGATGAGAAATTGAGGATCGTAGGGTAATTTCCCCATCTTCAGCAAAAAGGCAACTGCAGGATAGCCAAGATATCCCTGATTTGTGGAACCACTATCATTAGAAACAATAACATTGGTCTCAGGATCATAAGAAATAGTATAAGACTTTCCTTTCGTGCTTGCTGAATAGCACTTTCCTTGTGTTCAAAGAAGTCCTTCAAGTTCTACTCTGTGATCCGCGATGGCTCAGAGTGCCTCATATATTTTGATTTTTGGGGGGAGTTTTCGAAGAGTACTTTCCATCAGAGAGAAGAAAGATAAAAAACTAATCCTAAATCAATGCTAGAATTGTTATAACAAAAATCAAGGATAAACATACAAAAGCCGATAACAATAGCTTACCTTATAGAAAATCTGATTTTCCTTCTCTACTAGTATCCTGATATAAGTACTCTTCTTTCTGAAGGAGAAAGCTTCTCGATCTTGAGATGAATATAGTGTTGAAAGGGGAGTTGCTCAACCCATTTTGGCCGTTCAATCAACACGTAGTCATATTCTCCCATCTGATCAAGAATACCTTTTTCTATCACTTCCCCAAAGGCAGAAAATCTGTACATATCAATATGAAGAAGGGTATCATCGTAGACATTGAGATAAGTATAAGTAGGACTCTGTACCTGTTCAGGATTGATGGTTAGTCCTGTAGCAAACCCCTTAGAAAAGGTGGTTTTCCCTGCTCCGAGTTCTCCTTCCAGAAGAATAATATGATGATTTTTACTTAATTCTTTCCCCAATGCACTCATCTCTTCTGGAGAGGAAATGATATATTCTTTGCTCATACCATTATCTATATAATAAACTGTTTATATGCTATACTTTCTCATCACAAAAACAAGAATTCTTATCAAAAAAATGCCTCGACCGAGGCCAAGACATTTTCCCTGTTTAGTCTTTTGCTTTAAAAGACAATGAGTATCTTAGGTATGCCGGAGAGAAATGCAAGAGTTTTTTTAGTAGAGAGAAGCCATGGCTTTATTACCGGTATTATTCTACTTTTCATTCTTCATTATTTTCTTTCATTCCTCAAATGCAAGCAAATCCAATAAGAATAAAAGCAATTAGACAGAGGAGAGGAATCGTAATGAATCCAAAATAATTGAGATAAGGGACGGTACAAGGATTATCAGGAGCACACATAAAAGAATTAACTGCAGAGTAGAGCACATAATTCTGATATATTTCTAAAATAATTCCTAAAATAGTGAGAGGGAGAATATATTTCCAAATCTTCCCATCTTTAAAAATCAAAGCAAACAGAGAAAGGAGAAAAATCGGATACATTAAAATTCTAGCGTATCGACAAAGATTGCAGATATTAAAACCATTCTCGGGATTAAAGAGCTCTCAGGTCTGGAGATTAAGAATAGGATCTCAGAAATATCAGAAATACAGGGATCCAAAGGTAGCAAGAGCAGAAACTACAAAAATACTTCATAATCGAAGAGGCTGATTTTTCATTACAACAACGGGGAATAAAATATATGCAAGTTCCTTTTTAGAAATTCTGGGAAAAAGGTAAAGAGATTTTTTCTGAATGCTCTTGTTATTTGGGGTACTCTTACGTACTATCTATCTTTGTATTTTATCTATACAGTAGTAATGAAACTGAAAGAAATTGGGATCTCCACGATGATTGGATTGGGAGTGGTCGCCTGTGGAGAGGGAGGTAAAAAAGAAGAGTCTTACAAAGATATTTCTCCCACAGAAAAAATTGAGGAAGTACAAGAGGATATTTCTTCAAAAATTTTTGGGGTAGTATTGAGTGAATATATCCAAAAATCTGATTCTACCTATTTTACTCTAAAAGACCTTCTCCAAGAGATACCTCAAGATAAATCAGAGATTATCATAAAAAGGCCTCTTTCTGAGTTAGTAGAAAAAAATTCTAGGACAAAAGGAACCAATCCCCTAAGTAAAGTAAAAAAAACATTCGGAGAAATATTGGGGTATAATCAGGTAGATTCTATTATGAAGAAAAATCCCCAACTAGCAGATAAAAACATAGAGCCAACTACAGAATATACAAAGTTTTTGTGAGATACTCTTTCTTATCCACTGATATATCCGGAATTAAAAGACAAGTTTCCTGGTTATTTTAACGAAATCTTTGAAAAAGATAATTTTACCTATGCTCAGAAAGATAGTCTAAAGATAGCAAATACGGAAAGCCCTATAAAAGTAGTGATTATGAATGTGGGAAGTGGGGAACAAGCGTTATGAGTTTATAGGGATGAAAAGCTATTTTTAACAACCTATGTATCGGTTGGAAAAAATTGAAGAACTCCTACATGATTGTACGAAGAAAAGGCATTATTTAAACACGGGTGGTCAAGCAGATATAAATGCCCCCTTCCCTATGCAGTAGGATTTAAAAAGATTAAAAAGAAAGATGGAACACGAACCTGGTGATATTTATTGCACGATTGAGAGGTTAATTGAATTCCCCTTTCTCATGGATGTATTAGAGTCCCAGGACTATACCAAGAGATTATATATTATTTGGTAGATAAGAATACTTTTATTCGGGTTGCAGATAACCTCTATCATGTTGACGAAAAAGAAGGATAACTATCCTTCTTTGCTTATTTTTCTCTTCTTCCTCTATTTTTATCCAGCTAAATTATAATACTAAAAGTGGAGTTACTTGTTTACTTTACCTATTAAGAATTTAATCATGATGTCTGCGATGTTGATGTTCGTTTTCTTTTGTGTCCCCGAAAAATCACAAGGAAAGTTAACTTCCGAAACGTATGGGCGTTCTGTAGACTCTTCAAACAAGATATCAACACCTCAAAATTCTACTCCAAAAGAATTTACCGCATTAACAGCCAAGTCTTGAATTTCTGCGCTATATGTTTTTGCTTCCCAAACTCTAGTTTTATCATCACCAATATTTGACCTAAAGTCGTGAGAGATTGACATAATAGCTATATCGCTTGCTATCACTTTATTCCCCACGACTACTAGTCTTCCTTGTTGGTGATGTTGAACAAACCTACGAAGAATGAATTTAGTATTTCCACTTTCCAAATAATCAATAATCGAACGTAAACTTGAGATACTATCTACTTTCATTACACCTACACCATGACTTCATCAGGTTACCTTCAATACAACAGGGAATCATCCTAAATGTTCAACATATTGTTCTAAAAGACCTTTATTCGAAAGATCAGGAATTGTTGGAATAATCGGTAGTCAGACCATTTTGTTAAATAAAAAGGAATCATTACGAAAATTTATTCCTTCTACTGGGTTCTTGTGGAAAGACACGCCTCATTTAGTAAGAACGAATGATTCTATGGCCCTGCAAGCGTGGGTTGAACTAGATCTGTATAGTAGGTCTCATTTTTTTACCAATCCCTCTTCTAGAAAATTAAAATCTTCAGGGATAATATCCAAGAAGTCTATGTTATTGTTTATGCATGCCTCTTCTAAAAAGTCTCTAATATTAAGGTTCTGGGAGAGATTTTTTCTTATAAAAAAGAGTTTCATAATAATTGAAATTAGAGTATAAAATTACCTAATGAGCACCAAATCCGCGACTTTCACTTTACCCAAAAGTACACCTTTACCAATATTACTTCCTTTTACTTTTTGGTATCCTTCTAAGTATACTTTATTTTTTTTCCAGCAATATCCCTTTAATTTTGATGAATTATGAATGAGCCCTTTCCTAATCCTAATACATGCCTTAAATTTCCCTTCAACAGAGTAGTGAGGATACACAATCCCCGCAAGATCAAAAAGCTGCTTAAAGTTCAAATGCATGGCTTCATGAAGGAGATAATATTTTTTATAGATTCAAAAACTCTCATATCATTCTGGTAACTTCTGCTTAGCATTCCATATTGCAAGCCCTTCCTCATCTCTTAAGTAGTTAGCCGTCCCACTTGCGAAGATTTTCCATCAACTTTTCTTCCCATTGAGATATCTCGTCAAATGTGTATCCACCTCATGTGCAATGAGCCCTTCAACCTCTCCTTCTCTAAAGGAAATCCCTTGAGAAATATTGATCTTTACTTCCTTTCCCATCGTAATCGACATACGAGCTAAGTTATCCGAATTCTCAACGATTTCTATCCCATAAATCCCAAGTTCATTTAGCCTTTTCTCAATCTTCTCATAAACATAGTCAAAAGAGACAAAGTCTCAGAGTAAATTCTTATCTTCTTTTTCTCTGACTTTTTCTTTGCTGAGCTTGATAAGCTCCTCATCAAAGTCTCCTCGTAGGAGAGTGTTCCCTTTCTCAATCGCACCAAAGTCCTGCTTCATATAGGCTGATAAGAGCTGATGTCTAATAACGAGTTCTTCAACTTTCTCACTAAACAGCTGTACTAAAGGACTTTTGAGATTCCCACTGGCACATTGTTCTTGGAGCTGTTGCAGCTCATCAGCCCATTGCTCCATCCTTTTTTCTTCAGGGAAGTTATAAGAAAAAGTCGGAGCGTAATTTCCTTTTCGGGTGATGAAATTATCCAGTTCTTCTAAGTAATTTTTTGGTCTTAGTCTTGCGGTTAGATTTAATCTTTTGTGGAGGAGATCAATTTTGTCGTCAAGCTGATGTAAAGCAACTAGTTCACTATCTATCACCGCTTCTGGCTTGAGAATATTAATGGTTTCTACTTCTTTTTTGATGGGCTTAATCAGATAATTTTCTGCTACTTTTCTTCCGAGGATGATTTCATTATGTAATTTTTCAGCAGCAGAAAATTCTAGTTGCTTGAGAATGACATAATTTTCAGGAAGTTCAATATAGAGCGTCTGATTCTGTTCCTGAATCTTTTCTAAGAGACTTGGGGAAATATAGTTCAGCTTTTTGTTTAGATCTACGCTTACTTTTACAGAAAAGTCTTCAGTTATTTCATCCCCTTTTACTCTTAATATTCCTGGTTGAGAAAGGTAGAGAATCTTTTCATTCTTACTTGTTTTCTGGTCCCTTCTAAAGAGTGTTTTTGCGATCTCTACTCCTTTTTGTGGTTCTTGAATATTCAGATCTTCAATCTTTTTTAAAACATTCCCAAGCTTCACATTCGAAATCTTTTGTACTTCAAGTCCTGCTCTCGCATTAATTTCTAAAAGCTTCGGACCATCTTCCGTAATTACCCAATCTAGAGCGAGATATCCCAAGTTTACAAAATACTGAATCTTACTAGAGAGAAAAAGCAGATCATCCCAAAAGGGAATTTTCTTCCCCTGATACTCCTTACTCTCTCCAGGAAAAGTCTTCATATAAATATTCCCTTTTTGGAAAGTGCTAAATAGTATACCATTCCCTATTTCGATTCCACATCCGATCCCTCCGGAATTGATATTTGCCTTACCTCAAGACTTTTCGGTAGGGATCCTAATCATTGCGGCCACAGGTACAAGATTAAAGACAATGATTCTAATATCTGCCAATCCTCGATGACAAAAATCTTTAAATCCCGTCCCCGGAAGTAACTTTTCTTCAATAAGAAGGGTATCGTTACTTGTCATCGAATAATGTCCATCCAAGATGTCAGAACAATGTAATTTAAGCTGATCTTCATCTAAAATCTTTTTCCCAACTCTAAAGATCTGTTTTTTTTCTTTTACTGTTGTGGTTTTCTTCCCCTTGCGAGAAAGAAAAGAGAGAACTCCTTTATGAATAGGCTGTTCAACTTCCTCTTCTCAGAGATAGGAAACGAGCATAATTCCTCTTCCTTTACTTCCATGGTTAGGTTTGATGACAAAATCCTTCTTCCCCAATGCAGAAAAATCAAAAGCAGCAAGTTCTTTATTTGACTTGATTAATGCATAACTCTCTGCAAAAGGAATCCCCCTGTCTCCGAGGAAGTTTTTAGTCTTTTGCTTATTATCAGCTAAACGAATAGCCTTCTTCTCATTAAATTTTTTAATATAGTGCAGATTTCTTGCATTATTTCAGAGGATTCAGAAGCTGAACATCAGAACTGATGAGGATAAATCAGCCAAGAGTATAAAGAAACAGCTTTTGAATGCAAACAAACTTCTGATCAGAAGACCTTGTTTTTTTACAACAAAACCCTACTACTAATTACGAATTTACTATTATAACTAGCGTACTATGTCCCTCTTAGAACAACTTACGGCCGACTATAAACAAGCAATGAAAAACAAGGAAGAAATTAAAAAATCTGCTTTAAATTACCTCCTTGCGCAGGCAAAGAACAAGCGTATAGAATTACAACAAGACTTAACTGATGATGAGATCATCGCCCTCCTCAAAAAAGAGATTAAAGCAATCAATGAAGCAATTTCCTTCCTCGAAAAGGCAAATAAAAGCGCAGAGATAGCAGAAGAGCAAGAAAAAAAAGCGGTACTTGAACACTATCTTCCCGCAATGCTTTCCCTAGAAGAAACAGAAAAATTGATTGATACACTTTTATCGCAGCTCAATATTACTGATCTCAAGACAGGAAGAGGGCTTCTTATGAAGGAATTGATGGCAAACTATAAGAGTGAACTCGATACGGCTCTCGTGAATGAGATCATCAATAAAAAGCTAGCTGCTTAGTTTTTCTCAAAGCGCTCTTGAAAAATTACCCAGAAAAGTTATTACCATGCAGAAGTATTTTTATCTTTCTCCTTTTCTTTGATAATGAAAAAAATTCAGAAAAAATTTCTCAATAATTGTATTAAGTTAGTTATTGGACTCTTCCTTTTGGGAATGTCTTATTTTTACCTCCAGGCTCATCCAGCAGAGCAGATTTCATTTTTTTCTGGATTCAAGGTTATTTTCCAAAATACTGAGATATTTTTCCAAAATCTTTTTGGAGACAACGGAGATCTACTCAAGCAAAAGTATGCATTAGAATCTTACTATCAAGCTTTAATCTCTCTAGCCGAAGAGAAGCCTTGTGCAGACCCCCTCCTCGTTAATGATTTACATGCAACATATGAGAAATTACTTGCTGAACCAAAAAATACTTTGGCACATACTTTGGACACCTATCATCAGAAGCAGTTTGAATTTGACAGGGCATTGAGAATTGAGTGTGAAGAAACCTTCGTTGTTCCGGAGACGGATTCAGAAATGAATTAAAGGTATTTCCATTAGTCTATTACAACGAAAAACAGCATTAATTTGCTGTTTTTTCTAAGAGATCAACACTATAGTGCACTACGAGATAATATCTATTTTTTGAAGAATCAATACTTACTCCAATTCCCATTTGGGTGTATTGAGGTAGGGAAAGCGCTCTATAATGTGCCCCATTATAGGACTTTTCTTTCATAAAGAGGTTAGTCCAAGTTGTTTTAAGCGATGAAATAAGAGTGTTAGTACAATCAGAGCTACTGCATTTATAATATCCATATCCCACATTCTCGCTGAAGGAAATATTTCCGTTTCAAAGTACAGGATATACAATACTTCTCTCTTCAAACCAACCTAGTAATTTAGTATAATTATAATATCCATCTCCTTTCACTCTCTCATGAGTATTGCTTGTTCTTAACTCATCTCTTAATATATCGCTCCACTCACCAGCAGTCCTTTCTAAGTCACTATGATAGGAGAGGGGAGAGAGTCCTAGACTACTTCTTTCCTCATTGTGCCAAGAAAGAAGAGCATCTCTTACTTTTTGTATATCTACGTTATTAATCTGGATATGGCTTGTTCCATCCGAGATGAGGGTTTGTACTTCCTCTCCATTATTTGTACTGTTTTGAGTTGAAGGAGTATTCGTCGATTGGAGCTTTGCTATTTTCTCTCAGCTATATCTATCGAGTTCAGCAAAGATATCTTTGTATTCTGAGTTTTTAAATTTTGGTGTTCTTACAAGTGCTTGGATCTGCTCCAAAAAACTGACCTGTTCTTTGAGGGAGGATCTTTTTTCTACTTGCTTATCAATGGCAGTAGTGAGTGACTCAATTCCAACAGCATGAGACATCCCCACACCAATAAAAGCTCCAAAAAGGACACCAAGAAACAGCTTTTTCATAATGGTCCAAAAAACTAAAAGGCATACACTCCATAAATCATAGAAAACTCGATACAAATAGCAAAACTATTTTTTTTCTTGATTTTTCTTTCTGTAACCAAATACTTTTTTCATACTATTTAGCTCCTATTCTATTTCTATGAAGAAATATTTCTACGCTGTTTTCTCTCTCATTCTTTCTTTTTCTCTATGCTGATTTAGTGCTGCTTATCAAGAGATTTTAATCGAAGAGAGAGGAGGAAAGGCAATGAGAGTAATCAAAACCATCTTAGATGGTGAACACTTTGTAGTAACTGTCCCTGCAGATACAGGAGGAGAAACCTTAGAATCGCTCACAAAAAAAGTGGGAGGAACTTCTGCAATTAATGCTGCTTTCTTTTGCCCAAAAGACTATAAGGAGTGTGGTGGTCAGACCTTTGCAAATTTTGAAAGAATTTTCAAAGGAGACGGAGCAAATTATAGTAGGTTTCGACCCGATACAAGTGTGAGGGGAATTTTTGGTTTCCTCCAGGATGGAAGTCCACTTTTTGTCCAAAATAAGATCAGTACCCATGATGTCGGACTGATCAGTAATATTAATGCAGAAAGAATAGAAGAACTCTATCGAGGTATTTCTAATTTCCCCGTTCTTTTATTAGAATGAGAAGATGTTACCTCAGCTAGCTCTGCCCACATTGACAGCAAGATGACGGGAAAAGGAACGAGAAATTTCATCTGTTCTACAGAGGATGGAAGAACTATCTATATGGGTGTAATAGGATCTTCCAGTGTTTGGGACCTTGCTCCCTACCTTAAGAAGCACTTTGATTGTTACAATGCGCTCTTCTTGGATGCAGGGGCGAGTACTGCAATGGTGTACGATGAAAATGTGCTTGCAAGAGGAACAAGAACACTGATTACCGATGCTTTTGTAGTAGTAGATAGAGAAACTTATCTCGGTCTCTGAGGAACAATCCCTCAGGGAGTAACACCACATATCCCAGAATATACTCTTACTACAGAAGATAATAAAATGCTGCAGAGATTTATTAAGGTCATTGATGCTATTTACCAACAATATGATAAATCAACCTATAAAACAGAATTAATTTCCCTCTTCCGTAAACAAATTAACTCAGGAAAGCTAACAGAAAGTAGAAAAGCAATATATAATCAGGTTTTGATCTACCTGTTCACAATAGATTCACTTTAATATATGCTCCCATAATGAAAACAATCCCCCAATTAGGATTTTGAACACGACAACTCAACGATGAACTTTGTTCCTCCCTAGTAAAAGAGGCATTAGTATCTGAATATCGTCATATCGATACCGCTCAGATTTATGCCAATGAACAAGAGGTGGGATCAGGGTGGCATTCATCAGATATCCCTAGAGAAGAAATCCGGATCACGACCAAGATACGAACTCAGAATTATGGGAATCTTCTTTCTTCTTTTGAGCAAAGTCTCCAGAAACTACAAACAGACTATGTCGACCTACTTCTTCTTCATCGACCCACAAATCTTAAGCAACATGAACAGTGCTTTGATGCTTTACTTCACCTCAAGCAACAAGGAAAAATAAGGGAATTCGGAGTTTCCAATTTTACTCTTGCTCAGCTCAAGCATGCTTGGGAATACACTCAAGGTCAGATTTTTACAAATCAGATTGAATACCATATCTCTCTTTCACAGGATACTTTAAAATCCTATATGGATGAAAAGGAAATCCTTTTAACTGCTTATTCTCCTTTAGGTCATGGGAATCTCCTCAAAGATCCTACTATCCAATCCCTCGCAAAAAAGCATCAGGTAAGTGCAGCACAGATTTGTATTACTTGGCTTTTACAGCAATGATGTATTGTCATCCCCAAAGCAAGTTCTTTAGAAAGAATTCAGGAAAATCTTCAAGCACAAGATATTACCTTAGATGAGGAGGATCTTGAGGTAATTGCTGGATTACCAAAAAATCACCGTTATATCAGTCCTCCCTTTGCTCCTGAGCGGGATCAAGACTAAGTGTTGAAATACTTTTTAAATAAAAAGACTGAGTTGTAGAGGCTCAGATTTTTTTTCATACAATAGTAAATTAGTCTACTTTGGTTATTCTAATAAGAGGATCCATGGTATCCCCCCTTTGTTTAGCTCCAATGATTACCAGTTTATCTCCACTTTTAATATATCCTTTTTCTAAAAGCATATTCACGGCAATCTCTTGGTTCTCAGAAGTATGTTCAGCCCATTCAGCAAGCTTCATCCCCTTAACCCCAAAGAGAATAGGTAATGCATTGAAGACTTTCTGACTAGCAGAAAAAGTAAAAACTATCTGATTGGGTTTATACCCAGCTACATATTTTGCAAGATTCCCTGTATGAGTAAATACAATAACACCATCTGCTTTAATTTCATCAGCAAGCAGTAGAGCGTGTTTTACGAGATGTTTCTTTTCTAATTCTATTGCGTTCTCCGTTTGAATATCAAAATCTTTATGTTTATTATTGGTGTGTCTTTCGGCTTCTTCCACGGTTTCTCTCATAAGCTGAACCGTTTCTACAGGAAACTTTCCAACGGCAGTTTCATCTGATAGCATTACACAATCTACCCTAGCCATTACGGAATTATACACATCAGAAACTTCTGCTCTAGTAGGGAAGGGAGAGGTTGTCATGCTTTTTAATAATTCTGTGGCCATAATGCAAGGTCTTCCATATTCAAAGCATGCATCAATAATCACTTTCTGATAGTAAGGAAGTTCATGAATAGGAACCTCAATTCCCAAATCTCCTCTAGCAATCATTATTCCATCAGAGATCTGCACGATTTCACGGATATTATCTAGTCCTTCTTTATTTTCTATTTTAGAAATAATCTGAATATGACTTGCATGGTGTTCTTTTAAAAACTCTCTGATTTCTTGTACATTTTCTTTAGTCCTGATAAAGGAAGCTGCAATATATTGTACTTCATTCTCAATCCCAAATAAGATATCAGACTTGTCTTTTTCCGTAAGTCCGGGGAGTCTTAGAGAAATTCCAGGGAAGTTTATGTGTCTTCTTGATCCAATATCACACGTACCCAAAGAAGTTACCATGAGGTAATTTGGTGTAACTTCCGTTACGATTACATCCATTAACCCTGACTCGATAGCAATACTATCTCCTACTTTGAGATCGTCTAAAAGATAAGGATAATCACAGAACATATCAGAATCCTGATCCATTTTTTTCTCATCTACAAAGATTCTGAAAGAATCTCCCTTCTTATAAGAGTATTTTTTTTCTCTTACCCCAGTTCTAATCTCTGGACCTTTGGTATCAAGCAATATCCCAAAATTTGTTGTTCCTTCTGTATTTAATCTTTTAATGGTATCTACCAAAGGTTTTGTGGTCTCAGCTTGCGCATGAGAAAAGTTAAGTCTCACAATATTTACACCAGCATTATACATATCAATCAATAATTCTTCTGTATAGAAATGAGTTATCGTGGCAATAATTTTCGTCTTATTCATCAAATCACTTTTCAGGGGGTAAAACAACCAGCATTGTAAAAAAAAAGACTTAGAAAGCAATGCAAAGATACTCTTCCTCCTTCATTGTATGAAAAAAAGACCTCCTAAGAGGTCTACTTTTTTTCTATTTATCTATATTTTTATACTACTTAATCGTATACGCGGGTCTAAGTTCTTGTTGCTCCTTAGCAAGGCTGATTTTTGTATCATCATTTGCATACATAGTGTAGAGAACTTCTCACTTCTTAACTTTATCTCCAATTTTCTTATGAAGATATAATCCTGCTTCATCTACGATAGGACATCCTAGTCTTCTGGCAATCTGATTAATATTATGGAGATTGATCGCAGTTACCTTCCCTTCTTCAGTAGCTACCACCTCAAAACTATGCTTCCCAATATTTAACTTCTCAGAACTAACTTCAGGCTTCCCCTTCTGAGCCTTAATAATGGTTTGCATCATCTTCCAAGCTTCTCCTGATGCTAATTGTTTTCTAGCAAGAGCATCAGCTTTTTTCCCTTTCGCTAATCCCACCATTTCAATGATCTTTGCAGCCAAGTGAACCGACTTAGTTTCAAGGTCAGCCGGTCTTTTTTCATGTTGCTGAAGTACTCTAAGTACTTCTCTCACTTGAAGTACCGCACCGACACCATTCCCCACTACTTCATTTGCAGGAGTAATCTGAACAGACATCTTGATCCCCAGTTTATCTCCCACAAATTCAAATTTTTTCTTCCAGTCCAGCGCTTCTTCCATGGTAGAAACCTTAGCAGTAGCCCCCACAGGAATATCAATGAGTAAGTGAGTCACTCCCATAGCGTACTTTTTTGCCATAATACTACTCACTACTTTGGCTCTGGATTGCATGGAAAGCGGATATTGTACTTTAATGATTTTGTCATCTGCAGGAGCGAGATCAAGTCCTCCTCCCCAAACGAGACAACAATTAATATCTTCAATCAGCTTTTCAATCTGTCCTTGATTGAAATTAATATCCATGAGGACATTTACACATTCCCCTGTAGCAGCAGGGGAGGTAATCGCTTTTGAAAAATTTTTAGGAATTTTAATCCCGAGAGAGGCAATCAGTGGCACGATAATCATCGTCGTTTCATTTCCTGGAACTCCACCAATACAGTGTTTATCTGCTACGATCTCTCCTTTAGGATACTTGAACATAATTCCACATTCTGCCATAGCTTTAGCGGTCTGATACATTTCTTCATCGGTAGTAGGGTAGAAAAAGCTGGAAGCAACATAGTAGGTCATCATGATTTCACTGAGCTTCCCTTCCGAGATATCTTTGATAATAGCAAACATTTCTTCATAACTAATGTTTTCTCCTTTCATCTTTTTTCTGATTGCATCATTCGCAACTGAACTAGACTGAGTTACCTGAATTGAAAGAGGCTCCTTCTCTACCACTGGGAATCTCTCCACTACATCCTGATAGACTCCCACCGTTCCAGGTTTAATTAAGTCAGAGAAAGCTACTTCAGTAACGATCTTTTCTCCATTTTCTTTAAGGAGAGATACTTTATCTTCTGCGTTGATCCCAAATCCGAGCGCCTGTTCTTCATTAAGTACTACAGTAAATTTTCCCCCTTCTTTTACGGGCAGGAGAATTACTTTAGCGTTAAAAAAGTTATCACTACTTTTCCCAAGGATCGTAGTCTGATTTTTCTTTTTCTTCCCGGAAGATATATTCGTGAGAAGTGTTGTTAATTTGTTTGTCATTTTTGTATTGAAAGTGTTAAAATAAAAACTTAGTTAAGTATAGTTAGAAGAATATTCTTTGTCAAATCAGACCTACTTCAATTCCTTATAGCTATAAAAGTGTTTCTCCGCTAGCATCTCTTTTGCTCTCTTCATTTTATTTTCAGAGGTAGAGTACATCGTATAGATAATCTCCCCTTTTCTCACCTTATCTCCAATTTTCTTATAGAGGTAGATTCCTGCTTTATATTCACTTGGAGCTCCAAGACTTCTTACCATCATGTTGAGATATTTCATATCCACTCAGATAATCTGATAGTCATGATCAGCTTTTACCTCATGCGTAATCTTTCCAAGCTCAAGTTCTTCTGATCTAATATGGGGATTCTCTCCTCTTTGTGTTTTGATAATTTCTTGCATTTTCTTCCAAGCTTCTCCACTTACAAGCGTTTCTTTTGCCAACTTTTCAGCTTCCTTCATAGTTTTTCTCATCCCACAGAGGAGAATCAATCTAGCTGAGAGGAAAATTGCTTTTTCTTCAAGATCTCTCGGTCTTTTTTCATGTTGCTGCAAGATTCTGAGTACTTCTCTTACTTGTAGTGCAGCCCCAATCCCATTTCCCACAGGCTGATCAGCCTGGGTAATCTGTACATCCATCTTCACATCTAATGCTTCTCCTACATTTTTAAAATGCTGAGCAACCCTTTTTGCATCTTCTCTACTGTTTACTTTCGCAGTAGGTCCCATAGGAATATCAATAAGGCAATGATTAATCCCCATCGCATAATTTTTCGCCATAATAGAGGAGATCATCCTTGCATACGGCTCCATTCCAAGAGGAGAGGAAACCTTAATAATTCTATCATTTGCAGGAGCAAGGTTGAGTCCCTCATTCCATACCAAACAAGCACCATTTTTATCTACCATTCTAATAATCTCCTGCTTTTTGAAGCTAATATCCATGAGTACATTCACACATTCTCCTGTAGCAGCGGGGGAGGTAATAGATTTAGAAAAGGTCTTTGGCACGGTTATTCCCAGAGAAGCAAGAAGCGGAATAATAATCATGGTGGTTTCATTTCCCGGAACCCCACCAATACAGTATTTCCCAGCCACTACCCCCGGGAAACGATACATATCTCCCGTATATGCAGTTGCCTTCGTCGTATAGGCAAGTTCATGATCATCGGTCTGGTAGAAGAAGCTCGTCGCAGTATAGTAGGCAAGCACCAGATCAGAAAGTTTATTATTCTGAATATCCTCTATGATGGCATCAATTTCTTCATCGCTAATCTTTTTTCCAAGCATTTTCTTTCTAATAGCCTGCATTGAAAGAGGATTGTGTTGTACATAACTCACGAGGACATTGTCTCCTTCTTGGATCGGATATTCATTAAGCAATTCATGGGTTACTCCAATTTCATTTGCCTGGATATAATCATTAGAAAGCACTACATCCACGATGTACTCTTCATTTTTACGGATCAAGGAGATTTTATCTCCTTCCTTAATTCAAAATTTTGCTGCCTGCTCAGTATTGAGAATCGCGAGAAGTCCAGATCCCCCTTGGATGTTAAAGACTACGATTTTTGCGCTAAAGATTTCGTTCATGATGGTATGGGTATGTTAAACTAAAGTTTCTTCTTTTGCTAAAATAGGAACTGAATCAAAAAGATTAAGATTCACCTCTAATAAATTGTCGGCATATTGTCTATCTTGAATCTCTATTTTGCTATTGTATGCGCGTTGTATATTGTTATGTATATCATTAATCTCTGTATCTTTATTCCCTCGGTCTTCTTTTCCTTGGCTGAGTTGAGTGACAAAATTGTTCATCTCTGTCAGGTTTATCTTTTGTCTATCAGGATCAAAATAGTCACTATTTTTGTTTATTCCCTCACTAAAGTGTTTTACGAAGAGATACATGCTATTCTTCATACTTGACTCTCCATTGAGCGCATATTGTTCTTGCATTACTCAACTATTGTGTTTGAGAGGGAAAAGAGATTGTAGGATTTGCGAGGTTTGAATTTCTTTAGCAGATCCTTCAGTAGGAGTGCCCTTAGGGTTTATTCATCCATTTTTGTAGTTCACAAGCTTTAAGAAAGTGCTCATCGTTTGTCTTAACCTTTTTACTTCCTCGGGTGTAGTAAGCGAATTATCAATAATTTGCATCATATGGTATATTCCTTTATTGTGTTCTTTGCTAATCTCCGAAAGACTTCCTCCTTGGAGCTGTAATAAGTCAACCATCTCCTTCATTGTCTGATTTTTTTCAGCAAGGAACTCAATATTTGCTTGATGATATCCAATAGTTTCTACATTATACGCTTCTCCAAGAGTTCTTTTAAAGTCTTCTCTTTTTTTCATCCTTTTTTCTCTGTCTTGTTCTGAGGTCCTTTCTTTATTTGCTTTATTTGGACCAGAAGAATTTCTTCTATTTGCCTCCAAACTGTGATACCCTACTTTCTGAAGTCCTTCATAACTTGGAAGCATAAAGAGAGGGTAGTTTGGATTCGTATCATTAATCAAAAAGCTTTCCCTATCTGAATCCTTAGAAATGGTTTGATTCCCAAAGACCCCTCCTGTTCCCATATCATAAGCAAAGCTAATGGCTGTTCCATTAAGATTCCCATGAATAACAAGCTTTCCACTCTCAATGCTAATATTTTCAATATCATCAACACGGAACTCTTGAGTTCCTAGGGACATATTCATATACTCTCAGATGGTATCAAACACATATCAGAGAGCTTCAAGTTTAACCTCTTTGACCTGATTCCTAAATATTCACTCTCTAAATCATGATTTAACATCTATAGGTTGTTTTTGTTCCCCTCAATGTTCTTGTTTTTTCTTTTGATGTTCTCTTAAGGTATTTAAAATATGATTAACCGTATGATTAGCATTTTCTTCCTCTTCTCAGAATGTTTGTACTATATAATCCTTTAGTCCAAGGGTATTAAGTTTCCCTTCTGAGGTAATAAAAGCCGCTAAATCAATATGGAGCTCTTTCAGTTCCTTTTCTAATTCTTCGGGTCGATCTTTCTCTTTTTTATTTTCTTCAGATGGTTCTTCAGGAGTTTCTTTACCGGTATTTTGTGGGTTTTTGGTCATAAAGTCAGGGATTCTTAGTTTTTTATCTTCCTGTTCCAAAAATAATTTTACTGCAGGATTTGCCGCCAAAATTTCCTTTCCACTCAGCTCTCAGAAGTTATCGGTCTTAATCTTTTCTTTTGCAAGAGCTTCTTTTTTAATTCTAATTTCCTCCCGTTTCCCTTGTCTTCTAAACTCTTTCATCTCATTATTTCTCTTTTGTTCAAGAAATTTCTTATAGAATACTCCCTCAGGAGAAGTATTTTTAAATCAACATCCATTACACCATTTGTTAAACGATGTTGTTTTATTTTCCCATTTTTGAGCAAATTCTCTATTAATATCAGTGATTTCTGGAGAGGCTCCATTCTTGCTTTGAATGAACATATCCATAATACTCCAGAGTTCTTGATCTTCACTCCCATTAAAGGTTAGTTGTTTTGCCTGTTTACTGTCCTTTCCATAGATAGCAAACATATAAATTTGGAAAGAGGAGATCGTATGTTGAAGGATATTCTTTTCTTTCTGTTTTTTCTCACTCAAAATCTCCTCCTTAGTTCTATTAGGATCATTAAAGGTATCAACAATATCTTTAAGAATCACCTCACTTAAAAATCCGATTACAGTAGTATGAGACATCACTTCCTCATAAGTTTGTCCCTGTAGGACTAGAGAACTGACAGGTGAAGATAATAAGGTTCTAATCTGAGCTCCAGCATTTGCTCCTTCCTTGTTGATAAGCCCAGACTTTTGTCTAAGAAAATCTATAGCAATATCTACTCTAGCAATATTTTCTTGTTTTTCTAAAGCACTTCCTGAAATATTTGCGAGATTGTCCTTGAATGCAAATACTTTAGACCTATATCTCATATTTCCAACAAGGTATTCGGGAGTGAGATTTGTTTTCCCAGATTCTTTGTTGTTCATTTGTAGTGCTAACACTTCTTCATAACGGGGATCTGCAACAAAAGTAAGAAGGGACAATCTTCTTATATTCTTTTCTTGGGGATCAAGAATGTCTTTTGTTGATTCTTCAACAAAATCGTAAGCTGCTTGTAACACAAGAGTGTTGTTAAACAATAATTTTTGAAACTCAGAAAGGTCTGGAGTACTTAGTAATTGGGCTTGTGTATCCTGAAGATGTAGAGGAATGTCTCCTTCTATTTGATTTTGCTTCTGCAAGTATTCAGTAGCTTGTTTCTTTCTAAGAATAGAAACAAAGTCTTCCTTGGTTATCTCTGACTTTTGATTGGTAAGTGCATCTAATATCTCTTGCTCATTAGCGAATTTTTCATTCCTTTTAAATATACCCTTTTCAAAGGACCCATAGTCACCTTTTTCTAAAAAGGTTTTTATAAAGTCTTGTTCATACAAAGAAAGTTGAGAGTAGATATTTGAAATATTCTGATAGGTTTCTTCAACAATTTCACGAGAGATAAGTTGGTCAGGATACAGAATATCTTTATTTTTTTCTTGAGAAGAGGTCTGTAGCGAATTTTTCGTCTCAAGTATTTTAATAATATCCTTAATCTTTTCTTTTCTTGAACAACAACTAGCATTTTTTATTTGGTTAAAATGTTCTCTTGTAAAAACCCCAGAGTCAATGAAATGATTGATCTGCCCTTTATCAAAGGCACTTTGGAGAATGGTAGTGATCTCAGAGATTTCTTCAGGAGAGAAACTTTTACCAATTAGATTTTCCTCAGTTTTCGGAGAAATCACCTCAGTGGGGGTATTTGTTGTTTCTACAGAAGGTATTTTGTTTTCTTCAATTCAGGTCATCTGCAAACGCATAGCAATAAAAATACTCCCTTTAATTCTAATCAAAAAAAGAATCCTGTCAAAAAGCTCAGAATTCTTTCTCCTATTCCCTCTTGTCTTTTCTTGAATATGATGCTAAATTGTGTAAAGAGATACTTATGCTTATCCGAACTCCTCATTTATCTCCTCAAGCCTCATATAATCTTCAGTCTTCTTTTTATGTATTCCCGTATATTCCTCATTTTTCTCTAGTGAAGCAAGATAACGAGAAATCTCGAAAATCTCAATATTTTGAGCTTCTTGGTAACTGATATTCTCTGCTATATTATTATCAATCCCTTTCGTAAAGAGTTTCATAAACATGTAAATTCCATTCTGGCTATTATTAGCTAAGTGTTGAATATTTCTTGCATCTTCATTCCTCTTTTCCTTGCTAAAAAGGGTGTAGAGAAGTGGAGATTTTCTTATTAGTTCTGTGTTCTCTTGCTGAATAGAATTGCGATGAAGTTCAGCATTAATTTCTGCATGTTCATTAGCACTCTGTGTAGTGCTTTCCGTAGAAAAGTTCTGCTCATTGTCTTTGATAATATTTTGTAGCTTATTCATATTTCTCCTCATTTCTCTGCATTCTTCAGGAGTTCTAAGACTCGCATCCAGAAGCTTAAGCAAATGAAACATCTCGGGAGCATTACTCTTTTCATAGCGATTCTGATTATTAATTCAAAAATCTGAGATGATTTGCTGCAAAGTTTTGTTTTTCTCGATATGATGTTCGAGATATTTCTTCTGGTAACTTACAATTTCTTTATTAGTAGTTTTTTCAACATCTTGTCCTGTAGCTTGCTTCTCAAACCCTGCAAAACTTGGTAACTGAAAGAGTTCTGTTGTTGCCCGAGTATTTTCGATACTAATTCTTCCCTCACTTTCTTCCACAATACTATTGCTATAGAGTTTCCCTGTTGCCATGTCATAAGCAAAGCTGGTAGCAATATCCGCAGAAAAAGGATTACGGTCATTAATGGTACCTGAGACAATGATTTTTTCATCTTGAATACTAAATCCTTCAGCAAGATTTAAATTAAAAGATTCTTTAGCATTTTCTTGGTCTTTACTCGTGTAGTTGAGATACTCCCCCAAGGTATCAAAAAAGTTGCTGAGTGCCTTGATGGTAGAAGAGTTCTCCTGCTCAATATACGCCCATTCTTGTTCTGCGACATATTGGGTAATGAGTTTTTGGTCAGGATGCAGAATTATTTGAACTAATTCCTTTGTTTGCCGTTCATCTATTCCAAGTCCTTCAAGGAGATCGGTTAAGAGTTCTTGATCTTGTAGTTCCTCTTCAGAGAGTGCATATAATTGGCTATACATCTCTTCTCCCATAGGGTAGTTTTTAATGCTGTTTTGTATCGCGAAAAGTCTTCCTTCCTTTTCCCATTGATTTCTGAGAGCTCCATCAATAGGTATTTCTTTTTGCTGTTTCACATACTCTTTGACACTAGGATTACTTCTTACGATCTCTTGTGAAGAGATAGTATGTAAATTTTTGGTAGTACTTTGAAGAGTATTCCCACTTCTCGACTCTTGCTCTTCTCTTGCTTGTTTCTTCTCTAGGAATGTAGTAATCACCTTACTTGATTCTTGGTAACTTTTCTGCCATTCTCTCGCTTTCTTGGTAGTTGCAGTTTTCCCCATCGCAATATTCATAATTTCTCTTGTCTGAGTTCCCTCAATTCCATCTACCGAAATCGTTTCATCTCCAAAGATAATCCTTGCAAAAAGCTGAAGATACACCAGTTCATCTTTGGAAAGGGCAGTCTTTGCTTCTTTCTTTTTCCCTAGTTCTTCATATTTGCTATAGATATCAGAGATATCAGGAATTTCTAGGGAATTAATTTGCTCCAAAATCTTCTGATACTCTTCACTTTCAGGATCTAGTTGTTCTAATTTTTCCTCTAAGGCAGCTCTCTCTTCATGTAACCTCACGACTTTAGTAAGTTCTGAATTATTATCTATAAAATCTCTAATAAGCTGATTTCTGATTTTATTTCTCGCTGTGGTTTTCGGGAAGTCTAAAATTGCATTAATTTGTTGGTGAAGATACTCAAAAGAGGCACTTGGTTTCATTGCTTCTATCAGCATCTTACTCTGATTTCCCATCTTCCCATCTACAGAGATCCCTTCATCAAATTTTAGATATCCATATACTTGTAAACCCACAAGATCAGAAGAAGCATACGGTTCTTGAAGAGAAAAATTCTTCTCAAAATGACTAATATAAGCATTTCTGAGGCTTGCATTGTTCGCTAGTTCCTGAAGTCTTTGTTGTCTTAACCCAAGTTGATTAGTACTTACTAATCTTCAAATTTCTTGTACTTTATGAATCGCTTGTTGCTCCTGAATGTTTTCTTGTTCAATAGTTGTAATAAATTGATTGTGTTTCTTACTAAGTTCTGGATTGCTCTTTGCTTCCCAATTATTCAGAGAAATTATTTCTTCTTTTTCTTTTGTAGCATCAGGAAAAGGTATAGAGCTTTCAGTCCTTCAGTCTTCAGTATTATTAATGATTTCCTCCTCAGGGAGATTGTACTTTAATCCTTCAGTCATACCCATACCTTAATTAAAACGATACTTCTTAACTATATCTAAACCCTCTTCATCTGTCAAAAGAATCAGCATTTTTTTGCTTTGTGTTTGCAATCTTTGAGAGCTTTGCTATATTTTTGCTAGTTTTTACTTTTCAGTTTGTAATCATGGCAGGTATAGATCAACTCTTAGAAAAATATGGGGATATCCTCAAAGAAGAAATCAACGTGAAAGAGGTTGTCCCCTTTGTCTCTGATACACCCATCGTGAAAATCTTCAAACCACTCGGATCCCAGCTTTCTGCAAAATTTGGAAAAGATACTGGACAAATTATCGCCAACGGAAAGCAAGGAAATGTAAGAGAGATAGAGGAAGGAATTGAAGTATTTTCTCCTAATGGTGGATCGCGAATACTCGCTCCCGAAGATTTTGAAGTAGTCTATGAAGGATTAGAAGGTGATGACATCACGGTAGAGGGAAATGTGATTGTGAAGCTCGACCTTGAGCTTACACCCGAACTTGAAAGAGAAGGAATCGCTCGTGAAATTTCTCGTTTTCTCAATCAAATGAGAAAGGATGCTGATTTTTCTGTAGATGCAAGAGTAGTCATGACCTATCAAGGAGAGGAAAGTCTTGAAGCAATTATTATAGAATTTGCAGAATTCTTCAAAGATGAGGCATTGTTACTTTCTCTTAATCATTGAGAAGTTCAAGGAGATATTGTGACAGAGTTCTCTTCTGAAGGAAAGAGTTTAAAGGTTGGACTCGCTCATTAATCTCTTTTTACTGATCTTTCATGAAAAACCCCTTATTTGATCAATAGTAGTGATAACTATACTTATAGTCAGTGACCTAAATAAAAAGCTGCTTGCTCAAAAGGAGCTCAGTTTTTATTGATTTATATTTATAAATATCTATAAGCAAGTTCTATTATTTTATTAGGATAAAATATGAATACATCAGACCTTTTTGATCCTTCTAGATATTCAAAAAAGGAAATAACGGATGCAGCATTAATTGTTCATCCATCCTCTACTAAATATAACCTAAAGCAAGAAGAAATTGCTCAGATTTTTGAGGTATGAAGTAATTTTACTCATCTGGATGTTCCGATAGTAGATGAATATGGAAATGAATATTGGGATAGTGAGGGATATTACATGGCAAAAAGGACAGAGAACTTAAATGAGAAAAAAATGATAGCATTTTTATCCATATGATATTGATGTTCAAGAAAAGCTCGAGATCTTTTTGATCTGGAACAAGATGAAGAGAAAAGAATTTCTTATATGAGAGAGGCAATTAAGCTAAAGTTTGATAGCAACCCTAGATTGAGGGAGGAGCTTTTTACTACAAAAGGTAGAGATATCATAGAATATACCTATTGGTGAGATGTATTTTTTTGAATAGAGCAAACTACTTTGCAAGGAAGAAATATCTTGGGAAAACTACTTGTAGAGTATAGAGATGCTTATCTAAGAGATAACGAAAATAGAGAATAATCTTTTTCAAGCTTTCCTTTGAAATTCTCAGCGCTATTCATATAGTGGTAGCTGATTTAGCTTACTTACTACGATGGCAAAGACGGCAATGGAATACGCATTAGGATATCTTTCTCGTTATCCCAAGACCGAGCAGGAGATGAAAATCATCCTGATGAAGAAGGGATATGACGGAGAAACCACCCAAAAAACGATGGAAAACCTCAAGAGAAACGACTTTATCAACGATGAAAAATTTGCAGAGAGCTTTTTCTACGGCGAAGTAGTCAAAAAAGGAAAACCCGTCTACAACATCAAACAAAAACTTCTTCAAAGAGGAATAGAGAAATCAGCCATTGAGAGCTATATCGCTCAGCACGAAGAAGAGATTGCTCAGGGAATTTCGGAGGGAATTGAGAGAGAAATCGCTACGTATAAGAAAAAGGGCGTTGAGGGATTTGATATTATCCAAAAACTCATGAGAAAAGGTCATAGGTTGCAAGATATCAAAAGTGTGATCCAGAAAAAGCAAGAGGAAGGCGGCGAATAGTCCTTCTTTATTTTTCCTTTCTAACTTTTACACTTTTACCTTATCTACTCATGGGAAGACGACATAGTATCGCTGCGAGAAAAGCGAGCGGAGACGCTGCAAAATCTAGAACTTATTCCATCATCTGAAAAAAAATCCAAATTGCTGCCAAAAATGGAGCAGATCCCAAGATGAATCCCAGCCTTGAAATGATTTTGGACAAGGCGAGATATTACGGCTTGCCGAGAGATGTGATCGATAGAGCGATCCTCAAAGGATCCTGACAGCTCGAAGGCGAGGAGATGAAGGAGATTACCTACGAAGGATACGGACCTAATGGCTCAGCCGTGCTGATTAAAACCATTACTTCAAATACCAATAGAACTAGTTCAAACATTAGAACTCTTCTTACTAAAGCGGGAGGAGCTATGGCAGAAATCTGATCTGTAGCATGGCAATTTCAAGACAAAGGATTTATCGTAATCGATGGAAAAGCAATCAAATATGAAGATAAGGGAAGAGAAATGGAAAAAGTTGAGCCTTTCGATGCAGAAGAGCTAGAAATGGAACTTTTAGAGCTTCCTATCACAGATCTCTCTATCGAAGACGGAGTAGCTGAGGTGTATACCAGCAAAACAGACTTTATCGAAGTGAGAAAGCAAGTTGTGGGACTTGGATATCATATTACCGAGTCTGATTTGCATTATTTCGCAGATAATATGGTTACGCTCAGTAGTGAAGATCTTGAAATTTTTCAAAAAATTGTTGATGGACTAGAAGAAGACGATGATGTGGATGCAGTCTATCACAACGTGGAGCTATAATTATAAGAAATAAAAAAAGTCCTCTCAAACTATCAAGGTAGACTCTTTCTTATTGTTCGAAATTTCTACTTATTTTCACTTTTCTTCCATCTCTCTAAGATAAGCATCGCGCTAACCGTATCTGTTGCTTCATTCTTTTTGAAATTCGAGATGATCTCTCAGCTTTCGACGCTAGTATAGTCTTCTTCCATAGTTTCAATAGTGATCTCGTCTTTCTCGATGATATAATTGAGAGATTGCATAAATTTTGTAATCTTTTCTTGAATATCCTTTTGCTTGCTCGGCCATCCAAGGACAATCGTCTTCACATTATGCCTCTTGATAATATCCGCAATATGAAAGTAGACCATTTGATCATTCATGAGATATCCAACAGGAAAGATAATTTCACTAGAATTCGGACTATAAGCAAGTCCAATATATTTACTTCCTCGGTCGATACCAAGTGCGGTTGGGGGGATTCTTCACATAAGAAATCGGCTAAATAGATAAATAGTTTTTGTAGTGTTTGTCATCCTGAGTGAAACGAAGGATCCAGACATGTTTTTCTTGTAATAATAGAGTATTGATGGATTCTTCAGCTTCGCTTCAGAATGACAGAATATTTTCTGGATTGTCACGTCATTCGTTTCACTCATTCCCCGCAATGACAATAGCATTCGGTCACTTGCTTACTTTTTGCTTGGGGTGATGATGGGATCGATCATATACTTTGCTTCAATGGAAGGAGTCCCTTTGACTTCCTTTTCTTCAACATATTTATGGATCAGCTCTTTAAGAACACTATATTGATTATGAGTAAAGGTTCTGAAATCCTCTGGATAATAATTATAATCATAGACAACATCTAGAAACACATCTTCTTTATTAATAGTATTCTCTTCTAGATATTGTTTAAGCTGGTCAAAATTCATTTGTCAGACTTTTTCTTTCCTCTCAAAGTCCCAGAGCCAGATATTTTTTTTCTGTCCAATATAAATGACTCCCTGTTTAGGCATTCATCCCTGCCCGTAAGCATACTGATACAACTCAATTTTGCTCACAGAGTAAAAATCAATCTGATCTCCGACCAAAGCATTCAGTAAATTCATACAGAGACTTCCCACCCTAAGATTCGTAAATCCACCTGGACCATTCACAATATATACTTTCTTGAATTGATATTTTCTCCATCGTTCTACAAGCACTTTCCCCAGCACATTTTCCACTCCATTTCTTTCCAAAAATAGCTCTTCTTCCTGATAAGAGAGATGTATTTGATCACTTGAGATATTGAAAAAGAGTATATTATTCATAGCATCTATATATACTAAAAACTCCCTAAAACTTCAAGGGAGATGTAGTTATTCTGGTAGCATCTGTGGATTTGCTCAATATATCAATAAGAGTTCTTTAATTTCTTCTTTAGAGTAGTATTGAAATTTTTCAAACATAGTAGCAAACTTATCTACATTTCTATTCTTGATAAGTCTATATTCAATCTTCTCTTGATCTTCAAACGCAAAGCGATCTCGGAGATCAAGCACCATATTCCCATTTCTCTGCTTGATTAATAGGTCTGCAACGTCATCATCTAGATCAAGGATTTTGTGTATATGTGGTTTTAATGTTTTGAATGTGGTGTGATAGTTTTGTCCAAGTCCGTTTTTCGGATATAATAATCAAAAAACCACTTTTTTATCTAAAATTTTATAGTTCACCAAATCTTTTTCTAAGGCCTCGAACAGTTTTTCTTTTAGGTATTCCTGCGCACGATTTAGGGGGAAGACCGCTCAATATCCCTCTGATAGTCTCTGTTCTACATTAAAGTATGTCATTAGGTGGTGTGCCATAAAGGTGTGTATAAAAGATATTATTCAAACATTCTTTGTAAGTCTTCATCTTTAATCATTTTTGGACTTCGCATAGGTTCAAAGCTAATAACCACTTCTACTCCTCGAGCAGGTAGTGCCTCACTTGTGGCTTGTTCTACCATGGAAATTAACATATCTGCCATCGGACAAGCAGGTGTAGTAAAGGTCATAGTAACTACGACTATTTTTTCTTCTACATCAACCTGAATATCATAAATCAATCCCATAGTAAAAATATCTACCAGAGGAAACTCTGGATCATATACCGTCTTCAGTTTTTCTTCTACTGAGCTAATAAGCTCTGTCACCTCTCCAATATTTTCTATACTATTATTTTCTAACATGTTTTGGATCTAGGAATAAGAAATATTGCAAGAGGATAAATCCCGCAAGCAAAAAAATCCCCCGCCGTTTGGACCATATCCCCAAGAATAAGAGTAAAATATTAATCAAAGAATAAAGTCCAAAGAGCAAAGAAAGTTTGTAACTATCTTTCAGATTTCTATCACTTTCTTCTATTTTTCTAAAGAGCTCTTGGATAAAGAAAAATAGAAAGAAACTGCCCCCTCGCCCAAGCAAAAAAACCCCTACCAGTGCGAGTCAAATTCCGATTGCAGGGTCTTCAAAAACATTAATCATCGTATAATCTATTAGTAGGATGATTGCTCCGACAGTTACCTTGATAAGTGAGGCGATTTTGTACATATTCATACTTCTCCAGTTTAGGTGTACAATAAAATTAGTGAAGATCGACATTCACTTCTTCTTGATGTTTTCTTGTTTGTTCTAGTTCCGCTTGATCTTCCTTACTTAGTTCTGCTAGAGACGGAAGATAAAAAGGATTATTTCCCCATTCATAGAATTTGTAATATATTGCATCCCAGATTCCTGCTCCCAAAATAGTCAAAGGATAAGCAACCACCGCAGGCAGGAAAATATAAATCAACACCTGAGAATCAAATGCCTGTCCTTGAATTCCTCCTGTGATTGCGAGATAGATGATGGTACTCAAGATAAATCCGAACGTATTCCCAATCAGACTAGAGGCTGCATAATTCGGATGTGCAAGGAATTCAATCAAATTTACTGTGATAAAGAGTGAGAAGATGATCTGGATCCCCAGTACAGTAAAGAGTGTCGTAACTCCAGAAAAGAGAAAATATATTAGAATAAAAAGGACAAAAATAATGATAGAAGTGGTAAAATTAAGTCCAAACATCTTCTTTAGATTATAATATCTTTTGCTAAAAAACAGATTGTACATAAATGCAAGCCCAAAGCTTCCTATCATCCCAGCAATAAATCCAATGACTGCTAAAAGAATACCAAGTATTCCACTCGGACTTCCTTCTGATCCAAGCAATCCTCCAATTGCAGAAAGTACTGCAAATAAGAGAGCAGAAACACAAGCTCCTACTGCAAGTCCAATAAAGACTTTCCCAAAGAGTTGTCCTGTAGTAATATCCGTCGGAGCATTATCAAAGGAAATCTTCTCAGGTTTTTTAGTCACTACAGGAACTACAGGTTCAGGAACAGCGCCTCCTATTGGAGGAATATTGGTAGGATCAAATGCGACGTTTTGATTCGTTTCCATAATGAAAGCAAGGGAAAATAAAGATTTAGATACAAGTGATCGTAGTAAACGATTTAATGATATCTTTTTGTTCTTGAAGTTGATCGCTAGAGTGAGACCATACCACAATTGCATTATCTCCTTCTACAAAGAGCTGAGTCATATAGAGTGTAGGAATATTAGGTAAGAATCCAGCAGTAATACGATAAGAAGCTAGAATTACAGATTTTTGTTCTCCCTTACAATTCAAGAAGAAACTACTTGTCTGTTCATCTTCTAATTCCAGACCATTCTCCCTCAAAGCATCAAGAGACTGCTTAGCAAAAACGGTTACACTCTCTCCCTTATCATATTTCTGAGCTACAGCAAGAGAATCAACGTAGTCGTCTGTGTCAGAAATATTTTTATAAAGTCCCAAAAGATTAGGATCATCAGTTTCACTCAGAATCTGTCTTTCCCAAGTACTCCCTCCTTGATAGAAAAGAGAAAAACGATCCACACTCAGTGTGGAAGATTCTCTTGCGCTACTTGTACAAGCAGAGATAATGCCTAGGCAGAGTAAAAGCATGGAGGAGAGAAAATACTTTTTCATTTGGTAAAAAACTATACTAAATAAAAAGATAGAGAATTGCCAAGGAAATACCAATTACAATTCCAATAATAAAACTTTTAATAGCAATTTTTTCTTTATCATCAAAATCCTGATATTCTTTTCTTCCCGACCAAAGTGTGGCGAGAAGGTATCCGGTAATCAGTCCACAAAGTACTAAATACCCTGGGACAAGAATAGTTTTAATGAGCACAAAATTTTCAGGAGAAAAAAGAATATCTCCCCTAATATAGACGATTCCCACTAAAAGCGTAAGAAAAAAGAAGAATCCTTTGAGTATTTTGAAGAATATCCGCATTGCTTTGCCATCCACTAGGAGTAAAATTCACCTATAAGTATCTATTTATCGGGGAAAATCAAGAAAAGATATACATGAAGATAAAACAAGATAAATATCTTTTGGTTCTCTTCCTCCACCTTGCAATCCTATGCATAATCCATAGACTTCAAAGTTGAATTTATCCAGCTTTATTTTGCGCATTTCTTCTATGCCAAGTCCAAAGAATCCTAATCTAAAAGCCTCAACAAAAAAGTCTTCTCCAGTAAAACAATCTCAGAAAAAAAAGAAAGCTGTCACAAAGGTGGGTGCTCTTCCTGCCACTAAAAAACTCAACACAATTCCGACGGCGATGCTCTATGAAGATTTTTCCTCTCTCTCCGAAAAGATTGTTTTTCAAGGAGTAAAGACAAATAATCTCAGAAATATTGATCTGACTCTCCCTAAAAATAAAATTATCACTATTACTGGAGTTTCAGGAAGTGGTAAGTCATCGCTAGCTTTTGATACCATCTATAAAGAGGGGCAATTTCGTTATATTGAATCCCTTTCGAGTTATTTGAGACAGTTTTTCAATCTTTGAGAAAGACCCGATATTGAGTATTGTAGCGGACTTTCTCCAGCGATTGCGATTGAACAAAATAAAAGAGGGGGAAATAGCAGGAGTACCGTAGGAACGTTGACGGAACTGGATGATTATATTAGGTTATTGTTTGCCAAAGTCGGAGATACCTATTGTTATAGCTGTGGAAAACATATTCAACCTCAGACAGTAGAACAAATTTTGGCAGAGCTTCAGGAAAAATATGCAGGACAAAAGATTTATTTGCTTAAAGAGTCATGATCGCTTACCAGTAAAGCGGACTTGCAGAAATTTGTAAAGAATAATAAACTTAAAGTCGAAAAGGGCACAGGATTTACGAGATATCTCCTCATCAAAGAACAACAAGAAGAAACGACAGCAAAGGATGACCTAATTTCTGGGAAAAAGAAGAAGAGCAAAGATTCTTTCTCTTCTTCATCTTCAGGCTCTGCATGACAGGCATTTTCTGCCCCGATTGAGTATTTTTATCTCGAAGAGCCTGTGATAGGAGAAGACTATTTCCCATTAAAAGTATATGGAATTTATGATCGTGTGACGATTGAGGAACAGAGGATTCCAAGATTGAAAGAAGATATTATAAAAATTTTGGGAGAAAGTAAAAAATTCTGAGTATATGCAATGGAAGGAGCAGAGACATCTTTGGTTGAGGAATGAATTTCTACAGAACTGCTCGGAACTTCCAATGTGGAATTTTCTAGTTCTGCAAAGAAGAAGTCTAAAGATTCTTCGTCTTCGGCTTCGAATGGTACAGCTATAGAGTGGTTCACAGATAAGATGTTCTGTCCAAACTGTAATATTACCTATCCTGAATTTACCACTCAGCATTTTTCTCCTAATAGGCAGGAAGGAGCCTGTCCTCATTGTCATGGAATCGGAGAAGTCTTGCAGGTGGATTTTGATAAGATCATCGAACCAAGTTCTCCACTAAAGGATGCGGTGCTTCCCTGGAGAGATTCTAATCTCTGACAAGCGATTCTCAGAAAACTTTGCGAGAAATATGCAATGAATTTAGAAAAAAATTGGCAGGATCAGCCAGAATGGTTTTTACACGTGGTGGTGTATGGAGATAATGAACTCATCAGAGTCCCCATCTGAGGAAAACTGACTAGCATGTATTACCAGGGAATGGAAGATATTATCAAAGAGCAATATGCAAAAGGTGTGCTTACGGTCGATTTTCAGGCGATGTTAGATATGAAGCCCTGTCCAGAATGTTTTGGATCAAAACTAAAAAAGGAATCCCTCCACGTATTCCTCACTTTTCCCAAAAGGAAAGCAAAAGCTGTCGAGAGTCTGCCTTCTTTTTCTTCTTTCTTTGTGAATCAAGAGGAATTGCCTTTTACTCACCCCGAAGAAGATGGGAGCTATAAAATTAATATTTGGGATTTACAGAAGATCCAGCTCCAAGAACTCGGAAAAGTGATAGAGCTTTTTGTTGAGCACACTTTGCACTCGGATATCTTGATTCATAGAATAACCAAGCCCTTGCTTGATAGAATCTCTACGGTAGAAGATCTTTGACTTGGATATCTAATGACGATTAGGCAGATTGATACACTTTCAGGAGGAGAAATTCAGAGACTGAGACTAGCAAAACAGCTCGGAAATAAATTGACAGGAATTGTCTATGTGCTAGATGAGCCTACAATTGGTTTAGATATTGCAGAGATTGAGAAGACGATTACCGCAATTAGAAAACTTAAGGCGATGGGAAATACCATTATTGTAGTAGAACATAATGAGGAATTTATCGAAGCATCAGATTGGATTGTAGAGATTGGACCTGGAGCTGGAGATTTTGGAGGATATCTGATTTTTAATGGTCCTTATGAGGAGTTTCTAAAGTCTGACTGCTTAACCGCGCAATACATAACGGGAAAGAAGAAAGTGGAGTTAGATTTTGAACATCATCCTTCCAATCACCGAGTAAAAATTTTTAAAGCATCGAAACACAATCTTACGTGAATAGATGTAAGTCTAAATTTGGGAAGTTTTACGGTGATTAGTGGAGGAAGTGGAGCAGGAAAGACGACATTGATGTATACGACTTTGTATAGATTTCTCAACGAGAAGGAAAAATTTGTGCAGTCCTATATCAGACTTCAGCTTTTGAAAAAATGATTATCTTGGGAAGAAATTTTGGCTGCTCCTGTGATGAGATCTGAGGAATATGCACACTTCGAAAATTTAGCGTTACAAGAGTTTTATGCTGACCTGTGAGTTGAGAGAATTCAAGGATACGAAGAGATAAAAAACACGATTTATGTGGATCAATCTAGTATTGGAAAAACTCCAAGAAGCTGTCCTGCAACGTTTGTGAATGTCTTTGATAAGATTAGAGTGCTGTACGCAGGGACAACAGAAGCAAAATATCTAGGATTTAATAATAGCTATTTCAGCTTTAATTCCGATAAGTGAGCTTGTAGTGCCTGTAGTGGATATGGATATAAGAAAATAGAATTACAATTTTTACCAGATACGTATGTCCCTTGTGAACTCTGCAAAGGAAAAAGATATAAACCAGAGATCCTTGCTATTAGGCGAAGGGGGAAAACAATCGCTGAAATTCTTGAAATGTATATCTCAGATGCTTTAGAGTTTTTCAAGGAGATTGATCATATCGCGGAGGAATTGCAACTGATGTGTGATATTGGGCTTGGTTATCTCAAAATGGGACAGTCAGCACATACACTTTCTGGTGGAGAGTCACAGAGGTTGAAATTAGTAAAACACTTACTTAAAGATTATCGTGGACATACTGTTTATTTCCTCGATGAACCAACGGTAGGATTACATCCTCAGGATATTGAAAAATTACTCAGAGTTTTAAAGGTGTTTCTGGAGAGAGGAGATACGATTTTGATGATTGAGCATGATCAGAGTATCTTGAGATATGCGGATCATATTATTAGGTTGGATAACGGGAAGTTAATTTCATAACATTACAGAAGATTTGGTAAGATTATAGAAAATTGAAAAATCTGAAATTAAAAAAAGAGCCTTGAGAATAATATATTCTCTCAGCTTTTTAACTTTACGAAGCTTTTCTAGGAAAGAGTCTTATTCCAATCTCCCTTCCATAGAGACATACTAACTCTATCCCCAAGAATTTTAAATTTCTTTGTCTCACTTCATAGGTGTCTTTAAGGAATATTATACATTCCTCTACAATTGCTTTATACATAATATTATCTCCTTTTTTATTTTGATTTTTCTTCCCACATACTACACAATTTCTCATCAAAAACAAGGTCACAAATCAATCTCGCCCTTGCAGTCCAGCTTTGAAAAACTATACTCCTATCCGAATATTCTTTAGTTTAGACCTCCTCCTATGGAAGCAATATTAGAGCGATTACTCCAACTTCCCCCCGAACTTACGCACAGTGTAGGATATCTTGTGTTACTCATTGCGACAATTTGTGAAGGAATTCCTCCGTTAGGTCTATTTGTCCCCGGACAAAATATTGTGCTTATCGGAGGATTTTTAGCAAGTAGTGACCTGACGTTTCTCTTTGCTACCTTACTTGTAGTCTGTGGGGGAGCTTGGGTTGGAGAAATCATTTCCTATTTTCTAGGAAAAAAATATGGTCTCTCTTTCCTCAAAAAATACGGGAAGTACGTGATGATCTCCGATGATGTCCTTCAGAGTATTGAAGAAATCTTGAAAAAAAATCTCTTTCGAGGAGCTATCTTATCAAGATTTTATGGATGGACGAGGGGAGTACTTCCCTTTATAGCAGGTTCTCTCAAGATAAACTTCAAAAAAATGTTGATCTACTCAGTGATTAGTAGTATCTTACGAGGAACAGTCTTCACCTTGGTAGGATATTTTGTGGGAGAAAGCTTCGATGCGATTGCTGATCTCATTGGATCCTTCCTAACGCGAGGAATTGTGATAGGAATCGGAATTGCAGTATTGTTCTGGTATTTCAAAAGTGAATATAATATCTTCAAGAAATGATTTAACTGGGTAGTAATAGGGAATATCCTTTCCTTAGTTCTGTTTTCTATCCTTGCTCAGAGGATTTATTTTGACAAAAGCTCTTTTGTGGGAGTAGACATCTGGATTCAATCTTTTCTGATTAAGCACCCCTTTATTGATGCAATAATGTTAGGAATAGATCGAATATTTGATTTTTGGTTTGTGGGAGTATTAGGATTGGTAATGGTTGTGTTTCTCTATCGTAAAAAGATGCTCTATTACCTAGCAGTTTTCGGATCAAGCATTCTTTCAGCAATTATCGCCTTCCCTTTATTCAAGCTACTCATTCAGAGAGAAAGACCAAGTACAGCACTCATTCCGATCGAAGACTATGCTTTCCCAAGTGGACATTCAACCATGGCTATGCTCCTGTGTCTCTTAATTCGATATATGTTACAACCTTATATCAAGACTCCATGGAAGAAATATGCGTTCTTACTCCTAATGTTAGTTTCAGCAGGATTAATAGGACTCAGTAGAATATTTTTGCATGTACATCGATTTACTGATGTTGTCGGAGGATTTCTCCTTGGATTCTTCATTGTAACTGCAAATATTTTTGTCCGAAAGATTCTTTTTAGAGATCACCTAGCATTCAAAAAAATTGTAAAAAAAAGCTCTAAAAAGCAGCTTATGGATATTCTCTCAGGATAGTATGTTTTCTTCCTCTTTTTATCTTCCTTTTCTCCTGATGCAAATGCGAGATGTAATTATTATAGGAGCAGGTCCAAGTGGACTTTTTGCTGCACTACATCTTCCTCAGCACCTCAGGGTCCTCATCCTTGAGAAATCCTCCCAAGCCGCAGTGAAACTCCTCATGTCTGCAAAAGGGAGAGGAAATCTTACCAATACTTCTATCACCCCGAGACAAGATTATCAGACTTCCGATTCAGATTTTGTAGAAGCTGCCTTTGAATGTTACAAGGTGCAAGATTTCCTAGATTTTCTCGCTAAGCAGAAAATTGAGGTACAAGAAGAAGCTGGATCCAGAATTCTTCTCAAATCTTGAAAAGTCCTTCAATTTCGTGATTTCCTTATTGATACCCTCAGAGAAAGGGGAATAAACATCCTTTATGAGCAAGAATTGCTCGACATTATTCCAGGTTCTTCTTCCTTTCAGGTAAAAACGGACAAAGAAAATTTCCAAAGTAAAAAAATACTCCTTGCTAGTGGAACAAAATCCATTCCTAAGATTGGATCTACTGATATAGCACTACAACTTGCAAAAAAGTTTGCGTTATGATATACAGAATTTTATCCTGCTTTGGTGGGATTCGAAACGGAAAAGGAGCTTGCTATACTCTCAGGTTCCTCTCTCAATGCAAGAGGTGAGCTATATTGTAATAAAAAATTGCTTTACCAACAATTCTGACCTATTCTTTTTACTCATCGATGAATCTCAGGACCTGTAGTATTTAATGCGAGTCTGTACCTAAAGAATTTACTAAAGAATCCAAATAATCAGATTAGCTTTAAGATACAAGTTGGACAAGAGGAGATTACCAAAAGATTTCTCTCTTATCTCTGATTTAAAGCTAATAAACTTTCCAGTTACACATTTACGACTAACATAACAGGAGTAAGGGGGTTTGATGAGGCAAAAATCTCTGGAGGAGGGATAAAAACAGAAAATCTGACTCCCAATTTTGAGCTCAAAAGTATCCCTGGTCTCTATGTGATTGGCGAGTGTTTGGATGTGAACTGAAAGACGGGAGGATATAATCTGCAACGATGTTGGACGAGTGCAGTAGTTTGTGCGAGAAGTTTTTGATAGTTCGTATCATTATTTTCAAAAAGAAACTTAGAAAATCGAACTCTCTGAAAACAACTAGTTATCAATTCATAATAAAATAAAAAAAAAGTAAATGGAAAGATGATATAATTTCTGTATCGCAAGAGAATGAGATACAGATTTTTTATTTTTTTAGCTTTTTTTAGAAAGAGGACTATAATCAAATTGTCACAAAACACCAACATTTATTTTCTTTTCTTATTTCTGATGGAATCAGTAAACAATCTTAGCTCATCATCCAACAGTATCAAACAGTTGATGAATCAAATCAATCTCACCTGTGATGCACTCCTTGGAGCCCTTGAAGTACAGGCAAGTCAGATAGGACAATACGGTGGAGGAGTACTCCAAAGCTTTGACAGCGAATTTGTAGATAGAGTAGTAAAATCTCTCCTCAAAGTCAAACTCCACACGCAAAAGATTGCTAAAGAGCTAGAAAACTGACTCATTTCTAATCAAACAGAATTGACCTACTTGGTCGAGGGGCTTCTCCATACCATTGATCAACTCGATACTATTATGCTCGCTGACGGATTTATGAGAAATAATTTTGCTTTCCTCATAGAAGAAATCACTTCAGCAACCCACTCGGTGCTTGAAGATATCACTATCGGAATCACAGCATAATTTCTTAAAAATACTCATCACAAAGAAATCAGACTTACTTACTCCAAAGTAGGTTTTTTCTTACTTCAGTTCCCGCGATAGGATGCATCCAAATACAATTGATTTTGAGGAGTAAATAACTATAAGACTCATTGCAAAAGCCAAGGTGATGGAACTGGTAGACATGCTAGACTCAAAATCTGGTGGCTCATGGCCGTGTGGGTTCAAATCCCATCCTTGGTATATCGCTTAAAGAAGCTGCATTTGAATGCGGATTTTTTTATTTATCTTTTTTCTTTGTTTTATGCTCAGATAATCCCTATTTTTTTGCATTTTTACCCTCTTTAGAGTATACTAGAAATGTATTCTTTTATTTCGTAAAAGGGGAAAATGCAGATTACAAGTTCCTATAAAACTTCACCTTTGCAATTTTCTCCTTCAAAGATCTTTTTCAATAATCAGCAACAATTACTCCAAAAGCTCTGATTTCTCTCTCCCCTGAGTATAGATATTTATTATAAATATTCCTTTCAGCTTGTGGAAGAAAAATATTTTATCCAAGGGACAGAAATCCAAGGATATACGACTGATCATAATGTAAATGAAGAGGGAATTCTCTATAAGATAGGACTAGTACGTCCTAAATACAAAAATGTTCTTTCTCTTTTTGTAAATCTTGAAGATATGAAAACGCGCATGCAGGGAGGACTTCGAGGATCACTTCGTGATTTTCCGATCTGGCAGCGGGCTTTTTTTCTTCTTCTTATTGTGATCCTTCCTCAGAGTTTAGGAAGTTTCTTTCTCTATTTCAATATCGTAGGAATTATTCTCCTTCTTTTGGCATCGGTACTGAGTACATTAAAAGTTTTTTACAATCTACTTAAAGTAAATACCACTTCCTATAAAGGATTACTGGTAAATTATGCCCAGCAAAGTGATATTGAGATATTGAGCGATGAGATGATGCTCGCAATGAATACGCTCAAAGAGAGGAAAATGATTAAACTGGCATATACAGGAAATTGTCTCTACCTGTATCAAAAAATAAAAGAGAAACCTAACTCAGCAATATCCTTCTTTACCTCACTTCTCAGTAAACCCCAAAAATTATCAGAAATACAAAAAGCTGAATTAACCCAAAACACTCTGAGTTATCTTCAAGAGCCAGCATTTTTATCTCTTTTGATGGAATAATAATGGTAAAACCCCTCATTCCTTCAAATCAGGAATATCAACCAGAGCTTTCCTTTTCAGAAAAGTTTATCCAAAAGACGATGCAGATCTATGCAAATATTTTAGGTAAAAAATCTTTTGAAGAGTCTATTATCCAAAAGGATGATCACTATATAGTGAAGGTAGTACAAGAATCGTATGCCTCCTCTAGTCTTCGTCAAAGAGTCATTGGATCACGAAAAATTGATCAGGATCTCAATGAAGAACTCCACGTGGCATACGTAGATACCGAATCTAAAAGGGTGTTAATTTGCTATAGAGGAACCGATTTTACGAATGTAAAAGATATCTTTAGTGACTTGCAAATCGTTTTGTGAGTAAGTGTAATAGATATGAGAGTCAAAGAATCACGATATTTTTATGATCAGGTCGTGATGAAATATCCCACCTATGAGAAACGAGTTTCGGGACATTCACTTGGGGGAACGATTTCTTATCTTGTTACCAAACATAGAAATCCTGATCGTTGTATTGTTTTCAATCCAGGAGCAGCCCCAAGTAAAGGATTTATTAGTATGATGCAAGATACCTTATTTAAGAAAAGCTGGACGAAAAATATTACTACTTACAAAATTTTTGGAGATATTATATCGACATTCAGCTTTGTGGGAAA
Source organism: Candidatus Absconditabacteria bacterium (assembly GCA_028685875.1). Classification (GTDB taxonomy): domain Bacteria; phylum Patescibacteriota; class Gracilibacteria; order Absconditabacterales; family Absconditicoccaceae; genus UBA3291. The sequence continues at coordinate 69,829 of JAQUDD010000005.1, forward strand.
CGTAAAAACCTTTTTCCTCAAAACAGTAGATATTATGAAGTTACATAGTATTAATAGTTTTCCAGAACTCTTTGATCCAGCAGAAAAAGAGATTTAGTTCATAGAAGAAAAGAATGTGAAATAAATTAGCTTCTCCCAATGGAGAGAATTACAAACGAATAAAACAAGTATTCAATAAAATTAAGCATATTTATCTTGAGGATGTTTCATTTTGTACAACCATAAAAGAACAATACCAAGCGGGTAAAACAAAAAAAGAATTAGTAGACCAGTATATGCCTCTAGAGTTAGAAGAAGGAAAGAGTAAAGATATCGCTATCATGATTATTGACGAAATATTAAAAGAGCTTCCAAAACAAAAAAGAGAAGAAATTGCCAGAGAAAGACAGATAGCTAATTTATTACTTCAGAATTCTGAGAAACAATCGGCAAGAGCAAAAAGGTGATGAATCAAGAAAAAGTTGTCTTCAGAAGATGCGAAAGTTATGTCAAAGAATGGAATACTATGAGACCAAGAAAAGGAATTGATCTATCAGAGATATCAAGAAATGAGAGAAAAAAATCGCGAAGAGAAGCTAAATACTATAAAGAAGGATATTGCTTACTTATTTGAAGTAGAACTCACATTAGGAGTAATTAGGGGTATCATACAAAGAAAATCAAAGGAGAAGCAAAGGGGTCTCTCTCACCCTGATGTCTTAAGAAGACATATATTAGAGATATGGGAAAATAGAGGAGTAAATCCAACACTAAAAGGTAAGAATAAAGAGTATAATTTACAACAAAAGACTCTAGGAAAAATATATGAGAAAATCTCTGACTATCTCCTTACAGAACACAACATAGAAAAATCCCCACGTGCAATTGAAGGGATTATTAAACGAGAAAATGCTCAAAAAAAGAAGAAAACTCAAAAATAAAATCCTGAATGTTTATGATTGAAGGCGATGTCAATTAATAAGATAATCTGAAACTCTTCTTTTATTTTCAGGAGTATTTTGTTGCAAAAGTGCATGTAATACCAGTCTATGTGCCTCTATGTTGTGTTTAGTCGAAGGAGAGATGTGCAATTTAGATATATTCATTTCAGAAAATCCTTCTTTGAGATAATCCTGAATATCTTCCAAAGAAAACTCACCATCAACAAGAGTCAAGGGTTTATTTCTCTTCTTATCAAAGTCTTCCCATTGTTCAAGAGTATTATCTTGTTTTAATTTAGCAAGGTGTTGTGAAAGAGCTACTCTATATTCCTCAACGGGCATCCCTACTTTTCTTCAGATATCAAAAATAGAATCTGTATGCGCAATTAATGTGGAGGGAATAACGTTTATGAAATTAGATGTGATACTATGTTTTCATCTATTTTTGTAAGTTCATTGATAGAAATATACAATATGATCATGAGAAAAATCTAAAATATATCTTCCTCAATTAATATCTATTTCTACAAAAAAATGAAAATTTTGAGAATTATCTTCTTCAGGTAGATAAAGGTGTTCGATTCATAATCAGATATTATTTGCTGGTAGTATTTCTTTAAGCTTGTGAATGAAAAAAAGGGTCTGTCCAACACAGCAATTCATATAACAAATCCTCCCTTGTTGTTCTAGGCTATCCGCAGATACATCCCAAATACTATCCATCTCTTCATTCTCAAACCTTACCTTCGGAATGTCTTGAGAGATTGTATTAATAATTCTGTGAATCTCTTTTTTAAGTTCTGGAAATAATAAAACATTCTCTTTTTTCAAAGCTTGTCTTTCATAAGGCAGTGTATCTGTTTTAGGTATGTTCATAAGGAGTTTTTTGTAATAGAGTATGAAGATTGGCCTTAATATCAGAGTCTAGAGATATATTAGATGTATGAAAGATATTCTCTATTGTTTGGGATAATACAGCATAATTTGTATATTCAATAATTTCTCTATTATTTTTCAGAGAAATTCTTCTATCATCGTCCCCAAGAAATTCTTCTGGAACAAGTACTCTTCTTCCTATTTCTCGTTCTGAAGATAGGTATCTTGTTCAACAAAATGATTTCTCTCCATCCTACGTTGTTTGGTATAAAACTGAGCTTTTATAAACAAATGAGAAAAGAAGTCAAGGTTAAGAGAAAGTAATATTTGACCTCATTCAGCTAGACTCCTCATCTAGGTTTCTTTTCTCGGTTTTTCTCTCTTCCTTAATATTTGTTGTCTCCCTTCTTTCATATTTCCTCTCCATCGGAGCAGAAGGATCTTTCATGCTCAGACTTACTTTTTCTCTTTCTTCATCAATATCCAAAACCCTGACTTTTACTTTTTGTCCAACGCTTACTACCTCAATCGGATTACTCACATAATAATTCGCCATCTGCGATTTGTGCACGAGACCGTCATTATGCAGTCCAATATCCACAAAAGCACCAAAATCCGTCACATTTCTCACTACACCATCCAGCTCCATTCCAATCTGCAAATCCTTCACATCTAGCACATCAGATTTAAAGCTCGGAGCTTCAATCTCTTCTCTCGGATCTAACCCTGGTCTCTGAAGTTCTTTCACAACATCCTCCATAGTTTCAAAACCAATCCCATATTTCTCGCTTCGCTCAGAGATTTTTCTCTCATCTGCATCAATGTTCTCAAGAGGAAGTTTCAAATCTTTTTTCTTAATCCCTAATTCATTTTCCAAAAAGCTGTAGACTTGCTTATGGATTTCTGGATGAATTCCGGTCGTATCGAGAGGCTCTTTCCCCTTCTTAATCCTCAAAAATCCAATCGCCTGTTCATAGGCTTTTGGTCAGAGACCTTTCACTTTTTTTACCTGGGTTTTACTCTCAAAAGGTCCATTTTCATCTCTATATTCCACAATACTTTTCCCCACTTTTTCAGTCAATCCTGCAATATATTGGAGCAAGGTATAGCTTGCAGTATTTACATCTACTCCCACTGCATTCACCGTATCTTCCACCTTCTCATCTAATTTTTCTTGCAATAACTTTTGATCCACATCATGTTGATATTGCCCAACTCCGATCGCCTTCGGATCGATTTTCGTCAATTCCGCCAAAGGATCTTGTATTCTATGGGCAATACTAATCGCACCTCTCACGGTCACATCCAGATTTGGATATTCTTCTTGTGCAAGTTTAGAAGCAGAATATACCGAAGCTCCTGCCTCAGAAGTCACGAGATATTGCACATTGAGTTTATTATTCTTAATCACTTTCGAGATAAATTGTTCACTCTCTCTGCTCGCAGTCCCATTCCCTAGAGAAATCAGATCCACCTTGTATTTTTTGATCAGATCTATCAGGGTCGCCTCAGCTTTTAAGACATCGTTTTGTGGAGCAGTGGGGTATATCACCGTATTATAGAGAAATTTTCCTGTGGGATCAACCACAGCAATCTTACATCCGGTCCTAAAAGCAGGATCAAATCCCAGCACCGTCAACCCCTGAATGGGAGGTGCAAGAAGCAGGTTTTTCATATTCTCTCCAAAGACTTTGATCGCAGCTTCATCTGCTCGTCTCTTTTTATCACTTCTGATCTCTCTCTCCAGACTTGGCAGGAGTAACCTCTTCAATCCATCTTCAATCGCTCCTTCTAGATATTCTACTGAGGTTCAGAGTCCTCCTTGTCATTGCGAGGAACGAAGCAATCCACCTTCACCATTCGAACCCCCTGCGAATTCGTTACTTCCTCCCTTACGAAGAGGGATATTTGGAATAAAATATTTTTGAGCAAGTTCCACGATTCTCGGCCACGCCATATCAATATTCACAGAAATCTGTTTCTCCTTTTCCGCTCTAAAAATCGCCAAATAGGCATAAGAAGGAATTTCTTGAAGCGTCTTCTTATAGTCTCCATATATCTTATATACGCCATTTTCTTCAAAGGTTTTCGTAGGTTTAGTCTGCAAGACGGCTCTATTTTCCTCATGCACCTTAATCTCTTCTCTAAGGTTTGCATGATCGGAAACATCTTCCGCAATAATATCCTGCGCTCCACCGATCGCTTCTTCCTTGCTCTTCACACTGGTCTTGTCATCTCCCGTATCGTTCACAAATTTTTCCGCCTCAGCTTCAAAGTCCTCTTTGCTCATTTCCGCCTTTCTCAAAAGGTCAGCAAGTGGTTCTAATCCTTTGGCTTTCGCGATTGTCGCTCTGGTATTTTTCTTTTCCTTAAATGGTCTGTAAAGATCTTCTACTCTCGCAAGCGTTTCTGCCTCCATAATTTGCTTTCTCAGCTCCTCAGTCATCAGTCCCTTTTCTTCGATCAGCCTGATTACATCTTCTTTTCTCGCTTCCAAATTCTTGGTATAAGTATAGACATCGTGAAAATCTCTGAGCTGCTCATCGCTCGCTCCTTGGGTCAATTCTTTACGATAACGCGCGATAAACGGAATAGTATTTCCTTCATCCAAAAGAGTAATAATATTTTGAATTACTTTGTTCTCCATCCCCGTCTTCTGTGCTATGAGCTGTATTAAGTCAATCATTCTTCTTCAAAAAACTAAAAATGGTATTGCAAACGACTTGATCTTGACGGGTCTCGATACATCGGACATTTGTCGAATAGTGCAGCAATCTTCCTTTCTTCTTTTCTTCACGACTTCTACTCTAAGAAAGCAGAGAACTATTTCAAAAGATTTTTTTTATAAAAAAAATTAGAGAGAAATTTCAACAAATCTCTAAAGTCAAGAAGAGAAAAAAAGCTACTGCTTGAAATATTACAGAAAATCCCTAATCAAGAAAATAGATTTATTCATTTCTCTCTTTGCTATGACTAAAGTAATTGCATTCTCTGGTATGCATCATACAGGAAAGACCCTTGCTATAGAAATGATAAAAAAGGAATTGACTCAGAAACAGCGCTCCGTGATGATCTTAGAAGAGATAGCACCTTTGTTTAAAAATTATCTTCATAAAGATCCGATGTTGTTACAGTCCTATATCAATAAAATGGAACTTTGTAGAATTGATTACCTGCAAGCATTAAAACACCAAAATATTTTTGATGTGATTCTAGTAGATAGAACCCCCAAAGACAATATTGCTTATACAAGATTCTTACAAGAAAAAGGAAAATTAGATCCAGATTTTCTCACTGCTGAGACAGATGAATGTCCTTATGACTGTATTATTCTTTATAAAAGTCCTATGAAAAGCAGTTCACGAGAGGACGAAGAATTATTAAGAGATATACTTTGAAAAACTATCTCAGAGTATCCCTGTACTATTATTGAACTAAATAATTTTAGAGAAAATCTTGAGGAAACAATAGAAGTGGTTAACGAACAATACATAAAAAAGAACCCATATATTCTTTCCCTATAATCTAGCACTTTCATATCCTCAATCTGATACTCGTGAAGAAACCTATTTTCCTCTTCCCATTTTCACGCTGAACCTCACAATAAGAAGGGATTTTATATCCCTTGCCATCGTCACGAGATTATGAGAAAATATTTCCTCTGATGTCTCTAGGAACCCCCATCTATAACTTTCCCAAAAGAAGTAAAGAAGAAGCTTACATCAAAGAAAAGGAAATATTGATTTTTCCAAGATTTTCAGCTATCATATAACTAACAGATTTTTATTTCTCTTCTTGAATATGAGTAGCTATATCCCTGAATCATTAATTGATGAAATAGAACAACTCAAAGATCTCAGAAAATTTGACGAAGCGATTAGAGTCGTCAATACTATTCTTTCCAGAGATCCGATGAATGAAGATGCTTTACTCCAGATTGCTGACATCCAATATCGTAAAGGAGACATTGGAAAAGCAGATAAAGCAGTAGATTTTCTCAATGCAAAAAAGAAAGATGATCCACTTGGTCTCTATATCAAAGGGATTCTTGAAATGGAAAAAAACAATCGAAAAGAAGCAAAAGGCTACCTTGAAAAGGCACTTGACCTGACTAATGGAGATAATCATGAGATTCTGAGATGCTATGGTCTTTGTACCTATCGATATGGAAATAGAGAGAAAGGACTCGGATATCTTAAAGATGCTTTTGCTATGAATAACAAGGACGCTGAAGTAGTCTACAATTTAATCCAACTTTATATGCTTGAGCATTTCTATACTAAGGCAGTAGAGATGATTAAATATTTCCATGAACGGCATGATCAGCTCAAGGTCGTAGATAAGCCCATTACATGGTATGATAAAAAAATAGCATTGTTTGAAAAGTTTCTCAACGCGGAAAATCTCCTCAAAATTCACAAATAAAAATCAGATTTATTCTTCTCTTCTTCCAATGAAAAAAAGACTTCCTTCACCAAAACTCTTTTGGGATGATATCAAATCAATCTTCAAGGCTTATAGAGCACAGATGATTTGGATTAGTGTACTTAGCGGATTTCTCCTCTTTTTACTCAATATCCTTATTGGAGTATCTTTCTATGGGAACACCTTCAATGACTCTCTAAGAGATAAGCTTGGAATGTATTTCTATATCAAAGACGTCCCAGAAAAAGAAGAGCAAATTTATAAACAGGTAATGGATCTTAAAGAGAAACTTCAAGCAGAAGGATTGCAAGTTAGTTTTTCTACAAAAGAGGATGCTCTAAATTTATTAGAAAAAAGATTGCCAGATTTGACCGGAAGTTTTGAAAAATTCTGAATCAGTAATCCTTTACCGGCAACATTATACGTTACCTTCCAAGACCAATCTCAATATACAACCCTTCAGCAGATCATGAACGAGAATAAGAATATTATCCTGAATATTCAGGACCTCTCTCAGATTGAGAATCTCCAAAAACAAGAAAATAGAATGCTGAATGTAATTAAGTTATCCAACTTTGTACAAGCACTTTCTTGGACATTGATCTTTGTAATTGCCGCAGTAATTGTATCCTTTGCAGTATTCTTCTTGAGGGGAATCTTTACGACATTCCGTAATGATATTCAAGTAAAGAAGCTTCTTGGAGCAACAAAGACACAGATTATCCAGCCCTTCTTACGAATTATTCTCTATGCTATTCTCTGAGGATTTGCCATCTCCTTCCTACTTACTTTCTGAAGTCTAGCAGTTTTTGACTACTATATGGCACAAGTATTTGAGGTAACCTTACTCTCACAAGTAGCAAGTCAAGGGCTTCTCTTTCTAGGAGCGTTCCTTACAGAGATTATACTTCTCATCTCTCTCTTAATGGCAATTTCTTACTATCTTATAAGTTCTCTTCACAAAAAGTTGAGATAAAAAAATTCACTAAGAAGTAAAAAAGACGGAGGAAGAATCCGTCTTTTTTCTCCTCTTCTTTGTTATTGAGTTGGAAATTGCATTTCCTCTTGTGGAGGTCTCATCCCTCATTGAGGTGGCTGCATCTCTCCTGATAATCCTTCAGGTCTCTGCATCATTCCAGATCCTCATTGAGGACCCCTCTCACCTCCTCAACCAGATCCTCCTCCCATTCCACCAGGACTTCGTTGAGTATTACCTGCACTTGTTGTAGTTACGCTAGTAAGAAGTGTACCTCCTGTACTGGATAAGTAGATTCCATTGTTTGCTGTTTCGCTGGTCTCTGCGTTTGTGTAGATTTCATAGCTTACTCCATCTTGGAGAGAAGAAGAGCTATAGACCATTTCTTGGGTATCTCTTGCTAATGCATAGGTGAGTAAGCTTTCTTCTCAGCTTTCTATGCTGATGATGGTTCCTTTTGGTATAGTAGTTCAGAAAGAGATTACGAGGGATTTTTGCGTTGAACTAGTAGCAGGGAGAGAATTTCTAGCTCCGAGAGCGATAACTTCTCCACCATTGATGAGGATAGTCCCATCGGCATCCAGTCCTCAGCTTCCATCAGTCAAGGCACTTGCGGTGATGACCGTTCCTCCGTTGATGGTAAGCGAACCGTTACTATCAATTCCGTCCCCTTCCGCATTAATGATGAGTGTTCCTCCGTTGATGGTGATCATGCTGACATTATCCGTGCTTCCATTCAGTCCGTCATCGGCAGCTTGAATAAAGATAGTCCCTTCATTGATAGTGAGATGCATATCCGTAGCTATTCCTTCTTGATAGTTTCAAACGATGTTTATTGTTCCTTTTCCTTGAATGGTGAGGGAACTTACGCTATAGAGTGTTGCATCGTAGTCTCTCTCATTACTTCCATCCGTGAGGTAGTTTGTACTGCCTTCTGCTAAGGTGATGGTAGAAGAAGAACTCTGAACAAAGGCAATTGCCGCTCCATCACTATTGGTGATATTTACTCCATTGAGGATAAGTTCGACTTCTTGACCTTCGACATCTACAATGATTTCTCCATCAGTGAGCGTCCCTTGAAGGGTATAGCTTCCTCCTTGATTGATAGTAATGGTTCCTTCTTCAATGCTCACTCCTTCCGCCGTAGTTGTTGAGTATTCACTTAGGAGAATTTCTCCAACAACCGAGGTTGTGCTGGTTCAGGATGCAGGAATATTAGCAGTTCCTATTTCAATGTCATTTTGTGTTCCACATCCGATGAGGAGGGCGGTACTCGCGCCTAGCAAAAAGATGCTAGCAAGTTTAATAGATGTTTTCATAATTGATAAGATGAAGAGATAAATCATATTTTTCTAGTTTTACCTTAAATATCCACCTTAAATTTATCTAAAAGAAAAAAACAGGAGAAAACACTATTCTCCAGCGTTGTTTCTATGTAAAGTCTCTATCTCAAATATCCATTTTTGAAGCTTGCTCGATCCATCGGTTTTTTCCCTTCAGGTCTGAGGGAGATGTTTTTAACTGCTTTATTGAGCTTTCCTTCGTGGAGGAGGGGTTCTGTTTTATGGATTTCAAAAAGTTCCTCGTCAAGCTTAAGTTCTTCTACGATAATTCTTTTTTCTTGTCGTTGGAACCAGATTTTTGGTCGAAGAGAGAAGGCGCGATATTTAGCATAGATATCGTCCAAACTATCGGTAGAGAGAATAAAAAATCCATCAGCTTTTTCTATCTTCTGGCAGTAGTTTGCCTCCGCATCGTTTTGCGGTTCTGCTGTGATGAGTCCTTTCCCATAGTTCCAGAGTGTTTCATTCAAAAATGCAGGACCTTTTTTTTGGAGAGCAGCGATGAGTTCCTGTACGGTTCGATGGAAAGGGATCTTGAATCTGAGTTCATCAATGATGTCGCCAGTATCCATCCCTGCATCCATTTTCATGATCGTGATTCAGCTTTCTATATCTTTATGGAGAAAGATTGACTGAAGAGGGGAGGCACCACGATATTTGGGCAAGAGAGACCCATGCACATTGATGGGCGCGAAGTGAGGAATATCGAGGATCGTTTGGGGAATAATTTTCCCATAAGAAATTACTACAAGAAAATCAGCCTCTTTTGTTTTTAGCCGGTCAGTGAGGGTTTTCCCTTCGATACTCTTTTCAGGATTAAGCTTATGGGGTGTTTTGATAAAATCAGAAAAATCTGGCTGGAGATATGTTTCGAGTTCCGGTAATTCGCTCATTTCACTGAAATGCCCCTTATCTTTATATATCTGAATATTCGCATGAGGATGGTGTTTTTGGTGATATTGGAGCGACACTTCAAAAGGGTTTACAGGGTCATCTTCCGAGAGGAGGATTGTATGTTCTTTTACCAACAGAGTAAGTTTTTTTATATCAAGAGGATGATCCACAATATAGGTCTTCAAAAAAGGAATAGCTTTAGCATAGAGCTTGTTTTCAGTGAGTTTTTCGTATTCTCTCCCTGGATAACTTGGGACGATGTCGATAAGCTGTCCTACTTGTTTCCCAGTGGAAGTGATAAACTGTTTTGCCAGGGTCCCTCCGAGGCTATGCGCGATAATAGTCGTTCCCTCATCAATTCGATCTTTATAGTTTTTTAAGAGATAATTAAGTTGATCTTCAAAAACGGGTTTCTTTGGATTTGGGAGAAGAGGAATCTCTACTTGCATATTATGTTCGACTCCCCATTTCTTTAGTCGTGGAAATCGAATCTGTTTTGGATGTGAAGCAAATCCATGAATAACAAGCAATTTTTTATTTTTTTTCCCTTCATCCGGGAAAAGTGTTTTTGCACTAGACTTGATAATGTTTTCTTGCATTTTCATACCTCTTCCTACAGGCTTATCTGCTTGGGTGACAATCCCTATAACATCAAATCTTTTATCCCTTTTCAGCTCTTCCAAAAAAGGGACTCCTATAGGAGCGGAGCAGAAAAATACTACCTTATAATATTCGGGATCATAAATCTTTTGCATACTAGGTCTACAATGTAAAACTCTATCAATAACCTTCCCTATCCCATTAAAGAATCCATATCTCTTAAGCGTTCTCTTTCCATATTCACTACAGTGAGGTTCATGAGCACAAACTCTTCCTTTTAATACCAAAGAAAACATCCCTTTGTCTGGAGAGAGCGTCTTCTGATAAATCCAGATTAGTGCAAGAGTAATTTCTGTAAGGATAGTATCTAGTAATTGTCAGATTTTTTTTAGCATGTTCTTACTTAAAGAAAAACTTTTTATAAATCATTTCTATCCCAAGTCTAATACTATTTGCATTCTTTTGTCCCTTATGGAGGCTATATTCCGTATATTTGATATGGATAGGAACTTCTTGATATCTGAGTTTTTTTTGTTTTATTTGCTCGTTAATCTCATTCGCATAATGCATCCCATCAGCAGTAAGTTCTATTCTTTTTAGAGCTTCCACTCTAAATATTCTATATCAGCAATGAGGATCAGAAACTTTCACTCCATAAAAGAGTCTTGTAACAAACCTAGAAATCTGAAGAATAATTTTTCTTGAGAAGGGCATATTATCCGTAGATCCTCCTTTTACAAACCTAGAACCCAAAAAGAGATCAATATTTTTCTTAGTATCTTTTTTTATTGCTTGCAAAAAGGCATTCATATCTCAGATATCCATTTGTCCATCTGGATCAAAGGTAATAACATACTCTATATTAAGGAGCTGATGATGCTGTTTGATAAACGAAAATCCTGTTTTATTCGCTGCACCTCCACCTCTATTAATAGGATGAGAACAAATAATAATGTCACATTCAGGATGAGTGGCTTGTAATTCTTCCAATAACTCTAGAGAAGTATCATTAGAGCCGTCATTAATGAAAAGGAATTTCGTAAATCCGTACTGAATTACCTGCTCAATGCTTTCTTTGAGTGTAGTGGCTTCATTGTATACTCTTACATGCAAGAGATATTTCTGTTTTTCTTCAGTATCTTTGAAAGGAAGCTTTTTTGTTTTTAGGTATTCAAGAGTTTCTCTAATCGCAAGGTGGGAAACCAGCCTGCTTAATTCCGCCTGATCTTTTTGGTTATCATTGGCGAGATTAAGATAAGCAAGTCAAAGAAAAATGATACAACAATATACAATCAATTCTGCCCCTCTTTCGATTCCTACTTTCTGACTAAAGGCATTAATAAACTCAATATTAAATGCTCCAATTAGGACAAAAATTGATCCCAAAATAATAGCAATAAAGACCAGAAGGGTAATCTTATTTCTCTTTCTTAGGTCCCAAGAAATAAAAATAAACCCAATACTTGCGAGAATGAAAAGTATTTGCAAAAAGGTCATGGTGGTTGCAAAACTAAAAAATCTCCTTTCTTATAGAGAATTACTTATTTCTTTCAAGGAATAAAAAAAGCTGAATCCAAGATTCAGCTTTTCTCAATATTGCTGTACTATTTTTTCTTAGCAGTCTTCTTTACCGCAGTTTTTTTCTCTTCTTTTACTTCTTCCTTTTTTACAGGAGTCGCTTTTTTGGTCTTGGGACCTTTGAAGTAATCAATTACTGCCTTGATGGCTCCATTAAAATATCCTGTTACCAAAAGGATTCCAAGGGTAACCAAGACAATCCCCCAGATAAATTTCCAGAGTTTAATAAATCCCCAAGCAAGAAGGATGATTCCAATAACCGTTGCAATCTTCTCTTCAAGAGAAGCATTTTTCCACCGCCCACCTACTTCTTTTGCGGTGTCTTTTACATCTTCTACTGCTTTAGAAACTTCTTGAGAAACTTTTTCTACACCTTTTTCGAGTTCGTTTGCCATGGTGTTTAGTATAAAAAGATAAAATATACATTATATATACCCCTAAGCATAGAAATACAAAGCAGATTATCAAGGCATTCTCTATAGTATTCTAAACATTCCCCTTGACAATATGTTTTTACTATCTTAAAGAATGAGAGAGTCACTTCTGTCTAATCGATTTTTACTTCTAATTTCTGAAGAGGTTGTTTTACAGCAATTTTATTCCTTGCTCTGATGAAGAGGGCTGATTTGATAATTTTACGTACTTCCGCGATTTCCTCCATAAGTTCTGGATTAATATATCTCTTGTTCATCATAGGTCGATACTGGAGATGAATAGATTCTTCATGCACATCTTCTTGAAATCCTGCCAAATTCAGCCACAAATGTTCAGTAATAAAAGGTGCAAAGGGAGCCAAAATGAGCAAATATTTTCTAAGTACTTCGTACAGTGTCGCATAGGCAGCATATTTATCTTGATCCATTCCATTCGCCCGGAATCTTCTCCTTGATCTTCTTAGATATCGGTTGGTAAGTTTATCCATAAAATCCATAGCCGTCTTGGTTGCTTCGTCTAGGATATATCTTCCCAAGAAACCATGCAGCTTGAGCATAGTTGCATGCAATTCAGAGAGAATCCATTTATCTAAATCATTAGTAATTTGATAACTAGAGATTTCAATAATTTCTGTATTGTCTAGGTGTTTGATCTCACTCTTATCTATCCCAAAAATCTGACCCCAGAGGGTAGTAAACGTTTCTCCATTGCCTATCATCAGAATTTTTTTTCCTTTATGTTGATTAAGGAGATCAAAATATGTTTGTACATCATCATTTGATGAGAAAGTAGAACTAAGAATTTCTACTTCTTTCCCTGCAAATTCTTTCACTACTCTTTGTGCAGCAAGAGCAGTTTTTTGTACTCTGAGAAGAGTATTTTCTATGATAATATCAGGATTCACTCTCAATACTTCTTCCCTAAACTTCTCACTTACAAGGCTTTGTTCACCTTCTTTAGTTAATACACAAGCTGCATTATCTTCCTGTTCAGGAACCCTTTCTGCTTCTGCATGTCTCATAAAAAAGAATTGTGTATCATTATGCTTCCATCCATCAATCTTTGCATAGGTTTCAAAAAAGTTGTACACATTTTGGAGTGGGATTTGAAAATCCCTGAATGCCTGTTCAACACCTTTCTCTGTAAATCTCATAGGTTCTGCTCTCACCACAGGAGAGGAAAGGCAGTAGAGCCTGAAAGTATCTCCTCCTCGTTTTTCAATGAGTACTCTCGGATCAGGATAGTTTTTCAGACTTTTAGACATCTTCTTCCCATCCTCTGCGAGCACCAGCCCATTTACCACAATATGTTTTGCTGCGTTTTTCCCCTTAATTGCATGTCCAAGTACATGAAGTGATCTAAATCGTCCTCTGGTTTGATCCAATCCTTCTGCGATAAAGTCTGCTGTGAAATCTTTGTTCTTATCTTCTATTTGCCCAATATAGTGATCTTGTCCAAACGGCATAGCTCCCGACTCAAACCAACAATCCATCACTTCAGGAATTCTCTTGTAGGTTTTCCCTTCTTTAACAAATCGGTAGGTATCTACATACGGTTTATGAAGATCTACCTCGGTATGTCTCTCATTATCTCGGTAGCGAGTGCTGATGGTTCCATTTTTTGGATAATGATTCTGTTTCTGAGTAAGATAATCAAAATCCTTAAACGCTTTTTTCTGTCCTACTACAGCACCACCGTGAGAAACGGTGATAATTGTTGCAGTTGGAAATCTACTACTAATATCCCTGATATATGAGGCATTTCTTGTATGAACCTGACTAATTGTTTCCTCCCCTAATGCTATCTGCATATCGATCTCTTGTCTAGTCGTACGCCCCTTTTCCACAATTTCATCTTGTTTTGATAGGAGGAGGGTATCCGTGATCCTAAAATCTACAAAGATAGTATTCCCAATCTCAAAAAGATATTCCTTATCATCATCAGCAAGATATTGGATAATCATTTTTTTATTCCAAAGATCCTCATACTTCTTTACTACTTCCTGATAGTTTCTTTCGATAGTCTCTACTTCAGCTCAATACTTCTCTTGTAGAAAAGGAAGAATACTTTGCCAAGCCCTTTTGAGAGGAGAGAGTACAATAACCAGATCTTGTTCTTCTCTGAGAGGAAGGAGTTGCTCTTTTATCTGTTCTGCGCTAGCGAGACCTTCCGCTGTAAGCTCAGCTTTCCCGAGTGAATCCCACTTACTCATTTCATTATATGTAGTTCTTCCATGACGAATAAGAAGATGTTTCGTAATATTCTTTGATCCTTCCCTAGAAAGCTGATATATCTCCTCCAGTGTTCCTACAGAAAAACGATCCTCCTCATCTTCCACATTCTGCCAAATAGGAAGGGGAGAACCTCGGTATCTATTTCTCGCAATATTCCAATCTGGCGCAGTTTGTAATCCATTTACAAATCTGTTTTTCACCGATTCTGGGAAAAAATTGATTTGTTCAGCATCTTTCCAAGTTTGTGCATTCATCTGTTGTTCTCTGATGAATCGACTCGACATTGCTTTATTGATGAGAGGAGTATGACATCTTCGGCAGTGAGGGTAGCTATGGGTAATACTTTCATTTTTTATTAATTTCCCTTCGGTTTTTAATCTCTCAATAATCTCTTTATTCACATCAAAGACAAATCTTCCAGCATAGTCATATACTTGTTTGTCAAATTCTCCAAACTCATTTACGGGAATGAAGAGCCATTCTAATGCTTTATCAGCAGGAAGGAGGTTTGCAACAGCTTTAAAGTCTTCTTCTCCAAAAGTTGGAGCGATATGCACGATTCCCGTTCCATCCTCGGTACTTACATAGTCGGCATTTATCACTTGAAAAAACTGATGTTTGAATTCATCAGAAATCTGACTCTTGGTAATATAGTCAAAGAGGGGAGTATAGTGTAGCCCTCTCAAATCTTTTCCCTTCAGTGTCCTGATGAGGAGATAATCTTCAACATTTTTATAATACTTGTTGAGCAAATTACTTGCAAGGAGGTAGTATTCTTTACTTGCAAAGTCATAGACAAGGCTATACTCAATCTCTGCTCCCGCCGCGAGAAACATATTGCTTGGAAGTGTCCAAGGGGTTGTGGTCCGAGCAAGGACATTGATCGAAGCATTTTCAATATCTGTAGTATCTTCTCCCACTTTTTTACTTATTTGATTGATGTAATCATAGATATCATAAAATTGCCCTTTTATCTCTGCTTCTTGGTCTATGATAGCATTATTGAGAACTAAGGTAAATCCTAATGCTGTATCAGCCTTTTCTATCTTTACCCAGCAAGGTTGCTCATGTTTATCTGCTTCTTGATTCTTAATTTCTCCCTTTATGCTCACCTCATAAAAGTATCCAAGCCAGACTCCATTTGGGAGAATATATTTATTTGCTCAAATCAGACTAGTCTCAGTTATTTCCACCCCCAATTCTTCTTTAATCTCTCTCTTTAGTGTTTGTTCTGGAGTTTCTCCTTTATCCACTTTTCCTCCTGGTGCAACAAAAATATGCCTTTTGGTGTTGAAGATCTGGAAAATTTCCCCTTTTTCATTTTTGATAATTGCTTTTACAAATTTAATACTTCCATCTTCTGTGTGTTCATGTTTTTGCATCAACGAACTTTGCGTAGCAGCAGGATTGAGCTGAAACTTCACGGTAATTGCGTAATCTGTCTTATCTTCATATCCATCGGCTACTTCATTATTTGCCAGAGGAGTAGCACAGCTTGGACAGTATCGCTGCACTTTGAACCCTTTATATACGAGATTGTCCTTATAAATCTCACTGAAGCACCAAATCACGGATTCCATAAAATCCAGATCCATGGTGAAATAAGAATTTTCGATATCTGCCCATCTCGCAGTATGATCAATGAACCATTTCCAGATATCATTCGTATCATTCACGTAGGCTCTACATTTTTCTACAAACGACTCAATTCAGATTTTTTCTTCAATATCTCTTTTCCCATCAATTCCAAAGTCTTTTTCTACAGCTTTTTCTACCGGAAGCCCATGGCAGTCTCGTCCTCGTTTTCTCTTTACCTGGTATCCTCTCATCGTCATATATCTAGGAAAAACATCCTTGATAGCTCCCGCTAAAAGGTGACCATAATGGGGAGTCCCATTAGCAAAAGGAGGACCATCAAAAAATCTAAAAGGCATCTGAGGAGATCTTTCATCAATGGATCTCTGAAAGGTATTATCTTGTTTCCAAAATTTGAGGAGGGAATCCATAAGTTCTAAGTTGTTCATTTCTGTTCTTCCAATGGGTAAAATTAAGAGATTCTTGCTATCTTTCTATATAGGAAACTTTAGCAGAATTTCAAGGAAATATCGCTTTTATAGGCAGATTTTTTCTTCTTGTTTTTTATTATGGTAAGAATACACTTACAAGTGTAAAAAGAGTGTTTTTTATCTTTTAATCGCTTATACCATGAAAAAATTATTTTCCCTATCAGCAATGTTTGCCTTAGCGCTTTTCCTTACTGCATGTGGAACTACTCCGGTAGAACCAGAAGCTCCAGTGAATACAGGAGATATAGCAGAAGAATTTACTGGAGCAATAGAGACTCCAGTTCCAGAAGTATCTACTATTCTTGATGGAGAGACAAGCTATACCGTAGAAACAACCATCCTTCCTCAGGACTCTACTACAAGTATCGTAATATTCAAGGATGCTGAAGAAGTATTGAATATTACTGACGAAGGTTCATTCTTTGTTTCAGCTATAGTAGATGGCTATGCTCTGATAGATTTTGGAACTTCTCCAGAACTTCGTCTTATAAGAGTGTATGATCTTAGGTCTAATGGAACATTGGTATTCTCTAGTAGTGTGTATGGAACAGATACTTCTCTATCAAATGGAGCAGTACAGTATACTATCGCATTGGGGGATGTTACAGGTTCTTATATTCAGGATATTGAGCTAGAACCTAGTCTCTGTTCTGATTATGAATCCTTAATTACTGACTTTGGAAATCTCTATTATTTGCAAAGACAGACCTATGATATTCCAACGCAAACTACCGCTAATCTTGGTGATGTGACTTGTGTAGGAGCGATGTAGTATATCTTAGTATTTCCCTATATACAAAAACACTGAAGTATTCCAGTGTTTTTTTATAAATGGAATCTAGATGTTTGGATGTTACTTCTCGTCTTTCTTCTGAAAAAAGAGGAGATAGAGGATAGGAAGAATTCCTACACTATTGATAATAAACATTGCAATAAACCGTCAGAGTTGTTTTTTTGTCCCCGCTTTTCGGAGTGCAATCCCTTTCCAAACAAATTCCCAAATAATAAGTGCTACGATTAGAGGGAGAAATCGTCCAAGAATTTCTAAATTCCCTGCAAAGAGCTCTGCCCCGAGTTGTTCCGGGCTAGGAAAGCTGGTAGTAACAAGGATATCCCCAGTTTCCAAAAGAAGTGTTTCCATGGTAATAAGGTAAATATAAAAAGAAGATATATAGGTTATTCTTCATCAGTATCCTTCCCTTCATTTCTGGGTTTCATCAGAGGGAACATTACGACATCTCTCAGGTTATCTTGCTGGGTAAGAATGGCAAGGATTCTTTCTAGCCCCATCCCGAATCCTGACTGAGGAGGCATTCCATATTCCATCGCTTCTACAAAGGTATCATCTCCACTAGTTGCCTCATCATCTCCTGCTGCCTCCGCTGCCGCTTGTTTATCAAAGTTTGCTTGCTGGAGTAAAGGATCTACTAATTCTGAATAAGCTTTACAGATTTCTCGTCCATTTACTAAAAGTTGAAACTGTTCTACAATTCCTGTATCTGTATCAGATACTCTAGCGAGAGGCTGCATGATTACAGGATAATTGTAGATGAATGCAGGACCTAGAAGGGAAGGTCTTAGTACTTTTTTATACAAATAATCAATAAGTGTTACCGTACTCATATCCTCAATCCCTTCAAAGCTAATCCCTTTTGCTTCAATAGCTTTCCTGAGGGTGTCTGCGTCCTCCATTCCATATTTCGTAATATCAATTCCACTGGCTTCACTCACGCCTTTTGCATAATCTATTCTCGCTCGTGGAGTGGTGAAATCTACTTCTTTCTCTATCCCATCCTTGTCTTTTACTTTCAGTCTTCTCTCCAATTTCATGCTATCAAAGATATAGTCAAACATCTTCTCCGTAAATCTCATATTATCTTCATAGTTCCAGTAGACTGCATAGTGTTCTACTTGTGTGAATTCTTGCAAGTGTGAGGGATCACTTCATTCATTCCTAAAATCCTGACCAATCTCAAAGACCTTTTCAAATCTTCCTACAGTTGCTTTCTTCAGGGAAGTTTCAAATGCGATTCTGAGATATACATCAATATCAAAGTCATTATGGTGGGTAATAAACGGTTTTGCAGCTGCACCACTTGCAGCATTATCCAGAATCGGAGTCTGAATTTCGATAAATCCTTCTTTGGTATAAAATTCTCTGAGTGTCTGATAAAACTTTGACTTAAAGAGAAATCTCTTATAGGTTTCAGGATTCATGGTCATATCAAGATATCTTTTTCTGTAGAGCTCCTCTTGGTCGCTCAATCCATGATATTTCTCTGGAAGTCCACGAATAGACTTAGAAAGAAAAGAAAATTCTGATACAAAAATCGTAAGTTCTCCTTTGTGAGTTTTAAATACTTCACCTTTTACTCCGATAAAGTCTCCCATATCTACCATCTTTTCCATAAATTTGTAGGCAGTCATCTCAGACCCTCCTTCTGAAGGAGGGGTAGGGGAGGTTCCTTCTCCACTCGAACCCCCTGACCCGCTTTGCGGGTCTTCCCCCTTCGTAAGCGGGATGCTTGTCTTAAGCTCTCCATTAATTCTAAGCGAGCAATTATCTCTGTGAAACATCAATTGGATTTGTTCACTATGATCAAGTAATCTCGCAAAAGAAAGCTTCCCATGGGTACGATAGAGCGTTACTCTCCCAGCAGTACTTACCTGAATTTCAGGATGGGAAATAATCTCTTCACTATCTCTCAGTGTTTTATCTCCATATGCTTCAATAATCTGTGCGATAGCATGAGTTTTATCATAGCTCTGTGCAAAAGGGACCACTCCCATATTTCTCATCTTGGAAATCTTTTCAATACGAACATCTCTTTCAGAAAGTTGTTGATTCATCTGTACAATTCTTGCATACTAAAACTAGCTCAATGTCTATTGTTTTTTTGTATTGTTTCAAGGGGAAGTGAGGAGTAATACTATAGCTATCCAAAAAACTCAATAATTTTTTCTCTCAACGCTGTATATTCTTGAGTCTGTACAATTTCCTGTTTCCACTCCCTACTATCAGGGATTCCCTTGATGTATTGAAAAAGAAATTTTCTAAATTCTACGATGCTACGTGGTGAAAAATCAGAGTTTTTTTGATATTCTGTAATCCTTTGTTCAATCCAACGCTCTGGAATGCAAATTTTTTGCCCAATCTCTCCTTCACTTACTTCAATATATTCTTCAAAGTACTGATCACAAGCAATACTGAGATCTAAATGTCTAAGAACTGTCTCAAGCCTTTCTTCTTTAGTGGGAATATGAGGAGTAAAGATTCGCGGATTCCCGATTGCCCCTTGTCAAATCATGATTCCATCAACTGCATAGCTTTGCAGAAACTCTTGAGCTTGTTCATATCCACTGATTCCACCATTTCCAATGACTAGGCAATTTGGATTCCCTTGCTCTTTGATATGTTGCCTCGTTCTAGCAATATATTCCCAATCTGCCTCTCCTTGATAGAGCTGTTTCAAGGTTCTCCCGTGAAGAGAGATTTTACTACAATAAGGACTGATGTTTAGCAGAAATTCTTGCTGCTCTCTTTTATCTTCCTCATGTAGACCAGTTCTTGCTTTAATAGAAAAGGGGAGGGGAGTCTCAGCTTTCTGAGTTTCCTCATACAAACATTTGATAGTATCAAAGGTATCTTCTCTCTTCCTCATCATATCACTTCCTCCACCGACTTTCATCACGGTGGTACTTGGACACCCCGTGTTGAGTTCAATCCCAGAAAAAAGCTGAGCATATTCTTTTTGGATTTTCTTTGTAGCCTCAAGAAGGGTCGCTTTATTCCCCCCATAAATTTGTGCAATAGGTTTCTGGTCTGGAGTAGTGAGGAGATGTTTGATGACTTTCCTCGGATTGATAAGAAAGCCATCTACATTCATAAATTCCGTCCAAAGCAAAAAAGAATCTGACTTGTGTCAGTATCTCTCAAAAATTTCTTGGGTGAGTAGTCTGGTCGCACAGGTCGTAATCCCGTCCATAGGTGCAAAACAAAGTTGCATAGTTGATATCTATTCGCTAAAAATATTATTCAATAATGACAGAAGCAAAAAAGGGAACATGCATCGCACAGAGAAATCTATAGCTTCATTTTTTCTTCGCATCTACTTTGAAGCTAATAGTTTCCCCTTTAATAAGTTCCCAGATGGTTTCATCAAGTCCCTCCAAATAGATCGTGCTCATGCATCCTAGTTCAGTATGATCTGAAAAAATATCAATTTGATAATATTTCCCCTGTTCAAGAATGACTTCTTTGGGTAAGAGCCCATGTTGTCTGCTAAACTCCATCTGAATACGTTCTCTTTCTGGTTCACTTATTCCTAGGTATATTTTTAAGCTTTCTTGATGCGCAAAAACCTGCACTACTCCAACAAGTACAACAAAGAGGAATGCAGAAATTCAGATGAACTTTTTATGTAGGCTCAAACTCTCTTTGAGTGTCTTCATTTCTTTACGCTAAAATACAAAATGCAGATTATTTACTTTGTGCAGTTTTTACGATCGTTAAAACCTCTTGAACGATTCTCTCAATCTCTGCTTCATCATTAGCTTTTGCCGCATCTACAAAACAACAACTGAGATGACCTTCCAAAAGTTTGAGATTCGTAGACTTGAGTAATCCTATCACTGCAAGATTCTGCTGAATAATATCAGTACAATACGCATCCTTCTCCACCATCTCAATAATCTTATCCAAAAGACTTCTCGATTTTTTAAGTGCAATAAGTACTTGTTTGTTATTTTCGTGGGTATTGCTGATCTTTGCCATCACTTCTTCAAAAGAATAAAAATCCAACTACCTCCAGGAGAGGTAGCTTTGTTGTAAGCAATTCTATACTTTTTGCAAGAGTATTAAAGGAGCTTCAAATACTTCCTCAGTGCAAAATCAATATCTCCAGCAGAATACACTACAATAATTTCCTCTTCTCCCGCTTTTTCAATGACTGCCTCCACTTGCTCAAATTTCGTTAAATAGTCGCTTCCCGTATGCTGTGCAAAAAGATGTCCCAAATCTTCCACCTGTTCCAAAGGTACATTTTTTTTCTCTTCCTCCTGCAGAGCTCTGAATCTCTCCGCGAAGTCTTCAATCCTTTCCCTTGCGGCATAGATATCGTAAAGGTAGCTTTTTTCATAGGGCTGTAAAGCAGCGGGGAAGTCATGCCACCCTGCTAGGATTCTCTGCATCTGATGAGGCTGAAAAATTGCAATCAGTCTCTTGTCGGGAAATCTTTCTCTAAGTGCATGATATCCCACCTCAATACTTGATGCAACATGTCCATAATCACTAAAAATCTGAGCTCCCTTTTCTGTAGTCTTCAAATACTCCATTCTTCTCCAGATTCCTTTGAAAGTACAAATCCTTTCACGAATTTCCTCAGTTTTTTTGCCTTCTGTGAGATAATTCAGTGCTGCAGCGATAAGTGAAGCATTTTTTTGTTGATGTTTCCCCCAGAGATACTGAAAATCAACATGTTGCTCTTCCACAATAATCGTTTTTTCATGAGACAGAATCTTCTTGTCCGCCAAATCTGATAAGGTAAAGACCTTATCTTTTACTTTCCTAACCACTTCCTCAAAACAAGATTGATAGTCCTGCCAGTCTCTGAAATAATCCGTATGATCAAGCTCCATATTCGTAATAATTACCTCTTCCAAATCCAAATGCAAAAGATGTCTCTGATACTCACATGCCTCCACCAGAAACCAATATTTTTTCACAAGTGAGTAGTCAAGTTTCTTCCCCGAAAAAATATACTCAAAAATCTGTCTCAAATCTTGATGAAGAGAAACTTCATCCCCCTTCTGTTCCCCTGTTTTCCTATTTTCCTGTTTGTCTCCTCCCAACACATAACTCTTCCCTCCAAAATCAGGAACCAATGCTCCGACAATTCCGATCCCAAAATCTGGCAATACCTGCTTCGCAGCAAAAATTCCCATCGCACTGCTACTTGATTTTCCATTCGTCCCAGCAAATCCAATCGTCCTAAAATATTTGCTCATCTCTCCCAAAAACTCAAAATAATTCCATATCATGAGGGGTTTGTGTGCTTCTTTCCTCAGTCTAAAAGCTTCCTGCACCTCACTACTTCCCTCTGCTGCAGAAGAATAGATCATCACATCATCAGCTTGTACTTGATATTCTCCATGCGGAAAAATCCTTACACCTTGCTGTTCAAGGGCTTGGGTGATTTGCGATTGTTCCTTATTGATTCCAATGAGGTTGGTATAGCCAAGATCGTGGAGAATCCCCACTAGGTTAGAAACTCCAGCACCTCCTGCACCCACAAAAACAATAGTTCCTTGCATCCAAAAAAGCTGAAATAAATCAACTCTAGAATAGCTATTATTCTCAGGAAAACAAGAAAAGATGGAACCCCTCCATAGAAAACAAGAAAAGATGGTCTCAAGGGTAATGTAATTTCTTCCTGTCCCCCTTTATTTAGGAGATATTGTAAATCATATAACTTATATGTCAATTACTAAATAGCTACATTATTTTATTTATTTTGCAATCAGAGGATATTCGGAATACACTTAAGCGTACTATTTTTATACTCTTATTTCTTTTCTCATGACCTTCAGAAACATCAAAAACACACTGGTTTGGCTTTCTCTCTCAGTGTTCTTGCTACACAGTACAAGTCCCCTTGTAGCTATAGAGCTCTTGCCCTTTGATGAGCATTACGACATCTTCCCTGTAGAAGAAGAAACCCTTCCAGCAGAAGAGGAAGTAACTCCTCCAACAGAAGAAGAAACCCTTCCTCCAGCAGAAGAGGAAATAACCCCTCCAACAGAGGAAGAAACAACTCCTCCAACAGAAGAGGAAGAAATGACCCCTCCAACAGAAGAGGAAGAAATGACCCCTCCAACAGAAGAGGAAGAAATGACCCCTCCAACAGAAGAGGAAGAAATGACCCCTCCAACAGAAGAGGAAA
>JAQUDD010000010.1 GCA_028685875.1 Candidatus Absconditabacteria bacterium
TAGCAACTCATAAAGCAATGAAAGATGCCTTCTTCAAAGCTGGGCCAGTACTTCTAGAGCCGATTATGGCAGTAGAAATCGTTACTCCAGATGATTATGTAGGAACCGTAATGGGAGATCTAAGCTCTAGAAGAGGAATCATTCTTGGACAAAATCCAAGAGGAAATGCTACAGCTATTGAAGCCAAAGTACCTCTTGCAGAAATGTTTGGATACTCAACCGATCTTAGATCAAATACCCAAGGTAGAGCACAGTTTACCATGCAGATGTCCAATTATGAGAAAGTACCTGAGGTAGTTTCAAAAAAGATTATTGCAGAAAGATCAGGGAAAGTGAAAGGTGGTATTGAAGATGATGAGTAGAAAATCGTCATTCTGAGCAAAGCGAAGAATCCAGAAAAATAATAAAAGCTGATCTCTCTATGAGGTCAGTTTTTGTTTGCTTTTAAGCATTATATTACTATAAGAAAGCCTAAGATAATCTTTTATCTAAAAGACCCAAGAATACCCCGATTGCTTGCGATATAGGGATAGGGAGCGAGAAAGTTTTAATCTTTATTATAATTAATAGTCCATATATGAGCAATTTTAGAAAATTATATAAAAAGTGTAAAAATGCTCTTAAATCTTGTAATTTATATTTCTTCAAAATTTATGATGAAAAAGCATATTGAAACGCTAAAGTTAACACTCATTGGAAACATTTTTGTAAGAAAACTCTTAGAATGGATAAAACTAGCTAAACTAGTACGAAAAAACCATTTTTCTATATATACGAGATATGAAAATGATCTTCACTTATTATGATCCTTTTGATCTTACCTGTATAATTCTGATTCAATAGAAACATTAAAGAAGGGGCTAGATCACGAGACTTTAAGTAAAATAGAAAATATTTTATCAAAAATACAGCTTCTTTTCCAAAATAATGTAACAAAATTTAAGTATCTTTACGGAGAAAAAGAAATCAGAGAGCTAAAAGATCTTTCTTGTTTTTTAAGAAAACATAAAAAAGTAGCATTCCCTCAAATGTACTATTTTCAACAAAAGACAAAAGCAACATATAAATTTGACATAAAGTGAAAAGATATATTAGATATTGGTGCTTGTATAGGTGATACATCAATTACATTTCATAATCTTTATAGTGGATCGAGAGTATACGGTTTTGAGCCAGAAATAAATAATCTTACACAATTTCAGAAAAACATAAGAAATATAAAAAATATAGAAACAGTAAATCTCTGAGTATCTAATTTTGAATGAACAGCAAGAATTAATAATAGTGGAGGAATATCAAAATTAACATTGTGAGAAAATAATGAAGAGATTCATATTACAACGATTGATAAATTTGTTTCTGAAAATAACCTCAATCCCTGAATGATTAAACGAGATATTGAAGGAGAAGAATATAATTCTCTCTTGTGATCTGAAAAAACAATAAAAAAATTTAAACCAATACTTTTTATCAGCATATATCATACAGGAAAAGATTTCTTTGAAATAAAACCTTTAATAGAAAGCTGGGATATTTGATATAAGTTTGGGATAGAAAAACGAAATACACACCCTTTTATTGATACTGTTCTAGTGTGTTACAATCCACATATAATCATATAATGATTTTATCTTATTTTCTTGTATAATGAAATTCACAAATATAGAAAAAAATAAAAAATATCCAATTATTATTTGGGGTCATCCCAAAGGAACACATACACACAGTTGGATACATTATAGGTTTTTTCGTGCTTTTAGGTATTTATGATTTGATGTACAATGGTTAGAAAACAAAAAAAAAAATTTACCAAACAAAAATAAAGATTATATCATCATAACAGAAACAGGACAAGATAGGATTTTATTAGAAAATTTCTCAAACAAGTGGAGAGTTTTTGACCATAATATATCTCACAAAAGATACAGTGAACTAAAAAACAAAAATATCATACCTTTTTGAGTAATAAGATATAATCTAGCAAAATTTACTGATAAAAAAATCTGACAGTATATCACCGAATGGGATACTCCTATCATGGATACGGAAGAATATTATTTCCAATTAAAAAATCCAAGAATATTGCGATGATCAGAATTATTACCTCATGAAATCAGTCATACCCCCTACCACTACAATAATAATAAAGACGTTATTTTTATAGGATCACGACGACACAATAATTTTATTCAATTAGAACAGCTAAGGTTTCGATGCATAAAAAACAAAAAAAGGTTCAAACAATACGGGAAACATATTCTTCTAAGACAACCCTTTTTTAATTCATCCTTTGTTTCTCCAGAAGATATGGAAGAAATAAGTAGAAGCGCATATATAGCACCAGCATTACAAGGGGTTCAAGTGGATGACGGATATATCCCATGTAGATTGTTCATAAATATGTCTCTATCTATATTGGCAGTATCAAATAATCCGTATGTGTATAACCTTTTTGATAATGATGAAGTAATAGTTGATAGAAATATAGGAAAGATGATGGAAAAAGCTGAAAGAATTATTAGGGATAAGAAAGTAGATCAATATACTAAAAAGGCCCTTAAAAAGGTGAAAGAAGAACATACCTATATAAATAGAATTGAAGAACTCTTTAGTTATTTATAATAGATATGATAATTATAAAATTAGCATGAGGATTGGGAAATCAAATGTTTCAGTATGCTTTTGGGAAAAGTGTTTCAATATCCCAAAAAAAAGATCTCTATCTTGATACCTTTGAGCTAAATACAGAAAAAGATAGCCATCGCAAAGATGAGTTAACCTTATTCAATACAGAATATAAAACATTAGATAAAAATTATATTAACTTTTGATATTCTCCTCTTCAATTTATCATATTTTACATCAAAAAAACACTTAAAATTTTCCCATTCACAATCATACAAGAAAGAAAAATGAAAGATATTTTTTATGACAAAATAGATAAATATTCTTGATGGTTTAATTATCATTCGGAGATAGGCAAGAAGATAAAGAAAAGTAAAAAAGATTGTTATTGTATAGGATTCTGGCAAAGTTACAAATATTTTGAAAAAGAGAGGGAACTATTACTAAAAGAATTTTCTCCCAAACAACCTCCAAATGAAAAAAATAAACAATTATTAAAGATAATTAAAGATAAAAATAGTATTAGTATCCACATTAGGAGAGGAGACTATACAAATAAATATCACTGAATACTAAGTGAAAAGTATTATAAAGATGCTATAAATTATTTTAATAAGAGATATAAAAATACAACATTTATAATATTTTCAAATGAGATACAACGATGTAGAAAAAATCTTTCTATTCACAATGGAATATATGTAGACCGAAATACAACTCATGAAAGTTATCGAGACATAATATTAATGAGTAAATGCAAACATAACATTATAGCAAATAGTTCTTTTAGTTGGCGATGAGCTTGGCTCAATACCAATCCAGAAAAAATAATAATAGCACCCCAAGAATGGTTTCAAGTACCAATTGATACAGAAGATTTACTTCCTAAAGAACGAATAAAAATATAATGAAAACAACTATAATTATCCCAACTCTCAATCGCCCAACAGAAGTAGAAACAACGCTGAATTTCTTACTGCAATCAGATAACCTTCCAAACCAAGTAATTATTATAGATCAATCTGATTCAACAAAAACAAAAGAACTTGTAGAAAAAGAAACATACAAAGATTTACATGTACTCTATATATCATCAGAAATAAAGTCTAGCGCACTAGCAAGAAATATTGGAATAGAAAAGAGAAATAAAGACTCTGATATTATTATATTTTTAGATGATGATGTTCAAGTAGAAGAAAACTTTATAAGTCAGATTAAGAACTTTTTTAAAGAAAATAAACAAGCTAAAGGAGGAGTTGCAAATATAGAAACTCCTAGCAGGAAAACAACCTTATCAAAAAAAATATGACTCTTTTTATTAACAGGGAAAGTAAATACAACAAAGTTCTTCGTAAGTAAGGGTGGATTTAATGCATTACCAATGAAAGTTGGGGAAAAAGTAAAAGTGGCTGAGCGAACAAGTGGATGTTGAATGTTTTTTTATAAGAGTGTCTTTGAGCAAGGTTTTCGCTTTGAAAAACAATTTATGAAATATAGTCTAATGGAGGATTGTTTTCTAAGTTATGAAATTCAAAAAAAATATCCTAATAGTCTCTTTTTTGTACCTAATATAAAAATGGTACATTGCGAAACACCAACAGCTAGAATAGCTAATAAACAAAAAATTTATCAAAACATTATCCATAGATACTATTTTATAAAAAAGTTTAACAAAAGTTTTTTTTGTTATTCATGGACAATGTTCGTCTTTTCTATATTTGATCTCCTTCAATACAAAAGTCGAAAAATACTCCAGTATTATTATGAATGAATCAAATATGTACTGCAACACAAAAAAGACATTTGAGAAGAAAAATTTAATTTCAATTCTTTTATTTTTTGAGAAGATTTTGATAAATCTTAAAATATTCACTCACATTCTTCTCCCAAGAAAAATTCTCTTTAATACCCTGAAAAGACAATCACTGTAAATTGGAGCAATTATTCAAGAGAGGAGTAATAGCTTCCCTTAACTGTTCAGCACTTTTTGGCTGAACTAAGATCAAATCATCTTTTCTGCTAATCTCCCTCGTTCCTCAAACATCTGTAGCAATCACTACACATTGAGCAAGTAATCATTCAAGAACTGTTGTTGGCAAACCTTCCCTAAAACTCGGATTGACTAAAATATCAACCTCCTCCGAAAGAAAGCTTACAACCTCATCACGAGGCTTTTTCCCAAGGAAGGTAACATAGCATGAGAACTGATGATCCTTAACAAAAGATTCCAAGGAATCTCTTTCTGTTCCATCTCAGATAAGAGAAAGATGAAAATCTGTTTCTCAGCTTTTAACAATAGCTTTGATTGCTTCCAAAAGAATATGAACACCCTTCCCCGGTGCAAGCCTTCCAACGAATCAAAGCTCAGCTTTTTTTCTTTTTTTCTTCTTGAGCAAAGTACTAGGGAAGCTAATCCCATTATAAATAACAGAAATCTTAGAAGCTTTTGTAAACTTAGAAATAAAAGGAATATTTGCTTTATTAATAGAGACAACTCTATCTGCTGATGCAAAGACTAATCTTCACAACGTTTGATCATAACACCAAGCAATCGCTCTTTTCCATCAAGAAATATCTTCTACAAATCCCCCTCCATGCTCAATATGTACCCACTTTTTTTTCCAGAGCTTTGCAAGTAATCATCAAAGAAAAGAAGAAAGAAAAAATCTAGTATGGGTTTGAATAATATCTGCTCAAAACTGCTTTGCCTCTTTAATTCCTTTCCAGAAAGATTTCCTCCAAAATTTTGGGAAAGGGAAACTATAAATTAGATCAAAAGCAGGGAGGATAATAACCTTATATCCATCTTGCATATAGCTTCCTTCCTCTTTTTGTTGTCCTACAGAAAAAGTAAGATTTACAACTTCTCCATATTTTCATTCAACAAAAGAAGAGCTAATATGCTGGGCAACTTGCTCCAACCCTCAAGAATGAGGAGGAAAGTAAGGAAGAAACTGAATTAGTCTCATGCTATCAAAAACAAAAAAATAAATATTAGCCCTTTTCTCTATACTCATTACTATTGTGCATCTTTTTTTTTCCCAATCCATCTTGTATCACAATTCCTAAATCCCTACATACTTGAACTTCTGGGATATTTTCCGAGAATCTATCTCCTCCTTTTCAAAAAATTAAAGAAATATCATTCCCATATAAGTTCCTTATTTCACCAGAAGCAGCTCTAATACTCTCACACACAGATCCATCTTGATCTATAGACAAAAAAACCTGATCTACTGGCTTCAGAGAAGCTACAACCTTCATTCTAAAGTTTTCATCCTGAAAGAGCTCTTCTTTCTTAGTCTTTAATCTTGCTTGTTGATCATTATTTACAATTACCCATAGTTCATCTCCCAATTCTTTGCAAAGTTCCAAACATTCAATATGTCATGGATGAACAGGATTATAATATCATGAAGTGATAACTATTGTTTTCAGTGTGTAAAAACAAAGGATAAAATACTAAGAGGAAAAACTCTTAATCTCTTTCAATAACAGACGAATTTTTAAAACATTCATCAACAAAATAATCACTCCATACCCCAAAAAGAATAAAGCAATAATCCCAAACTTATACCACCAATTTCCCTCAAAAGATAGAAATGACTTTACAAACAGCATCACAATAATCAAGAGAATAATCACAAGAACATTCTTCCCAAACACTTTCCAATCCAAACGAAACGGCTGCGACTTGCGAAGCGCAGCAACACTTCCTATAAATAACATCAGCCATGAGAATCATAAAATAAACGCTGAATACAAAAGCCCTTTTCCTAACCAAATAAGAAAAATAGCGTTAAAGAGTAAAGTGAAAAACAATGCAATAAGAATAATATACATTCTCTCTTTTATTTTTCCCATTCCTGCTAAAATATTAAAATTAATAATAAACCAGCAATTAAAGAGTAAAAAAGGAGCAATATATTGTAATAAATATCCAGAAAAACGAAATGCCTCTCAAAAGAGAAGTACGGCAATTTCCTGCCCAAACACTACAAAAAAACCTGCAACCACAAGGGCAAGTATTCCAAAATACGTATACATCGTATGTTGGAGCATTCAAAGTTTTTCATGCTCCTTTTTAGTAATTAATTCTGTAGTTATGGGAAAAAGTAATCAGAGAAGAGGAGTTGCTACCAAAGTAAAAATAGTTAATAATGCATTAAAATTAGAAAAATATCCTGCTGACTCTGTCCCTAAAATATTTACAATCACTTGCTGATCAATCTGCCCTAAAGCCGTCCCAACATTCGCAGTAAGAAATACCAAAAATGCGTAAGAAATCTGCTTTTTAATAAGTTTTTTATCAATCACCAAAGGAGCCTGAAGAAAGAAATGACGATATTTCTTATAGAGGAGAGAAAAACCAACAATAATTGCAACACCCACTCCAATAAGCCAAGCAAGTGCATAACTTTCTATCGACAAACTTGCACTTAGCCAAAAGATAACCGTAAAAATAAGAACGGTTATTTGCCTAAGAAAATCTACCAATCCAGAACTAAACGTATCTTGAAAAGAGACAAAAATAATAACAAAAATCTCAATTAAGCTATATCCCAAAAAATAGAACGCAAGCGTTTTAATAACTGGTAAAGCAGAAAGATCATGGAAATGATTGATGGCAAGCCATTCTGCTCAAAAATAGAGAAGAGCAAATAAGATCATCCCCATCACCAACTGCACAAAGAAAGAAAAAAGGATGCTGAATTTTAACTCGCCTTTTTTCTTCTCTATCCAGAGTTTTGGAATAAAATATTGTAAGGACTCCGTAATCCCTAGATCATTATAAGTAGAAAGGAGAGTTACTAATCCTAGCACTGAATAAAAAATCCCTACCTCTGCTACAGATAATTCATTAGAGAGAATCATCCTCAACAAATATCCAATCGGAGCCGCCAAAAAAACAAAAAAATACACCCAAAATCCTTTATGTACGAGTTTCTTTGCCAAAGGTTCATCCTGTAATAATACTTGCTTTCACATACCTCAGAGATTCGTTTAAACTTATACCAATAAGGTATACACAAAATCAGGTCCACTATAGTTCTCTATACTTGTATTTACCTCAGCTCCAACTGCAGGAAGATAATACACTTCAGCTTGGTCAAAGTGTTGGAGATAAAAAAGAAAGGGCTTACCAACCAGAATATCTACCGAATAAGGATGTAACTTACCCTGCGTATAAGTATCTCCTCACTGCACTAAAGCATCAAGGATATTCTGACTCATTTTCACAGGATAAGAAGAGACTTGGTAAGCAGCAATATCTAATTCATATAAAGAAATAATTTCTTCCTGCAGCCCATCATAGAGAAGCTGAACACCTATAGAAGAACCATTAGGAGTATATACAGGATAGCCATCAATAAGAAAAGGATAGAAAACTGATACCAGATGAGGAAGATATCCTGAAGAAAATACAGGATCTCCATAATCTTTAAAAGAAATACCAAATGATTTTAATTGAGTAGAAAGACTCTTACGAAGTGACCTTTCTGAAGGAAGAGTAAAAGATTCTTCATCTAAAGATTGAGAAATTTGATCTTTATAGAAAGACAATATTCCTTGAGAAAGTCTTAAAGAAAATCTATATCCTTCCTCCTCCCTAAAAGAAAGTTCTTCTAATTCAAGATTCTGAATATTCTTGAAACTAAAGTCTCCCAAATGCAAAGAAGAAGCAATTCTTGAGGCTGATCCCGTATCCAGAAGAGAGCCATCTACTTTATACACAGGCAACTCTGATCCAATCTTTGGAAAGGAAGCAAGAGTAAAAAGATATCTATAACTCGGTACTTCCTGAAAGGTATCCATATTTTCCTCTGTTTCAGCAAAAAGGACTGCTGCATTAGCAGGTGCTATTTTACCAGAAACCAAAGATTCTTGAGAGAGCGCTCCAAAAGTACCAAATGCAGAAGAATCCATAGTGGTATACTTATAAGAAGCTGGCAATTGATTAGAAAAAAGATCTCACAAAAAAGCCAAAATAAACATAAACAAAAATGCACAAAACGCAGTTACAAACCCCGTTAACCCATATCTCCGTTTGAGAGAAAAGGGGAGTTGAGCATCAAGAGTTTGCTCTTGTTGAATAGTGGTATCTTGAATTTTTTCTGAAATTCTTCTAGAAAGCTGTTTTTTGAAATCTTTATCAATCCTAATATCAGGCTTCTGAAAAGAACGAGAAATCTTCTTAATTTCTGAAGCAGCAATATCCGGATGCTCTTGAATGATTTCTTTGCGAATTTTTTCCATGATATAGTATAAAGTTAGAGAGATGAAGAAAATTTTTCTATAATCTTTTTCAAGGTCCTAGAAAACTCTTGTCTACAGTTCTCAGGAGTTTTTTCTACGATTTCTGCTACCTCAATATAACTCATATGCTCCCAAACCCTCGAAAGAAAAATAGTTTTCTTCTCAAGTCCAAGAGTATCAAGATAAGCAAGAATCTGTTTTGTTGCTTCTTTTTTTTGAAAGAGATCTACATAATCAACGGGCGTAGTCACATAGAGCGACTCATCCAAAGAGAAATCAGCTTGTTTTACTTTAATAGCATCAATAAAGCTCGTATAAGCAATCCTGTATAACCAAGCAGAAAAACTTCCTTTCTCTCAAAACACAAAACCTGATATTTTATCAAATGCTTTCATAAAGGTTTCTGAAGTTACATCCTGAGAAAGTGCTTTATTTCCTCCTGACTTAATCATCAAAAACGCATAGATTCTCTCTACATACTTCTCATACAACTTCTCAAAAGCATTAAGATTTCCCTTCTGAAATTTTTCCACCAACTGGCGATCTTCATTCATCATCTCAATAAGAGGGGATAAAGGAGGAAGAAGTTTCCTCATATACACAGCAAGACTATGAATATCCCCTTCGTTATCAAGACAAATTAGCTTAAGAAAGCTGATCAGAAACTAGGCACAAGCACCATCACTCGCCTTCTCTACTCCGGCTACATCTAAGAGACAAGTATTTTGTAAGTCTCCCCATCAACTCCACATACAGGCACATATTCTCTACTACATACCCCTAGTTAATTTTCAGGTTAATTCTCAGTATGAGTACAAGTCATATTCTTAGCATTTGCTTTACATTCACCACTGAAAAGGAGTCCTGCATCAGAAGCTTGAAGAGCACAAAGATTACCATGGGTCTTTCCATCAGTTCCACACACAGGAGCATATTCGAGAGTACAAATAGTTGGTTTATCTTCAGCTACACATTCTCCTTCATGGAGTTGTTCTACTCCAGCAGCTGCTAAGCTACAAGCATTTCCATACGTCTTAGCATCCTTTCCACACACAGGCCTATAATCCATCGTGCACATTATAGGATCCTTTGAAGAATCATAACAGTAAGTAGTATAATTATCAGCTGGTGCATAAATAACACGAGTGGATAATACTGCCTTAATTTGTGATAAAATCTCTAATTTAGCAGTTTCTCCATTTGTGGTAGCTTTCGCTTCCAAAGCATCAAATGCTACAAAAAATTTGTGAGCATATTCCACATCCCTTTGGTTGATCGCCTGAGCAATAGCCTCAGAAGCTACTTCAACTTTGTTTACAGAAGTGTTTTGTGCTTGCTGAGCA
The DNA here is from genome assembly GCA_028685875.1 of Candidatus Absconditabacteria bacterium. Classification (GTDB taxonomy): domain Bacteria; phylum Patescibacteriota; class Gracilibacteria; order Absconditabacterales; family Absconditicoccaceae; genus UBA3291. The sequence continues at coordinate 10,227 of JAQUDD010000010.1, forward strand.
AAAGCCAATGTTGCCCCTGCAAATACGAGAACAGTAAGTGTTAAAAGTGTCTTTTTCATAAAAAGAGAGTAAAAAAATAAAAAAATCAAAAGAATTGATTCACTAAAGAAACGAAAAAAAAGCTGATTTGTGACAAATAGTAAAGAAAAAGATGATAAATAAAAAGTGAAGCTAGGCCTCACTATTATAATATCATCATTCTCCACGAAAAGAAGACTATTCTTCCTTCTGTTTTTCCTTTCCGTGTTCAACAATATCCTGCATCTCCCAGAATTCCAAAACATCTTTTTCCAGAATTTTTTTTCCCATTTTTACTTTCATACCACAATCTTCGCCCGCTAATACTTCTTTCACCTGATTTTTATTTCTCTGAAGAGAAAGGATTTCTCCGTTTCCAATAATTTCTTCACCTCTATGAATTCTAAATTTCAGCTTATTTTTCACCTTTCCTTCAATTACCATTCCCCCAATGGTCATTTCTCTTGTCTCTGTAAAGAAGATTCCAAGCACTTCCATCTTACCAACAGTCACTTCTTCTTGTTCAATCTCAATCATTCCCAATAAAAGATTAGAAAGATAATCCGTTAATTCATAGATAATATCAAAAGACTTAATCTCCACTTTTTGTTGCTCAGCCTTCTTTTTTAAGGTACTATTGATAGAAACATTAAATCCAATCAAAAGAGATTTAGAAACCTGAGCCAAACTCACATCACTTTCAGTGAAGTGTCCCACATCACTATGCACAGTCTTTATTATTACATTCTTTGGTAAAGACAATCCTTGAACTGCCTGTTGCAAAGCTTCCAAACTTGAAGCTCCTTCAGCTTTCAAGATCAATCTGAGCTCAGAGATTTTATTTGTTGCATTTGCTGATTTAAGTTGAGAAAGAAATTCCTGTACCGCACCTCCAGCAGATTTTGAAGATTCCTGTGCTTGAATAAGAGAAACCTTATTGTAAGCCTCTTTTTCATTATTCACAACTTCTACAATTCTTCCTGCTTCTGGAAGTTCTGGAAATCAAAGTACTTGTACAGGCTCTCCACCAACAACTTTCTGAACAGCCTGTCCTTTCCAGTTTTGCATTCTTTTAATCTTACCATAGGTATTATACGCCAATACGATATTTCCCATTTGCAAAGTTCCTGTCAATACAATTACACTTGCTACCACTCATTGTTTTGGATCTTTATAAGAATCCACAACAACTCCTACAGCAGCTCTATTAGGATTATACTTAAGTTCAAGCATCTCTGCCTGAAGAAGCACTTGTTCAAGAAGAAGATCAATCCCTTCTCCTGTTTTAGAAGAAATCCCAATAATTGGTGTCTCTCCTCCCCATTCTTCTGGAGTCAATCCTTGTGCAGCAATATCAGATTTAATTTGTTCTAAATTTTTTCCTGGCTTATCAATCTTGGTAATTGCAATAATAACAGGAACTCCAGATGCTTTAGCATGGTTAATGGATTCAATTGTTTGTGGCATCACACTATCATCCGCTGCAACTACGATAATTGCAATATTCGTTAATTTTGCACCTCTTGCCCTTAGAGAAGTAAAGAGTTCATGTCCTGGTGTATCGATAAAAGTAATCTTTTTTCCACTATGTTCTACCACAGAAGCACCAATAGACTGCGTAATTCCTCCTGCTTCACCTTCAGCAACTCCCGTATGCCTAAGATAATCAAGCAAAGAGGTCTTTCCATGATCTACATGTCCCATTACCGTCACCACAGGAGCTCTTTCTACCAATACCGAAGCTTCTTTATCTAGATCCAGAATTTTTTGTAAATCTCCACTCATAAAGCTTTCCATATCAAGTTGGACTTCATTCTTCTTAACCTCTACTCCAAAATCAGCAGCAATTAAAGTCGCAGTATCAAAGTCAAGAGAAGAATTAATTCCTGTCATAATCTTATTTTCCATCAATTTTTTCATTACCTCAATTACAGGAACTCCCATCTTTTCAGAGAATTCTTTCACAGAAATTTTCTCGTCCATAAAAATTTCTCCTTTCTTTACCAAGTTTGCAGAAGTCGTAGCCTCTTTTTCTACTCTCTTTACCTTATCCAAGTGATGTACTTGTCTTTCGTTTCTATCATTCTTATAATGAGGAGAATAAGGCTGCTTTCCCTTAGTACCAGATTGTTGATTCGCCTTTCTCGCAGTATCAAAAAAATCTGAAGCAGTAACCGTACTCTTATCTTTCGGAGTATAACTGCCTTGACTAATATTTACATTCCCTCCTGATTTTCTCTGTGGTCTCTCTCCAGTTCATCTTCATGCCCCTGAAGAACGTGAATCTCTCCTTGATGCATCTGACCTTGGAGCTCTTTCTGTAGTAGTAGATGGGGTATGACTAGTAAAAGAAAAAATATCTACTGTCGAAGAAGTTGGTTCTTCATGCTTTCCAAAAAATTCATCCAAATCAACTTTTTGCTCCTTCTCTTCTTGCTTTGCAAATCCGAGCCCTGAAAGAAAACCACCTCCACCAAAAGAAATTTCATCGGATTTTAATATCTTTTCTTCAGATTTTTCCACTATATTTTCCTTCTTTGACTTTGTAGTAATATCTTTAGGCAACTTATCAGCTAATTTCTTCATCTTTTCAAGATTTGCATCAGAAACAATTCAAGTTTTAGGAAGAGATTTTCCTACAACTTTTTCATAGAGCTGAGCAAAAATATCTTGATCTACAGAGAGTGATTTAATGGCATCTGAAATACTTGGCATAGAACAATTACACATAATAATTTAAAATCTGAATTCATGTGTAAGGAAAGTCTCCTCATTTGCAAGAAGAAAACATTTCAACAAGATCAGCAATCTACGATGCAAACAATGATATATAACATATCTCTAGCAAAATATCTTGCATATTCTCACAAAAATCCTATCTTCAAGTTAGATTTATCCTCTACGCTCACCCTCATGAAATACTTTCCAAAAGTTATGGGAGAAAAAATCTACCTTTCTCCTCTCAACGTAGAAGATGCAGAGAAACTCACTGCATGGATGAATGACCCAGAAATTGCGAAAAACATTACCTCACAAAGTAAAGTCATTTCTCTAAATTCAGAAAGAGCACGAATTGAAGCAATCACAAAAACAACAGATGAATATACCTTTGCAATTATCGAAAAAAGCGAAAACAAAATTTTGGGAACCATTGGTTTTGCACATGTCAACTGGGTACATAGAAATGCAGAGATTTGAATTTCTATAGGAGAAAAAGAATACCATGGGAAAGGATATGGAACTGATGCTATGAAGAGTATAGTATCCTATGGATTTAATGTTTTAAACCTTCATTCACTCTACCTTAATGTCTATGACTTTAATGTTTGAGGACAAAAATGTTATCAAAAATGCTGATTTAAAGTTATAGGAAAAAGAAGAGAAGGATATTTTTATAATGGAAAATATCATGACATGATATATATGGACATCACCAGAAAAGATCGAGAGACGTTAGGAGAAAAATAAAATGTATCGTCATTCTGAGAGAAGCGAAGAATCTAGGAATATTTTCATTTCTCTCAAAGAATCCAGCCGTTCACTTTCCATTGAAAAAAGAAAGAACTTCTTTATCTTTCATCTCAGACTTTTAAACTATTAAACATTTTTAATGGCACACAAATTACAAAAAGGAAAACAATCTAACTATGAACTAGAAATCACTTTTACTGATGCAGAACAGCAAGCTCACAAAGACCACGTACTCCAAGATTTCCAAAAAGATATGAATATCTCAGGATTTAGAAAAGGACAAGTACCTCTTTCCATGGTAGAACAAAATGTGAAACCTGAATACCTCCAAATGAGCATTGTAGAACACCTAGTAAATCATGGAATCCAACACGTTCTCAAGGAAAATCCAGAGATCAGATTCATCGGAGAACCATATGACTTCTCTCAAGACACAAAGGACGGAACAACAACCGTTAAATTAAAGCTTGATGTATATCCAGAAGTGGAAGTAAAAAAAGACTCTTGGAAAAAAGAAGGTATTAAACCCATTAGTATACAAGTAGAAGCTAAAGAAATCGAGGAGGCTCTCCATAATCTCCAAAGGAATTATGCTGATTATGCTGATGTAGAGATATTGGACAAAGAAACTATCTCAAAAGTTGCTATGGAATTCCTCGATAAAGAAGGGAATATAGTAGACAAAGGAACTACCTATATCGGAGAACCAGAATTTACAGAAAGTCCTTTCTGGGAAAAAACCTTCAATGGAAAGAAAAAGGGTGAGGAATTTGAAATCAACTATAAAGAAGCTGATCTTCCAGCAGTAGTACATGCAAAAGGAGAAACCAAACCTACCACAGTAAAATTCACTATAAAAGATATCAAAAAACAGATTCTTCCTGAATTTACTCCTGAAAATATCGAAAAATTCTTCGGAAAAGAAAGTGAAGTAAAAACGGAAAAAGAATTGAAAGAATTCATAAAAAAGAATATTGAAGATCAGAAATATACCCAAGAACTCATCAATAAAGTAGAAGAATTTGTCTCAAAAATCAGAGGAGAATCAATGACAATAAGTATACCAAAAACAATGGTTGATGAAGAATTCAAGAGTAGAGTGAGCTCTCTAGAACAGAGATTCTGATCTAAAGAAAAGGTAGAGGAGTATCTCAAATCTATGACAGAAGAACAGGCAAAACAATTCGTTGAAGACATCCAAAAAGCTTCTTCTGAAAGCCTAGAAAAGTTCTTCATCTTAAATAAAACTACAGAGTTATTAGGTATTGAAATTGATCGAAATACTCCAGCTCAAGAACTCGCAGTAGAAAGGAAAATCTACGAACATTTCAATCCATCTGAAGCTAAAGCCTCTGAGAAAGAAGAAAAAGCTGAAAAGAAAACACCAGCAAAGAAAACAACTAAAAAAGCTGAATAAATATGTCATCCTGAGCGAATGCGAAAGATCCAAATAACGGCAAAAAGAAATCTCTCAATCGAGGGATTTTTTTATAATCAATGACTTCTCTTGAAAGCATTTTCACTTTCACTACAAACTCAATAACAAAAGCCAAATCTTCTGTAATCATCATTTAATCTTCTGAAATCTTTATTCATGTTACAATTTCTCAAAGACCTCTTCACCTTTCCCTTCCAAAAGGATAAAAAGCAGAATAAAGTCTACAAACTCTTCAACTCTCTCTTCAAAGACTTTCCTGCACTCTTTTGGATTAAACCAACCATCAAGAAGATTTTTGTAGCACCCCTACTCATCATCTATCATATCTTCAGCAAAGGAGAAAAAAATCCTGAGTAATCCACGCCCAGGTGTCTGAACGAAACATTACTCAGCACTCGGGTGGTAAAACACCTAGTTCGACTATTTATCTATCCAACTGTTTACCTGTTTATCTCTATTTCCCATGCGCCTCATCACCCAATCCGTCTACTCCGCCAGCGTCGAAATACGTCCCCCTTATGAAGGGGAAAGCGAAGCAGGGGGTTCGGTCATCAGAGACATCAGCAGAGGAGTGCTCATCTACTTCGGAATACACAAAGAAGACCTCGAGAATTATGAAGAGAAAGTAGCAAAAATTATGAAGAAATTCCCTAATATCAAAATGCTCGAAGGAGAAAACAGCATCGACCAAAGCCTAAACGACATCCAAGGAGAAGTCCTTCTCATCCCAAACTTCACTGTCTACGGCAGAAACCACAAAGGAACAAAACTTGACTTCGTACATTCAGCACCTTTCACTGAGGCAAAAAAAATCTACGAATACTTCATCACAGAAGCTATCAAAAACTGATGGAAGATCAAAACAGGAAAATTCTGAGCTAATATGATTGTAAAAAGTGAAAATAGAGGCCCACTAAACTATGTCTTTGATTTCTAATCTAGAGAAACAAAAAATACAAGGTTCTAAAAGAAATATGGAAGGATACTAAAAAGAATTAAAGATAGCACAAATACTAAAACAATCCCCATTACAATCTTTTTTCATTTTTGCAAAAGAGTTTTTAGAAGATCAGACAATTCCAATGTTTTTTTTCCCATCGTTTAAGCTCATAATGAGTAAAGTCCATAGGATTTACTACAATTATCACTTCCTTTCACACATCAGCATCAGTAAACGCTATCATCTTAAAAGAAGAATACTTTAATTTATCATTTGCATCTAAGGGGACAATTTTTGCCTGATAAATAGGATCTTCTAACGAGATTTTAGAAATAAAAAGCTTATCTACCTCAGCAACGATACAAGGGACTTCTACTCAGATCTCTTTCAATAATCTAAATTTCTGAGAAGACGAACGGAGGCTCCAGAAATACCAAATAATAAAAGACAACAATCAACAACCAATAAGAAGTAAAACTAAAAGTGATATAATAGTTGGTAAATCTATATTAAAAAAAGATTAAAATTAATTACCCAGAAAAATAAGGAGAAAAAAGCTCATAAATTTTATAGAAAAAAACTAGAACAAATAAAATGAGAGGGAGAATCTTCCACCAAACAATTTTACTTCATCTAGAATAAGATGTTATTAAAGATACAAAAGAAATAAGGAACAATATAATCGCTGGAAACAAGACAAACAAAATTGAAAATAGTAGAACGATCCCATCTAATTCAGGAGAAAAAGGTAACCCCAAAACCAGAAGCAAAGAAAGAATACCAAAGACGAAAGAAAAATTGCCTCAATATTTCTTTGGAGAACTTACTTCTTCATGTAATGAGGGATTACTTATAGACTTCATCTATTAATATGTTGAACTAAATATCCAAAAAATACTTCTCATAAAATTCTCTCGCTTTTTTTAGCTGAGTAACAAGTTTTTCACGATTTGCTAACTCCTGAGGTTTAAAGTCTAATTTAATACTTACAGGACGAGCATATCAGCTTTTTTTCAATTTTTTTAGAAAGTTTACCAAATTCAAATCACCATCTCCAGGAACTAAATGCTGAACACCTTTCTTGGATTTATCAGAAAAATACAATACAGAAACATAAGGAGCATAGTCTTCCAACTTTCTCACAAATTCCTCTTCAAAACTATCCATATCCATATTGGTAATATCTAATCCCACATAAGCAGAATATTTCTTAACAATATCCGTGATGTTACTGAAACGATATTCAGGAATTGGCAAAGCCAACAATTTACTATCTTGAGGATTGAGAATCGTAAAACAAATATCAGGATTATCTTTTTGATAAGCTGCTAAATTATCAGAAATAAAGTCATATACCTTGAATTCAGTAATTTTTGGGGCATTAATACAAATCGTATCAGCACCAGTTGCAGCACAGAGATCTAAGGCCTTATCCATCTCTTTCTGATTAAGTTTATTGGAAGTCTGGATCACATACACAGGAAGATTATGCTTAAAACTGAGTTCTTGTACATAGTCTTCATTCCAAGCATCAAATCCCTTCCAAATTGCCAAATCCAATCCATCATATCACGCATCCTTCGCTATCGAAAAAATCATATCTAACCCATAATTAGGGAGAGTATCCGTGCTAAGCAGCAAAGCATTGGTTTTACGCATTATTTTGTATCTGTTTAAAGATAAATATTCACTATAATAGTACTCACTATGAGGAAAAAATGCAAATATTCAAGTAGATTTCTATTGTATGCTAAATGTAAAGATAAAGGGATTATGATCGGATCCTAATAAATCAGCTACCTCTAACTCTCCCACTTCCACATTAGGAGATACAAAAAGATGATCAATATGAGAAACTGCCCAATTCTGATCCCAGAGACTTCGGGTATAAGTTGGCTGTCTTCCTTGTAACGCATTCACAAGATAGCCAGAAAAAGCTGACTCTAAACGCTGATAAAACGCCGACCAAGGACTCAAATTGAAATCTCCAATCATCAAAACGGGATCATCCAAACTTCTTCCAGCCTGATCATCTAAAAAACCACGAGAAACCTTTGCAAGTTGCTCGTTCCTCATATCAAAATTATAAAGGGAAACAGGAGCACTCGTGTGTACTAAATAAAGATATATCTCTTTATTAAATATTTCCCTCGTATCTAGACGCAAATAGGAATATCTCCATTTACCTAAATCATAAGGATTTCATACCATAAAGTCTAGAATAGGATATTTACTAAAGACAATATCCCCGGCCAATTTTGTTGACCAAGAATTTCTACTCACATAAGGAAAACTCCTTTTAAAATATTCCTTTAAAGCTTCTGCATGTTCATCAGAAAATTCAACCAGCATAACGATATCGGGATTGGCATCTTCTACAGCCTCCTTAAGTGCATCATAATGATCATTAGTATAAAGAATATTTGCATAGTACACCTTGAGAGAATCCTCTACAAGATGTTCTTGATAGTTCAGAGAATAAAAAGAAAAAAAGTCTGATCCATACAAGAAGGAAAGGAAGAAAGAAGAAAGAGTAATCAAGAAGAGAGGGGAAATTAAATTTTTGTTCTGCCTTTTTCTTATCAAGAGAAATAATCCAACAACCAGAAGCACAACCCCCAAGAAAAACAACCCAACAAAAATATAAGGAAGAAAACTAATCGCTAATTCTGCTACAAAATTCAGACGAAAAAAATACAGCCATCATAGAAGCACAAGTCCAACCGCAATAACTCAAAGCAATAACATAATTTCTTTTCATAAATAAACACAGTAGCATTTGTAACATTTTCTCACAAAAAAACAAAGCAAAAAGAAAAGCTTTGAAAGCAATAAGTAAATCTATATACTCCAAACTACCTAGAGCTTTGAACCATGAATCTTCACATATGAAATTCCACATAATCACCCTCGGTTGCCAAATGAATTATTCTGATTCAGCCAGAATAAGAGCAGTCCTCACCAACTGCGGATTTTTGTATAGTGAAACCGAAGAAGAAGCTGACATCATCATCTTTGACACCTGTAGTATCAAACAAAAAGCGGAAGATAAAATTACAGGAAGACTCAAAGAAATCCCCAAAGATAAAAGAATCTGGATCACCGGATGCATGGTGCAGCATAATTTCAGACTATCCCCCCTTACGAAGGGGGGAGGCGAAGCGGGGGGTTCGAAGCCTCTCTCAGCTTTCAAAAGAGGAAACTTCATAGGAAGCATTAAAACCGTCAACCCAAAAGTCATTGGAAAAACTAACGAAGAAATCAAAGAACTTAAAAGCAAAAAGAATGCAGATTTTTCTTCCTCTATTTTTATCAATCACGCATACAATCCACTCTTTTTTGAGCTCAACAAAACCTATCCCCATCTCGAACTTTTCTTCAGGATAGATGATACCGGATTCCTTCCTCTCATGCTTCAAACACTTGGTTACGAAAACATCAAGATAAACACAGAACTTTTTAACGAATATGAAAAAATCATTCCTAATGAGGGAGCAAGTATGAATACCCACAATAAAACAGCATACATTCCCATTTCAACAGGATGTAACCAATTTTGTGCATACTGTATCGTCCCTTTCGCAAGAGGACTTGAAAGACATTTTCCCGCTGAACAAATCATCAACGAAGCTAAACAACATCTAAAAAACTGAGTAAAAGAAATTTCTCTCCTCGGACAAATTGTAAACAAACATCCAGATTTCGTGCATATTTTAAAAGAAATCCTAAAACTAGAAGGTCTCGAATGGCTGAGATATACTTCACCTTATCCCACCTATTACTCCGAAGAATTACTTCAACTTCACGAAACAGAAGAAAAGCTCTGTCCTCATATCCATATTCCTTTTCAATCAGGATCAACATCCGTCCTTAAGAAAATGTTTCGTGGCTATACCGCAGAGCAGTGCTATCAGTTCATTGATAAAATCAGAGCACTCAAAAGAGAAATTTCCATCACCACCGATATGATCATCTGATTTCCCGATGAAACAGAAGAGGAGTTCGAAAAATCCCTCCAGCTCGTCGAATACGGAAAATTCGATATGGTCTATATGGGAATTTATTCCAATAGACCTGGAACCTTTGCAGATAAGAAGTACACCGACAATATCCCCTATGAAGTAAAACATCAGCGCCGAACAAAGATGAACGAACTCTTAAAAAATATTTCTACAGAAAATAACCAAAAAGAACTCTGAACGAAAATAAAGATGATGATTAACAAAATTGATAAAGACGGAAACCTCTATGGATATACCACAAATATGAAACAAGTAAATGTCCCTCTTCGCCTTCATTCTCCCTGATTAGAGGAAGACGAATGAAAACCAGAGGGGGCTAATTTTCAACCTTGAGATATCATCCCTATCATAATTACAGAAGCCCAGAAATTCAAACTTATAGGAGAAACAATATACTATTTTTCCATTTGAAATCTCTCCTCAAAAAAGTAGATTGAAGGGGAACTAGTAAAATCTGAAATATATCCAGCTTTATTACCTATTGTAATCTTCTCATGAAAATCACTATTGAACTTTCTAAACTTGTTGATGTCGTAGATATCGCATCAAAATTTGTTTCCAAAAATTCCACCCTTCCTATCCTCCAAAACATCTACCTCAAAGCATCAATTGATAGCTTGATTATCAGAGCAACAGACATGGAAAAATATGTAGAGATAGAGCTTCCCTGCGATATTAAAATCGAGGGAGCAGTTACGGTAAATGCTAGGATGTTTCTTGATCTCCTCAGAAGTATTGAAGAAAAAGAAGTAGAAATCTCTGTAAATATGCAAAATAACGTGATGCAAATTAAATCTGCAGAAGACGATTTTGAAATTAACGGAATCCCAGCGAGTGAATACGTTGCTCTCCCGGAAGTTCCTCAGAATAATGTAGTAACGCTAGAAACCAGAAATCTGGTTGATGGAGTAGAAAGAGTAGAATATACCATCACTGAGAAAAATTTTTCTCCGGTACTTACGGGGGTATTAGTAAAAACTAAAAACGATGAAAATGGGAAAAAACTCGTATTTGTAGGAACAGATTCTTTCAGAATTGCAGAATACAAAATTTCTGCAACCATTGAAAATGATTTTTCACTTATCATCCCAAAGATAGCCATAAACGATATTAAAAATATTACCAAATATGCTGCAGAAAAAGAAACTTCTGATCTTAAGATGAAATACTCTGAAAATCTGATCGCTTTTGAGTTTGAAATAGAAAATATCAAGATCACCGCAACATCTCTCCTCATTCAAGGGAATTTCCCAGATTATGAGAGAGAAGAAATCATGCCAACAAGCTTCAATCATACGATCCTCGTAGATAAAACACTATGTGGAAAAGCAATAAAAAAAATCTGAATCCTTACAAAGGATATCAATAATTTCATCCAAATCGAAACTCAAGCTGATGGGGTAATTATCTCCTCAGGGAAAACAGACAAAGGAGCTGGTAAAACCAAAATCAATGCAATTATTGAAGGAGATCAGATTGCCTTCGCAGTAAATGGAAGATATATTACCGACTTTATCAATGCAATGGATTCAGAAGAACTCGTATTCAATCTTGTCAATAGCCAAAAGCCAATGATTATTAGTGACAAAGGAAATGAATCCTACAAATATGTCGTAAGACCACTTATCAGCAACTAATTTAATTTGCAAAGCCTTCTAGTGAAAAAAAAATATGCATTTAGTATGCTAGAAATTATTATTGTTCTTTCTGTGGTAGGGATGTTATCCGTCGCTCTTTTTGCAAATTTTAATAATACTGAAAGAACTCAAGTCCTCAAAGCTGAATGATGTATCAGTAAAATTGAAGGAGAAGTTAGAAACTTTATCAATAGTGCAATGAGAAGCAGAAATCTACAAATTGAGGAAGCTTGAACACTCCAACAAATATTCCCAGATAAATATACGATACATTTCAATACAAACAACACAGGTGTTACCTTAGGATATACAATAGGTATCAATAAGAAAACATATAAAATACTAGATTATACAAAACTCTGTAATGAAAAAGGAATATTTCTAAAAGCATATCCAGAAAACTTTAATCAAATTATTATGAATAAAGGATTCCAACAAGAAAAAGCAGAAGAAATCTTTCCTTTCTCCCTTACAGGCGGAGATAATGGAACATTATTTACTTGAGAAGTTATTTTTAGGATAAATTTCTGAGAAGGAACAGAGAAAGACATCAGAAAATGGAGCATTGATAGCAGAACACAAAATTTCCATAGCCAAGGATGTAATCTTTATTATGAAGGAGAAAATAGATTAGAATGTGAAAGGCGACTGAACTAAAAGACACTCTGCAAGAAAATACAAATTTGATCTTCTATGATATTATGGATTATCCCATTCCCAAGGATCATGAAGTTTTTCTTTATGATAAAAAAAGTAATAAAAAGACATCGCTTAATACATTTTCCCGAAACAAAAAGAATCCCCACATGAATGAGTATCTCGCAGAAGTAGAAAAAATGGAGAACCTTTATAAGGGTATTCCTTTTGTTGAAGAAATCTATCTTTGTAACTCGATTACTTTCAACGCCCTTCATGCAGGATCAGACATTGATCTCTTCATTATTACTCAGCCAGGGAGAATACGAAGCACAAAATTTCGAGCAATGCTCATCTTCTTTTTTTCTGGAAGGAAGAGAACTCTTTCAAAAAAGAAAAAAAAAGTCTGTCTTTCCTTCTTCATCACTAATGATCAAAAAAACCTCTACAATATTTCTATTCCAAATATTGATATTTATCTCTGCTATCGAGTACAACATCTCGTTCTTCTCTATCAGGATGAAGAGAAGAAAGGGGAAAAGTCTATCTTTCAACAAAATAAATGGATCAAGGCAGTGCTTCCAAACTATCAACAACAACAAGTTATTAATATAGGGAACACCGTATTTTCAGGAAAATCAAAAATAAAAATATTCCTGGAAAAAATAGGAAAGGGGAGTATCGGAGACGCTATAGAAGGTACTCTAAAATATCTTCAGCTTTTCATCATCAATACGAAGAGAATTTTTGCAGCAGAAAGGAACAAAGATGTAATTGTAAACGATAGTATGCTCAAATTCCATCAAGACATCAGACAAAAAATTCATCTCCTCTACACGATGAAGACCAAGAACATGAACCAGAAACTCAAATGATAACCATAGGTTATATAGCACAATGTATAGTAAATAGAGTATGATAACCAAAGTATAGCACAAAGAACAAATTCAGGTTTGTTTTTTTTATTTATATTCATAATAAAGAGTCAACAAGATATCAAAAAAAGCTTGTGAACTAAGTTTTATTTCTTTACTAGATAAGCACTATGAACGATATCAGAGCAATCTTTGATATAGGAAATGAAAGTATCAAAGCTGTAGTGTTTGGAAGAGATAATGATAAAGACATTATCCTTGCAAAACAAGTAGAGCCCGTATTGGGAATGAGAAAAGGGAAAATGATTGATGCAGAAGCATTCACCAATACCTTAAACAAAATTACTGAACAATTCATCAAGAAACTCTGAGGAGATTTCATCGAAAAAGTATACATAGGAATTTCTCATCCAGAGATGATAACCCAAAGAATTATAGAGGGGAAAAGGATTATGAGCGATGAAGTAGAAATTGATGACTTAGAACATCTCTCTAGAATCGTTGGAGACATTGCAAATGTAAACAATTACGAAACTATCAAAATCGTTCCTGTATCACGGATTATTGACGAAGAGAAAAAAGAAAAAGATCCTATTGGACTCAAATGTAAAAAACTTGAGCTCATGGCAGACGTATTCCTTATCCCTAAAAATTTCTATACAGGACTCATTGATGCCTTTGATAAGATTGGGTTAGAGGTATCCGATATTATCCCAAACATCTTAGCAGCAAGTGAAGTAGCAGTAGACTATGATCACAAAGACCTTGGAACAGTAGTAATCGATATCGGAAAAAATCAAAGCAGTTACGTAATCTATGAAGATGGATATCCCTTGGGATACGGGACACTCTCTATCGGAGGAGAGGAGGTAACTAAAGACATCTCTATTGGAATGCAGGTAGATATCAAAGAAGCAGAAAATATCAAAAAAACTGTAGGAACAGCAATAATTGATAGCGAAACCCCCATGGATTTATGACTTGATATCCATTTCTTATCAGAAATCATCAGCGCGAGATATGAACAGATCTTTCTGAAGATCAATAAGCATCTCGAAAATCTTGAAAAAGATGGAAGACTTCCCGGTGGAATCCTACTCATCGGAGGAGGAGCTAAAATCAAAAATCTTGACCTCCTTTCCAAAGATAGCTTTAAGCTAGCAAGCTTCTATGGTAAAGATCAAATACTAAATCTAGGAGATCTTTCAAATAACATACAGTTTGTAAACGTTATTGGGTGTTATTACTGGTCTATGAAATACACAGATGATAACAGAGGAGGAAGAGGAATAAAAATCTGAGCATTCGGAAAAAAGATTGGAGACTTCTTTAAGAATTTGTTTTAATTGTAGGATCTTCTTATGTATGAAAAAGATAACCTTACTGATAATTGGACTCACTAATAACATAAAGATAAATTTCTCTCTCGAAACAAAAAACACAATAGAATAAATCAGACTTTTTTAACTTTTATGACAACAATATCATGGTGATTCAAGAAATTATTCCAGAATTTATTCCTGGAGCAAAAATTAAAGTTTTAGGAGTAGGAGGTAGTGGAAACAAAGCTATCACAAGAATGATCCAAGAAGGACTTGATGGAGTAGAGTTTGTAGCAATTAATACCGATGCTCAAGACCTAGCAATTAATCCAGCACAAACCAAAGTGAATATTGGACTCAATATTACAAAAGGACTTGGTGCAGGAGCAAATCCAGACATTGGAAGAAAAGCTGCGGAAGAATCTGAAGCAGAAATAAAAGAAGCCATCAAAGATTCTGATATGATCTTCATCACAGCAGGAATGGGAGGAGGAACAGGAACAGGAGCCGCTCCAGTAATTGCAAATATTGCAAAACAAATGGGCATCCTCACCATTGGTATCGTTACTAAACCGTTCAGTTTTGAAGGGAAAAAGAGAGATACGAATTCAATAGATGGATTAGCAAAAATGAAAGACAACGTAGATACGCTTATCGTAATACCAAACGATAAAATCTTTACCGTAGTAGATAAAAAGACTACCTTCAGACAAGCATTTACGATGATTGACAAGGTACTCTACCTAGGAGTACAAGGAATCTCTGATCTCATTATCAAGCCAGGAGATATCAATATCGATTTTGCAGATATTAGAGAAGTAATGTCCGACTCTGGAAATGCCTTGCTCGGAATTGGATATGGAGCAGGAGAGAGAAGGGCAGTAGATGCAGCCAGAAAAGCAATCGAAAATCCACTTCTTGAAACAAATCTTGATGGAGCTAAGAAAGTAATCTTCGCAGTAAGTGGAGGACTTGATTTGACTCCTGTAGAAGTACAAGAAGCTGCTGCTATCGTAGAAGATATTCTTGATCCAGATGTAAACATGATCTGGGGAATGAGTATTGACGAAAGCTTTGATGATGAAGTAAAAGTAACCATTATCGCTACAGGATTTGAAGAACAAAGTAAAGAAGCAGTAATCAAACACCCACAAAGAGATTTACTGGGGAGACCTACAATAAACAGAAAGTCTGAATCCGAAAACTTTATCCTAAGAGGATTAAAATCAGAAAATACCTCTGGATTCTCTAATCAAACTAATCAAAAAGAAGAATCAAAGATCGTCCTCCCAGAACCAGAAGAAGACCTTGAAACTCCAGCATTTATCACAAAAAGGCTTAATAACGAAGAAAATAGTTAACTTTATTTTAGAAATTTAATAATGAATATCCTTGGTATTGAAGAATGAATTGGTTCTATGAAAATCATAAAATATAATATGTTTTTTCTCTTTGTCTAAGTATTTCAAATTTAAGGTCTTTTATTTTTTTTGTTTCTTTACTTTCTTCAAATTCATTACAATTATTATTGAATAAGATATTTCCTACTACAAAAAGAGTTAATCATAAAAATATAATTATTCATCATATAATATTTCGTATCATATTTTATTGATTAGAAAATAAATCAAATTTACCATACCCATTTTGCTTCTTTTTGCAAAAGAAGATTGCCCCATAAGGGCAAAAATACCCCCCTAATAGCTCCGAAGGAGCATTTTAAAATAAAAATATAAAATTTCTAAATTAAGTTGTACACGAGTTTTTCTACATATTTTGCAACATATCTAAAAAAAACAAGAGCATTTTCTCTTTCCATATTCCCAATTATCAATACTGCCCACAGCATTTCTGGTAATCTTTCATCAAACCAAGAAGATGTTTTCATATTAAAACCATGAGCCAAGAAAGGTGGATTGAGTTCTTTTTTTTTTTGTTTATGTTGTTTTAATGTACTTTCGTTTTTTTTACTCATGTCGATATCAATGAAAAGTTGAAATCGCTTTCATAATCAATATATAGAAAGCACTTCGTATGAAAAAAGCACCAATCAAACGGTGCTTTTCTTTTTATCTATAATCAGAACAATCATTGACTGTTCATTTCGTTGCTGTGCAGAACATCTGTGCTTCTCATCAAATATATGTTTTCACAGAAGCAACGCCGTTGACTTCTTTCGAAAGATTCATTGCTTGTCAGCGTGTGATTGAATCAATTTCATCTTCAATTCACAAATCTGGAAGTTCTTTGAATACTATCGCAATTGAATTGTTTCAAATCACTTCAACTTTATCGAATGAACTTTCTTCTGCATATAGTTCATTGATTCTGTTGATTCTTTCTTGAACAACATCAACTTTTTCTTCTGTTTGTTGTGCTGGTGCTTGAACTGATGATGTTGTTGTGCTTCAATCTTTCGCAAGACTGTTCAATATTCAACAAACAAAGATGAAAACAATCACTCGAAATCGCCATTTCTTATGCAATGGCTTTTTTGCCTTTTCTTCTGCCATTTTGAACGACTTATGATATAAATGAAATCAATATACAGAATCACTTTCGAATGTCAATAGATTGACATTTTGAGAAAAATATATATATTCAAGCAGTTGACATAAGCTTATGAAACACACATATTTTTATATGCTTATGTTTTTTTGCTATGAACGAATTCAATGATGTATTACAACAGCGACGTGATTATGAAGAAAATGTCAGAAATCACAATTCATATATCAATCGCTTCTATATTATAAGAAACTTCTGAAAATATCTTGTTTCTATCAAGCCACAATTCAAGCTTGAAGAAATTGAACTATATGAAATCATTCAATATCTTGTGTATTACAGAACGCACAAGAATTGCAGATGAACAATACCGAGCAGATGTGCTGAATACAATGTGATTTGTGCAATCAGATGTTTTTTCAAGTTCTGCAATATGATATGAATGAAAATGAGATTCAATCGAGAACAGATTCCGATGTTCAAACAAGAGCCAGTGAAACGTGAGCCAATGAGCGAAGAAGATTATCAACTAATGCACACAGCAATCAGATTGTTTTCAAAATCAGAAGAAATCAGATTGCGTGATGAACTGATGATTGAAATACCACGAGAAACTTGATTGAGAAAATCTGAAATTGTCAGATGTAAGTTCAAAGATTTTCACAATGAAAACAGACAATTCAAAGTTCTTGTGAAGTGAAATAGATATGAATCAGTATTCTTTTCTGAAAAGCTTCAAAAGAAAGTTTTTGAATATGAGAATCTATTGAATCAGAAATACAAACATCTTGATATTGAAAAGCTGTTCGTTTGTTTATGACAGAAAGAAAAGTGAAAAGAAATCAGTTCTCACTTATTATGAAAACATTTTCTGTTGATTGTGAAAAGAATGAAGAAAGAATGAATGATTCCGAAGAACAAAACGCTTTGTCTTCATCAAGAAAGACATTCATTCGCAATGCGTTGTGTTTATTCTTGATTATCACAACAAGCAACAACGAGATTGATGAGACACACAGACCCAAAAATCACGCTTCACTATTATCATTTGAACGATTCACGATTGCTTGAACAATATGATTCGATTCGTGTATAATTTTTCAACTGTGAAAATATAATATTTTTCAAAAAAGTCAAAACAAGATGATTTTCACATTTTGAAAATATCAATTCAGAATTGAAAATTTTGAATAATATTTTTCTTATAAAAAAAAGTGCTAAAAAATTTGACAAAAAAAATTTTTTTCTTATACTTGAATCAGTTAAGTTTGAAAGTCGAATGATAAATGTCTTTGATTGCAAAAAATTGCGGATATCTCATGATGTGTTTTTGGAGCCCATCATGTTCTTTGACATAAGCAATTCCATATCTAAGAAACATTGCAAATCTCTCTGGACTAAAAAGAGAAGTAAGAATTTTATTTG
>JAQUDD010000011.1 GCA_028685875.1 Candidatus Absconditabacteria bacterium
TTTAGAGAAGAGAAAGGAAAGAAACAAGAACCGATTGAGAATCTTGTAGTCAGCGTGAATGACGACTTGAGTGGAACAGTAATTGAAGCAATTAGTAATCGTAAGGGACAGATGGTAAACATGCATTCTCTCAATGGACTTACCACTATTGAATTTGAGATTCCGACGAGAGGTTTGCTTGGATTTCGTGGGGAATTTATTTTGATGACCAAGGGAGAGGGGATTATGTATTCCTCCTTTTCGCATTATGAGGACTGGAAAGGAGAGATTAAAAAGAGAGAAGTCTGATCAATGATTTCCTCTGCAACTGGACAGGCAATGAATTATGGAATCTTCAAACTTCAGGAAAGAGGTCCGATTTTTGTGCAACCTGCTCAGCAAGTGTATGAAGGAATGATCGTGGGAGAATACTTGAAGGGGAATAATGATATGACGGTAAATTTGACGATCAATAAACAGCAAAACAATGTGAGAAATAGCGGGAATGATGAAGCGATGAGATTGAATCCGATTAGGACGCTGAGTTTAGAAGATGCGTTGGGGTATATTGGACATGATGAGTTGGTGGAGATTACGCCGAAGAATGTGAGAGTGAGGAAAAAGTATTTGACGGACAGTGCGAGAAAGTTGGCGGAGAAATGAGGGAAGATTTAGAGATTTGAAAAGAGACTTCTGCAACTCTCTTTTTTATTGTTTTTTTTGGAAAATGTGAGTAAGGAAAAGTAATTGAAAAAGTCTTTTATAACAGTAAGATGTTGCAAATGTTTTATCTCTAGTTATAGATGTACTCAGAATCTGATACGCGTTCAAAATTCATTGATCCAGCGCTGTATGCGCAGGGACGACAGGAATCGCAAATCATTAGGGAGCGATATTTTACGGATGGTCGTAAATTACCGGGAGGAAAAAGAGGGAAACAATGTTTTGTGGATTATCTGCTCAAAGATTTTGGGATGAATCTTGCGGTCATTGAGGCGAAAAAATATGCACTTCCCGTAACCGAAGGGCTAGAACAGGTAAAAGAATATGGGAAAAAACTGGATGTAAGACGGCTCTATTCTACTAATGGGCAGGAGATCTATGAATTTGATCTACAATCTGGGACAGGAAAAATAATTTCTCAGTATCCTAGTCCAGCTGAACTTTATGAGCGTTATACCGATGAACATGCAACACTGAGACAGCAAATTCTTTCGATCCCTTATTATATTGATAGTGCAAAAAGACCGAGATATTACCAAGATATCGCTATCACCAAAGCTTTGACCGCTATCGCTCAAGGAGCAAACAGAATTCTGCTTACCTTAGCGACAGGAACAGGGAAAACCTATATCGCTTTCCAAATTGCTTAATGCAAAACGATCTAAAAGAGGATTTAATCGTAGACCACGCATTCTTTTTCTAGCGGATAGAAATATTTTGATAGAACAGGCTATGAATACCTTCAATCCTTTGGAAAAGGATTGTCTGCGAGTGAGGGGAAAAGAAATTAAAAAAAGATTAGGAGTAGTGCCGACGAATGCAAATATCTTCTTCGCAATCTATCAAGCGATTATCTCTGGAGAAGATGAAGAAGGAGATTACCCCCTTTATGAAAGGGGGACGTCCGGAGGACAGGGGGATTTTCAACACAAAGCTACACAACATTTGGATTCTTCGCTACGCTCAGAATGACATAATGTAGATAAACCATGAGAAGGATACTATCGTAGATATGAGCCAGATTTTTTTGATCTGATTGTTATTGATGAATGTCATAGAGGAGGAGCAAATCAAGAGGGAAACCGAGCTGAAATTCTGAAGTATTTTTCAAGTGCAGTGCAACTCGGGATGACAGCAACTCCCAAAAGAAGTGATAATATTGATACCTATGCTTATTTTGGAGCTCCTGTGTATGAATATTCGCTCAAAGAGGGGATTAATGATGGATTTCTTACGCCCTACAAAGTAAAAAGAATTCAGACAAATATTGACGAACTCGTGATAGATCATGATGTACAAATTATTTCTGGAGACAAGAAAAAAGATCTCTATGAAATTTCAGATTTTGATAGAACGATTATTGTACCAGAGAGGATAGATCTGATTAGTAAAGAAATCTTGAAGCAAATTCACCCTCAGGAGAAGACGATTATCTTTTGTGTGGATCAAGAACATGCCCTCAGAGTGAGAGATGCGATTAATGCTCACAAAAGTGTAGCTGATGCTGATTACTGCGTGAGAGTGACGAGTAATGAAGGAGAAATCTGAAGACAGTATCTCGAAAGATTCCAAGATAATGATAAAACCATTCCTACGATTCTGACTTCTAGCCAGATGCTGACTACGGGAGTAGATGCGAGAAATGTGAGAAATATCGTTTTGCTTCGTAATATCGGAAGCATGACAGAATTTAAACAGATTATTGGTCGTGGAACGAGAGTCTTTGAAGGAAAAGATTATTTTACGATTATTGATTTTACAGGAGCGACGAATCTCTTTTATGATCCTGCTTGGGATGGAGATGCGCTAAGTTCATCATTCTGAGAGAGTGAAACGAATGAAGAATCCAGTGAAGAGGAAGAGAATTCGTCCATGGATTCTTCGCATAGCTCAGAATGACAACAAAATGAGGAAGAAAAATCAGCTTCTTCTTTTCAGAAATTACGTGTAAAACTCTCTGATCAAAGGGAACTGCGCATTATTAATGTAGAGACGAGATATGTCGATGAACAAGGAAAACCTATCTCTCCTACACAATACCTTGAATCCTTGATCGGAAAATTGCCAGCACTCTATCAGAGTGAAGAGCAACTCAGAATCCTTCGAGCAGATCCCAAGACGAGAGAAGAGCTCCTTCATCAGCTGCAAACTATGGGAATAGATGCAGAGCAACTTCACTCCTTACAAAAGATGTTTGATGCTCCAGAGAGTGATATTTTTGATATTCTGGCTCATCTCTCTTTCTCAGAAGAGATGAAGACCAAAGAAGAAAGAGCTTCTCGAGTGATTGAGCATAGTCGTGTCCTCGATCAAGCATATCAGCTTCAAGCCAAAGAATTTTTGGAATATCTCTTGCAGTATTATGTGGAGCATGGAAGTACCGAGCTCGTACAATCTAAAATCTGAGAGCTGATTGAACTCTTTGGGCAGAAAGGGAAGGGGATGAGTATTATGGATATTACAAGTGCATTCTGAGGATATGAAGCATTATTGCAGGCGTGGAAAGAGTTGCAAGGGGAGTTATTTAGGATTTAGTTATTATTAGATATCTACCATGGAAACCAATCTTATTCAGCAATTATTGTCCGATTTTGAGTCTTTAGCACAGACGACAGAAAATGGTGTAGAGTTTTGGCTTGCTAGAGACTTACAACAGCTTTTATGATATACAGAGTGGAGAAATTTTATAAAAGTAATTGATAAAGCGAAGGATAGTGTAGACACAAGTCAGGTAGATACTTCTGACCATTTTGTTGAGATCAACAAAAAGGTTTCTTTGGGTTCTAATGCCCAAAGAGAGATAGAGGATATTATGTTGACTAGATACGCTTGTTATCTTATTGCGCAAAATGGGGATCCTTCCAAGCCAGAGATAGCTTTTGCACAGAGTTATTTTGCCCTACAAACAAGGAAGATAGAATTAATTGAACAAAAAATTGAGGATATAGAGCGTCTGTCTGCACGTAAAAAACTAAGTGAAACAGAAAAAGAATTATCTAAAGTAATTTTCGAACAGACCAAGAGTGACAAAAATTTTGCACTTATTCGTAGTAAGTGAGATGCTGCATTATTCGGTATGCCAACAAAAGATATGAAGGAGAAACGAAATATTAAAGAAACTAAGCCATTAGCTGATCATATGCCTACTATTATCCTAAAAGCTAAAGACTTTGCTACAGAGATAACTATCTATAATGCAAAGAATAATAATATGACTACAGAAAAATCTATATCAAATGAACATGTGATCAACAATAAAAGTGTAAGAGATACTTTGATAAGCAGAGGCATTGTCCCAGAAAATTTTCTCCTATCATTGTAACTTCAGAAAATCCCTTAGAGATCAGATGAAAATTAGTATGAATAATTAGTAATTTCTAACTAAATATGGAAAACTCTAAAAATTTTAAATTTTAAATAAAAGGAATAGTGTATAAAATAATAAAAAATATCAGTTACCTGTTACGTGCATGGTTTTGCTACTTGACTATTGAAAATGTTCCAATTTTTACAAATGAAGGTCGGGATTGGCTATTTTGGCAACTAATACCAATGTACTTTATATTGTTAATTATAGCTTTTCCTATTGCTGGTAAATTTTATAAAAAATGAAAAGATAGTCCATATATTGGACTTTTTGCATATCTCTTTGTTTATTTACTTCTTGTTTTCATTGTTTGGCTTATCATGCTTCTATTCACATATCTTAATATTTTACCGATTTCTATTTGATAAAATGTCTCAACGACAACAGAAAAAAATCTGAGAAATTATAAATTTGAATTATGGAAAATGAATTGATAAATCTGAGAGAAATGAAAATTTACAAAATCCAATTTATGGAGCGAATTGAATTTTGAATTACACAAATAATTTTTTGTATGAGTGAGATTCAATAATTATTGGAAGAAAATGATCCGCAGGAGCATTGACAAGAGTTTCTTGAAAATTCCGACCTTCTGACGTGACATATTATGTAACGAAAAAACTTCCTATAGATATAGACTATTTATTTTATGGATTACATACATTAAATATTCCTACTTTAGCTCAATGAGTGAAACCATGAATTAACAGAAATGATGTTCATTGATTAAATATTTTATATCCTCCACTCGCAACCCAACAAAAAATCGTAGCGAAACTTGATGAAATCTCCACTACAATCACTCAAGCTAAAACTCAGATAGAGAACCAGCTTTCAGCTTTGGAAGAATGTTGGCAAAGTAGTCTGAGTGAGTCATTTGATAATGAAGAGTGGAAAAATAGGAAACTTTCAGATGTTTGCCTCATAGAAAGAGGTGGATCTCCTAGACCAATACAAAAGTTTCTTACAGAAGAAAAGGATTGAGTAAATCGAATTAAAATAGGAGATACAAAAAATCAAGTAAAATATATCTCATATACAGCAGAAAAAATAAAACCAGAAGGAGTAAAAAGATCAAGAATGGTTTATCCTTGAGATTTTATACTATCAAATTCAATGAGCTTCGGAAAACCTTATATAATGCAAACTGAGGGTTGTATCCACGATTGACGATTAGTATTGAGAACAGATCAAACTATAAATAAAGATTTTATGTATTTCTTACTTTGATCTCCATTTATGTATTCTAAATTTGAACAAACAGCAACTGGAACTGGAGTTAAAAATCTCAACATCCAAAAAGTAAAAGAAGTTCAAATTCCCCTCCCCCCACTAGAAAAGCAAGAAGAAATCGTTACTCATCTAAATCAACTTCACGAAAATATCTCTACTCTCAAGCAGCAATACCAAACTCAACTCACTCACTATGATGAACTTCGGGCGAGTGTCTTAGATCAGGCTTTTAAAGGTGAGTTGATAGAAGAGTAGCTTCATAATAATTACTAAAATATGCGAGAAAAACTTAAAAATATAATAATCAATCCTATATCATCAGCACAACAAGAGGTGAAAATTCTTGATATGGCAATAAAACTTCATAAACGGGAAGATAAAATTTTTCGGAAAACTATTAAAATGAAATCAAAATATGGAGAACAAATAAATATCTTGGATTGGGAATTATATGAATTTCAAATGTTAATAGAAATGATCGATAGATTTGAGATTTCTACAAAGATAGAGGTGTTAAAAGAAGCTCAGCATGAATTAATGTTAGCATATAGATTTATGTTGATAGGACACTATAATTCTGCTGGAAAACATTTGAGATCATTTATGGAACATATCGTTGATTTTCTTGCAGATAATCCTAGTGATTCTCGATCAAAGAAAATTAAAAAAATTGTAAACATTTCAAAATATAAGGAAGATGAACTTCTAAAATTAGATCCAAAACAAGTATACATTATCTATGGTTACCTCAGTAATACATATACCCATCATAGTGATCCTTTTAAAGAATTGACCTTGGATACTACCAAATTAGGAGAAATTAGAGATTCAATCATACTGGTGATTTTGCTTTCATCAAGATTAATCTTTTGAATATATGGAGCAGAGATAGAAAAACATTTCTATGATACAATTCTTCATCCTGTAGCATATGAAAAACCAATATATAAATTCTATATTCTTTCCTTACTTAGTGATGTTTACTTCTATAATATTTTAATGGAATGAGGACTTTGGAAAAAAATTAAAGGTAAAAAAGGAAATCAGATTGATATAACATTACGAGTAGATAAAGAATATCATGAAAATACAAAACACAATTTTTCATAACAAATTTAATTTCTAATATTGAAAATCTCATGCAATCACACATCAACCGTATTACTGATATTCTCCGTCGTGATGATGGGATCTCTGGAGCAATGCACTATACCGAACAAATCAGCTGGATCCTGTTTCTCAAATTTCTTGATGATTACGAACAAGCTCAATCTCTAGAAGCGAAACTTTCAGGGAAGTCCTATACTCCATTACTTGATCTTCCTCATCAACGAGATACTCGAGCTGCTCCCAAAAAGAACGGAAAAATAGACAGCATGCATGCGATGACAGGGGATGATCTCAAAGAATTTGTTAATCGTGATCTTTTTCCCTATCTGAAATCGTTTCGTAATGAAAGTACGGATTATCATAGTATGAAATACAAAATCGGAGAGATTTTTCATTTTCTAGATAATAGAATAGAAAGCTGACATACCTTGAGAGAGGTGATAGATATTATTGATACTTTGAGTTTTCAAAAGCAATCAGATTTATTTGAGCTTTCCAAAATTTATGAAGATCTGCTTCAATGAATGGGAAACGATGGGGGAAATAGCGGAGAATATTACACACCGAGAGCGATTATTCATGCGATGGTACAATGTGTAGATCCAAAAATCTGAGAAACAGTGTATGATGGAGCAACAGGTTCTTGTGGATTCTTGATTGAAGCATATGACCATCTTAAACAACAAACCAAAACCACGGAAGATCTTTCTTGGCTCAATCACGATGCTCTTCGATGAAATGAGAAGACACCGATCGCCTATATTATGGGGGTGATGAATATGATTCTTCACGGTATCGAAAATCCAAATATCAATAAGAAAAATACACTGACTGATGATATTCGTGGATTTGAAGAGAAAGATAGATTCAATATTATTCTAGCAAATCCACCATTCTGAGGGAAAGAAAAAGAACAAATTCAGGCTAATTTTCCTATTAAAACTAATGCTACAGAAATGTTATTTCTTCAACACTTTATTAAAAAGCTGAAAGCAGGAGGAAGAGCAGCAATTATTGTCCCAGAAGGTGTGTTATTCAATACTTCTAGAGGATTTCAAGATGTAAAAAAGCTGCTTTTAGAAGATTGTAATCTCCATAGTATCGTGAGTTTACCTGCTGGAGTTTTTCTTCCTTATAGTGGGGTAAAAACTAATATTATCTTTTTTGATAAAACAAAAGCTACAGAAGAAATTCGATATTATGAAGTAGAACCTTGACGCAAACTCACTAAAAATAAGCCGATCACCACCCAAGATATGCAAGGGATGGTTGATGCTTATAGGTCAAAAAAAATCTGAGAGCAATCATGGACGGTCTCTATCAATGATATTAAAGACTATGATCTTTCCGCCAAGAACCCTGCTAAAAATAAAGAGATAAAACATAGAAATCCTCAAGAGATTTTGAAAGATATTGAATGAGGACAAGAGGAGATAACTTCTACCTTTTCTGCGCTCAAGAAAAGCCTTTCTTAAAAGTCTATTTCTTTGTAAAAGAAGTTAGAAACTAATTATATATCATTTTTCTATTTTTTGGCTAACGAAAAGTTGGATGATTTTTATCCATTTCGCTTACTTTTTTTATTGTTCTGAATATAATTAGAGGATAAAATCATCTATTTATACAAAAATAAATAATGGATATTCGTAAAATATCGCTTGAATTATCAGGAAAACTTCCCCCTAATTATAAGGGACAAAATATTTTAATGGTAATGGAAATCTTAAGAGAACAATGTAATTTATCTTATGAACAACTAAAATTCTATAAAGATCAAGCAGATAATATTGATGAAGAATTCTATTTTTTGGTATTTGATTATCTTCAGAGGAAAGCAGAAAAAGATGAGGTAGAAAAAACAAGACTAAATAATGTTATGAAGCAGTTAGAATTATGAATTTCAGATAGTAAATCATTAATTTTGAAAGAGAAATATAAAAATGAAGAGGAATTTACTAAAATGTTTCTCCTTCCGTTTTTTAAGGAACTCGGATATCATGATGTAAGGTATACGCATGGAGTAGATGAAAGTGGAAGAGATATCGTAATGAAGAAAAGAAATGAACTAGGTGAATATAGGTATGTTGGAGTGCAAGCAAAATATGGAAATATTGATGCGAGATCATGAAACACATCTTGAGTTACAACAATTATAGACCAGGCAAAAAAATGTTTTACCAATGAATATGAGGATAGTGAAACTAACAGGAGAGTGAGGATTGCAGAGTATTTTATTGCGGTAAGCTGAAAAATTACCAGCCAGGCAGTTACTGAAATTATGAATATTGACCCTGCGTATTTTAAAAATAATATTCACTTCTTAGATAGGGAAAAAATAGAGAATATGTTGTTGGAGATTAATAATACTTAAAGAAGAAGCCATTGGCTTCTTTTTCCTTTCTCTTTTTAATCTTTCTCTCTTTACCCCAGCACTCCAATACACTCACAATGATGCGTGTGAGGAAACATATCCACCCCCTGAATTTCCTTCAAACTAAATCCCGCTTCCAAAAACATTCCCACATCTCTCGCCATCGTCACCGGATTACACGAAATGTAGAGGAGCTTGAAATGATATTCTTTCTTTAAATTCACAATCCATTCGATCACATTTTTGTGCAATCCATCTCTTGGAGGATCTATTACAACTACACCAACATTTTTAATCTTCTCCTCAAGCTCTGGGAAATTAGCCAACGCTTTCTCAGCAGGAGAAGCAACAAAATAACTCTGATCCTGAAGTCCATTAATCTTTGCATTATGCCAAGCATCGATGATTGCCTCTTCCACAATCTCTATTCCAATGAGCTCAGATTTTTCCTGTTCTCTATTTTTCATCTTCAACAGCGAAAGTCCGATACTTCCCGCACCACAATAGAGATCCAAAATATTCCCCTCAAAATTTCCTAGCATGTTGAATGCCGTGCTAAAGAGCCTTTGCGCTCCGAGCGTATTCGTCTGAAAAAAGGAAAAGGGAGAAATCCTAAAGGTCACCTCTTGGGCACCCCCTTCTTGTCATGCTGAATGCAATGAAGCATCCAGAGTAGTGGATTCTTCAGCTTCGCTTCAGAATGACGAAAACGACAAAGTCTCATGAATTACTCCTTCTCCCCAAAAGACTTTCGTCTCAGACTTCTCATTTTTTACGGTATCAGCCAATCCTTCATTATAGGTAATCAAAAAAGTCGAAATCCCCTCCTGTAAAAGAGTATCAGCTTTAAAACTCTCTAATAAGGCTTCCCATTCTTTCGTCTGCTTATCACTTAGATTGCTCAAAGACACTGAAAGATTTGCCATCAGTTGTCCCGTATTTACCCCTTCTCTAATCACCAGATGACGAAAAAATCCCTGATGCGTTTTCTGATCATACACCGGTAGGGGAGAGCTCATACAAAGCTCTTTAATTTTCTCAAACATCAGATTTGCTTTGTGTGAAATCAGTCCACAACTCTCTACATCGACAATCTTGCTAAATTCTCCTTGCTTGTGAAATCCACAATTTTTTCTACTCTCAATAATATACTTCTGCGGGGCTTTTTGCAACCCTCCTTCAGAAGGAGGGGTAGGGGAGGTTCATTTACTATTCGAACCCCCTTCGTCCCCCTTCAAAGGGGGATTTTCCATCAACACTCTCTGCTCCCTCTCCCATTGACGATATTCACTTGATTGCTGAATATAGACCCCAAAGCTGAATTCAATTTTATTTCTATATCCTTGCACCAAAGGCGATCCCAAAATTGGCAAAAAGCTGATTACCCCCTTTTGCAAAGGGGGATGCGAAGCAGGGGGATTTTGAATTTTTGCATTCACTTTTTTGAAGCTCTCCGCTATGAGTTCTTGCTTGAGCTCAAGTTGTCTAGGATACGACATCATCTGCCATTTACATCCTCCACAACCAATCTTCGCTGTTCCTTCGTTCACGGCGCTCACTCCCATCGGAATAAAATAATGTGGACAAAAAATCTCTCCATCAGCAAAATGAGGATCATATTTCTTCGTCTCCACAATGTGTGCTTCGATATAATCTTTTCTTCTTTTTACGACTTTGATATCTACGACACTTCCAGGGATTGCTCCTCCTTTGATCAGAATTTTTTTCCCATCTTGCATTGATCCGATTCCGATCCCTCCGTGTCCGATTTTGTAGACTTTAATTCCTTTGATGATTTGTTTCATATAGGGTTGTACGCATAAAAATGATATTGCTAGCAGTATAAAGAAAGCGCTTTTTCTTGCAAGCTCAGATAAAAAAATATCCTCGAAAGGATATCTCTTGTGTATATTTGCTCTTACAGCATTTCTATCGTATCTACCCAAGAAAAGTCTGGTCAAGGAGCACATCCCATGCAGTCATATTGGACAAAGTACTGATCACTCCCGGGTATCTGTCCTTTAATTCAGACGTTGGAAATTTCTTCAGTATTTTCTCGTTCCCATATACTCTTATCTTCTCTATTGAATATCCCTTCTAGTTGTTCTCGTTCTTGGTAGGGAAGAAATTCTATACATCCTTCATTTTCTTGATTTTTTTCTCCGAAGCTACTTTCTAAACAGAGAAGATTGTTTTCATGAATAATCTTATTTTCCACCCAAATCTCTCCTGAATCTTGATCAAAAAGGCGGGAAGCGTAGAGAAAGCTGATTCCTAATTTTGGGGAAGTATATTTGCTAATTTCTTTTTTGTAATTTGATCGTTCTTCTGTGTGGCAATTTATTGCTAGAAAACACTCAAAGAGGCAGTCTTCTGCTGTTTCATATCCGATAATTTCTGTCGAGTCTGCTGAGTATTCTTCTGTGTTTTCTTCCTTCTCAATTTTTGCTTCTTGGAGAAAAGTTGTGGAACATCCAGTGAGAAAAAGAAATCAAAGTAGAGAAAAAAATCAGATTTTTTTCATTGAATGGTTTATATAAAATTTAGTTAATACTTCCTGTTAAAGTATTTACGGTCACTTCATCTCCCTCTTCTCTATACAGTGGTACTTGTACCTCAAGTCCCGTTTCTAATATTGCGGGTTTGGTCCCTGCTTGTGCTCTATCTCCTTTTACTCCAGGAACGGTAGAGGTAATCTTGTAGGTGATCGTTGAGGGAAGCAAGACATTGATGACATTCCCTTGATAAATTTGGAGATAGACATCCAAGTTTTCTTTTAGATATCCTACAATATCATCGATTTTCTCTTTTTCTATATCAAAAATCTCTCCGGTGTCGTTTTCCATAAAGGAGTAGTTATTCCCCGCATTATAGAGATATACTGCGTTATTAGTCGCAACATCTGCTTGTTCAAGCGTCGCTCCAGAGTTGTAGGTAAAGACATTAGATTTCCCGGTCACGATATCTTTTACTTTGTAGGTATCGTTTGCGCCACCTCTTCCCATGTGGGTATGCGCAGTATCCACCACCTTAAAAAGCTTCCCTTCGATCAAGAGGATCATTCCTTTCTTTACGTCACCTGTTGTAATTTTTACCATACTATCAATATCTAAAAAATTAAAAAGTCTGATTTCTTATAGTTATTCGGCTTAAAATAGCAAGGTGAGAGTTGTTTTTCAGAATTCTTTTATATTGAAGAAGCTCCTCACCAAATATGGTGGGAGCTTCAGGGGCTGCGACAGAAACCTTATTCGGTGGTCCCTTATTTCAATAAGGAAGTCTTAGATAAGGAAAAAATTTCGCAGTACATCGTAAACTCCTATTCCTGCTAAATAGCATATTAGTCATTTTATAGAATCCATACTTAATGGATCCATGCAGAAATAGGAGTTGGTGTTAGATATAAGGTTAACCAAATTGATTGGTCGTTGGTAATATACTTATATGAAAGTAAAAGTCAATAGAAAATTGCTTGCAACAAAAAATATAAAATATATCTTACTTATGTCTCTTCACTTGCCTTAAAATTGCCTATGACTACCTACTCTTTTTCTCAAGTCTCCACCTATCTCCAATGTCCAAGAAAATATCAATTTTCTTATCTTGACAGACTCAAGGTCAAAGAGTTTGAAACAAGTTATGAATTATTACTTTGATCACTCATTCATCAGACGTTGGAACGATGGTATCAGCAGATTTTTCCTCAAGATTCTTTTTTATTCCCTCCAAAAGTTCCCACGTTTTCAGAAACCTTAGACTATTATACTCATCATCGAGAGAAATTACTTAGAGAGAGTTGAGTTATTCGTGAGACTGCTGATTACTTGCCAGAGGACATTTATCATAGAGGAGAGCAGTATTTGAGAAACTATCTTTCTCAACATGCGGATTTTTCTTCTTTTTCCTCTCTTGAAACGGAGAAAATGATGCTTTTTACCCTACCTAATGGACAGTCTTTCAAGGGAATTATTGATAGGCTTGATATTCTCAAAGACGGAACACTCATTATTAATGACTACAAAACCGGGAAAAAACTTCCAACAGCTAGCGATACTTCCTACATCAATCAGCTTTCTCTTTACGCGTATGCTCTGCGTCAGCAATATGGAGCAGAAACAACTATAAAGGCCAGACTGTATTATCTCCATTTTGGCTTACAAGATGAATGGGAAATTCAGGATGATTTTCTCAATGCGCTTGTGGCAGAGTATGAATCCTATACTTCCGAAATTGAGCTTACAAGGACGAGTTACTTGCAGACAA
Source organism: Candidatus Absconditabacteria bacterium (assembly GCA_028685875.1). GTDB lineage: Bacteria > Patescibacteriota > Gracilibacteria > Absconditabacterales > Absconditicoccaceae > UBA3291. Next base: position 13,047 of record JAQUDD010000011.1, read on the forward strand.
AAACTCTGCTTCCTACTAAGGAAAACGCATTTTGCTCTTACTGTGAATATCAGTCTAGCTGTCCACTCTGGAAATGGAGCTATAATTCAGATTTTTCTGCTGATGAACAAGTAGTATTACCACTCATTGATGAGTATTCCTCTCTTACTAAACAAATCTGAACTCACAAAAAACAGCTAGAATATCATAAAAATCTGCTTATTGACTATATGCACTCTCAACAACTTTCCTCCTTTGTTTCTGGAGATATCATTTTAAAGCTTTCTAAACGTACGGGAATAGATTTTCCAGATATTCCGAGATTAGAAGCCTTTCTTCATGAACATTTGCTCCGAGAACAGGGGAGTAGCGTGACGAGATTTAAAGTCGCTTCTCTTATTCGCGAAGGAAAACTTGATCCCAAAGATTGCAGAGATATTTTAGAAAACAATCCTTATCCTTCTCTTACTCCTGCAAACAATAAAAGAAAGCCAACTGAAGAGTAGTCTTGTCATTTTGAAGCGAAGCTGAAGAATCCATTATCCTGACTGGATCCTTCGTTATACTCAGGATGACAAATATTTCTGCTTGTTCATATGGATTGCTACGTCGTTCGCTTCACTTACTCCTCGCAATGACAGATTATTATCAAAACTCTTCCACTTTTCATCTTTTACTCTCTTCCACTTTCTTCATGTTCTCCTTCTCCCAACTTAAGAAATACGAATCCTGCCCAAAGCAATATGAATTTAGCTACCTTCATGATTTTGAAGACGAAGAAATAAATTCCCTTCCTCTCCTAGTGGGAAATATTGCTCATGAAACCTTGCGTTATCTGTATCATAGAGTCAGCCTTTTTTCTCTTCCTTCTCAAGACGAGGTGCTCCATTTTCTTATGCAGAGACGAGAAGAACAGCTTCCCAAAAATAATTTTTTGGATCTGGAGGATTCTACGGTTAAAGATGCTTTTGATCAATTACAGTTGTCTATATCTCATTTTTACAATACCCATCTTCCTTTTGATAGCGAGAACATTATTGGCCTTGAGCAGAGACTTTTTGCAAAGTTGGGTGAGCATACTTTTTCTGCAACAATGGATAAAATCACGATGCAGGGTGATACGTTTATTATCACTGATTATAAAACCAATAAACATCTGACTCCTGAAACTCTCGCTTCTCATCAAGAGCAAATGCTTCTGTATGCCTATGTCTTACAGCAGAATTACGCGAAATATTTCAAACACATAGAAATCAGACTAGAGTATCTTTTTCTTCAGAAAACTGAATCTCAACTTCTGACAGCATTAGATTTTTCTCCTTTTATTCCTTCCTTTACTGCGCTTGCAGATACGATAGAGGAGAAAACATCTCTTTTCAAAGAGTTTAATGATGAAAGTATCTTTCCCACGAAAAAGGCAGAGCATTGTAGGCGATGTAGCTTTATGGAAATCTGCCCTGCCTTTTCGCAGCTGACTGAGGAAATTTCCTCTTCTGCACTGAATGTGGAGAGCATCCAGCAGATTATTCGTTCGTATGTGAAGGACTATGATGCTATCAAAGCGCTAACGTCTAAAAAAGAAGCGATGAAGGAGACGCTGACTGCATTTTTCTCTTCGCATGAGTATCAGAGAATTTTCGGAAAAGAGTATCAGATTACTTATGGGGAAACTGATAATCGAAAGATTCTTGATCCAGAAAAGCTTGCAGTAGTATTGAAAGAAAAAGGGCTATGGGAGAGTTCTTTGAGCTTGGATAAGGCGAAATTGAGGAAGCTTGCAAAAGAGGAGAATCTTCCCAGTGATCTAGTAGCGGAGAAGGAGAGCTACACTGTGATGTTGAAGAAAAAGTAGATTTTATTTTATCTTATATCTTAATATGCAACCCTTCAACTATGTAAAACAATTCACAGATACCCCTAAAAAAATTCTGATTATGCTTCATGGATTTGGAAGTAATAAAGAAGATCTTTTCGATCTTGCGACTTACCTCCCCAAAGACATCAGCATTTTTTCTCTTAACGGACCACTTGAACTCCCTCAGATGAGAAATGTGCATGCGCGATATCCTCTCAGTCTCACCGATGAAGAAAGTCTCGATGCAGATACTCAGGAGCTCCAAACTGGAGCAGAATATATCCTAGAGTTTATCAACTATCTCAAAACGGAGTATCAGCTTCATGATACAGATATTTATTTGCTCGGATTTAGCCAAGGCGCAAATATGTCCTACTATCTCTTGAGTGAATATCCTGATCTCTTCAAAGGCATCCTCGCACTTTCTGGACGATATCCACCTGCCTTACTAGAAAAATCTTATCCTCCCTCACTTCTCCAAGGGAAAGAAATCTTCATTGGACACGGAGAATTTGATTCTGTAGTTATCCCTGCTTTGTCAGAGGAAGCACTAGAAAAATTAGAACAACTCTGAGCTTTACCATCGTTTCATCGATATCCACTGGAGCATTCCATTTCTCCTCAGGAGATAAAAGATATCCAGGAATTTTTGAAGTAATTTTTTTGTTATTCGGAGCAGCAAAGCGATGCGGTGTTTCGCTGAGTGAAACGAACAGTGGGAAGAATCTTTGTTAAAAAGGAATCTGTTTTTACCTAGATTCTTCGTCATTTCAGTTCCGTCTCATTCTTCGACTTCACTTCCATTCCTCTGGATGACGGACTATTGAGTTTTGCTTCTATGAATAGTAAATATTGTCTTTTCTCAATGAAAGAAATACCTTTCTCTTGCATTTTTCTCAAATATTCCTACACCTGAATACGAGTTGAAGCCCTTTCATCAAACTGAAATAGTATGCAAGTAATCCAAGAAACCTTAGGTTCCCTGATTCAGAATCCTGTCTTTGTAGGAGAAGTGGTGACTCTTCTTCTTATTTTGCTCTTGTCTGGGAGTTTTGCTTATGCACTTCATCAACAGGATAAACGTAAAAAACAGTCGGCTTTTTCTCTTTTTGTTGATTGGCTTTTTGATGGGGTCTATCAGTTTTTTGAAGATATTCTCTGAGAGGGGTCACCTCAATGGATCAAGTCATATGTGGTAAATCTCTTTATTGTGATTTTGTTTGCAAATATTGTTGGACTCTTTATTGATATTCTTATTTTCCCTTTCCCAGCGTTAGAACAAGTAATTCAGAGTCCTACTACAGATATTACTTTCACTCTTGCTTTGGCTATTGTGAGTGTACTTCTCTTGATTGTACTTGAATGGAGAGTAAAATGAGGAAGGAAATTTATTCTGAATTATTTTCCTGTTTTGTGAAGAAATACGATTATAATCTCCAAGTCTTGAATGTCTCGTTGGGCGTATTATTTACTCTTTCCGTTTGTGAAACTTTTTGATATTGTGTTGTCTTTTTTCTTAGCGATTTTGGATATTGTAGGGTTGCTTGCAAAAGTGATTTCTCTTGCTTTTAGGCTCTATGGAAATATGTTTGCGGGATCTCTCTTAATTGCGATTGTGGTGACCATGATAGCAAATTTTAGTGCTTCTTTATTTAGCGGTGTCAATCTTCCTTTATTGGTTCCTTTGATCTTTTATTTGCAAAATATTTTGGTGGCGGTTATTCAAGCTCTCGTGTTTACGCTCTTGTTGAGTGTCTTTGCTAAGGTTATTTTACAAGATGCGGAGGATATTCAGACTAAGAAAAGAGCCTCTACTAAGGGAAAACTTATTCAGCAAGTAAACCAATCTTAAAAAAATACTATTTTTATTCTTTATCTCTTTGTATTATGGAAAGTCTTATTTTAATTGGTGCAGTGATTGCTATTGTCTTGACTACTTTTGGGGTGACACTTGGGGAAGGTTGGATTGCTAAATCTTCTATGAAATCCCTTGGAGTGAATCCGGAACTCAGTGGAACGCTGATGACCATGACGATTCTGGGAATTGCCTTGGTAGAAACGTGTGCAATTTATGGATTGATTATTGCATTCCAGATTCTTGGTGCGGAAAACTTGACACTTGCTACCTCAATTTGAGCAGGAGTTGCAATTGGAGTTCCTGGATTTATTGTTGGAATTATGGAGGGGCAGATAGCTAGAACTGCTATTGAGGCAGTGCTTCGTAATCCTGAAGCGAAGAATAAGATTATGGTATCCATGATTCTCTTTATCGCTTTAATTGAGACTTGTGCGATTTATGGACTGATTGTTGCTTTTAGAATTTTAGGTTCTTAATTATTTACTTCCAATTTTTCTCTATGGAAATACAACGAGATCTTCTTCTAGCACAGCTGATTAACTTCTGAATTCTCTTTTTTATTACCAAGAAATTCTTTGGGGATAAGATTTTGAACATTGTGGAAGAGAGAAGGGTTTTGATTAGAAAGCTGAAGAATGCTGATGAAGAGTATGAGAGAATGATTGAGGTGGCAAAAAAGGAATCTGCAACGATTATTACCAATGCAAATAAGAAAAAAGAAGATATTATTCAGGAAGGGATCGTGATTGCAAATCAAGAAAAACAGTCAATTATTGACCTCGCGATTGGGAAGAGGGAAGTAATGCTTTCTGAAGCCAAACAAAGAGGAGAAATCCTTTTGGAAGATCTGGAAGATCAGCGAACAGAAACGGTAACAACTACTACTCAAGAGGTGGTAAATAAACTTTTCGATAGACATGTGGAGCTTAAAGAAGCCTATCTTCAGACTATTACAGCAGAATTGAAGCCTCCTTCCATAAGAGAAACCTCTTCTTCTGCCAAAAAAAAGAAAAAAATTATCAAGAAGTCTTCTTCAACTACAAAGAAAAAAACATAATCTTTTCTGTTTTATTGTTATTTTTTCCCTTTATGTATCTTACGGACCAACATTTCTTCAAACATTATTTCTCCGAGATAGATATCGAAGCACTCTATCCTCCTTTTAGGAATTTGCAGATTCTTCTTGCAGAATATGGATCGTATAAATTACAGCGTCCGGAGACTCTTGCACTTATCAAACAGCATTCTTTGGAGATGTATGAGTTGGCTACCTTCTTGATTCAGCATCGTAAATTTACCAAGAAAAGTCTGAAAGTATTCAACGATCTCATTCGTCATGATCTTGAGCAACAACACCATTATTTCAAAATTATCTCTCCAGATGCTACACTTACCACTAATGTTATTACTTCTCTTGAGGCAAGCTTTCCCAAGCTCGGGACTAAAGAGATCCCTACGGAAGCTACCAAGTTAGAAATTAGAGGGGATGGCTATTCTTATCAGAGGAGTTTAGACAAAGATATCCAGAAGATTTTTAATGAACTTCATGTTTAATTCAGATTTATTTTATCTTTCAATGCTATCCTTATGTCCAAAAGAGAAGAATTACTGCAGAGAATCCAGGAATCAATCCAACATGCTGATCTCAAAGATACCTTTTCCAAGAAAGGAGAAATCCTTGAATTGAAAGATGGGGTAGCAATAGTTATTGGATTGGAACATGCCATGTTTAGTGAGATTGTAGAATTTGATAATAAGACAAAGGGTCTCATTCTTGATCTTGCAGTTGATACGGTTGGAGTGTTAATTCTCTGAGAAGCGGGGAATCTCCAGCAGGGAGATAAAGTTTCTAGTCTCTGAGTGGTGTTAAGTATTCCTGTGGGAGAAGAATATTTGGGGAGAGTAGTTGATGGAATTGGAGAAGTTATTGATGGAGGAGCTAAGATTACCACGAAGCAGAGAGGATTGGTAGAAAAGATTGCTCCGTGAGTGATGACAAGGGAAACGGTCAAGGTTCCCCTTGAGACAGGGATTAAAGCAATTGATGCAATGGTTCCTATTGGAAGAGGGCAGAGAGAACTCATTATCGGAGATAGACAAACCGGGAAGACCACCATAGCTCTCGATACTATTCTCAATCAAAAAGATAGTGAGGTGATTTCCATTTATGTAGCAATTGGACAAAAAGACTCCAAGGTAAAACATTTTGTAGAGACCCTTAAGGCGAGAGAAGCTATGCACAATACTCTTGTGGTAAATGCTGCGAGTAGTGCTCCTGCTGTATTGCAGTATCTTGCTCCTTATATTGGATGTACTTTGGGAGAATATTTTATGGAACAGGGGAAAGATGTGATTATCATCTATGATGATCTTTCTAAACATGCAGTTGCCTATAGGGAAATTTCCTTACTTCTTCGTAGACCTCCAGGTCGTGAGGCTTATCCTGGAGATGTGTTTTATCTGCATTCTAGACTTTTGGAGAGAGCAGCAAATCTTGCTCCAGAGTATGGTGGTGGATCTATGACGGCACTCCCTATTGTAGAGACTCAGGATTCTGATGTATCTGCCTATATTCCGACAAATATTATTTCTATTACTGATGGACAGATTTTCCTTGAGACAGAACTTTTTAATGCGGGAACAAGGCCAGCGATTGATGTTGGACTTTCGGTCTCTCGTGTGGGAGGAAATGCACAGACTAAAATTATGAAAAAGATTGCGGGAAGGCTCAGGCTTCAGTTGGCAAATTTCCGTGAATTAGCAGGATTTATGCAATTTGGATCTGATGTCGATCCAGAGACTTTTGCTCAAATAGAAAAGGGGAAAAGGCTGACGGAGATGCTCAAGCAAAAGAATACCTCTCCTATTCCCTTTTATAAGCAGGTAGTTATGATCTATGCAGGAGTCTATGATTATCTTACTACGGTTGCTCTGGAGAGGATAGCTAGCTTTGAAATGAGCCTGTATGCTAAGTTGGATAGAAGTTATTCCGATCTTGCTCGTGCTATTAGAACGGAAAGGGATCTGACTCCAGAGATAGAAAAACAGATGATTACCCTAATAAAGGAAACCCTGAAAGAGGAGGTGGGGATTACAGATGTTTTTACGGGTGCTGAGGGGTAATTTTTTGGGAACATCCTTGTTGCAATATGAGATATCCCTTGTTCTTACTGGGAAAATGAATTTATGTGTTTTGACTTTCTCCTCTTGATTCTCGTCTATCTTTGGATCTGTTCTTTGGATTCTTCGCTTTGCTCAGAATGACGCTGATGATATTTATCCACCTGTTTATCTATCCACCTGTTTACCTATTTATCTTTTCCCATGCAACTTAAGATCATGACACCAACAACCCTTCTCTATGAAGGAAAGGTTGAAAAAGTGGAAATCCCTACTTTGGAGGGTCCAATTGGTGTACTTCCTCATCATGCACCTCTTTCTTCGATCGTGAGTAAGGGGAAGCTCAGATTTATTCCGAAAGAAAAGGAAGGACAAGATAGAATTCTTGATGCTGCTGCTTTTCTTTTCGAGAATGACTATACTGTATTGGAAGTAGCAGAGGGTATTTTGTATGTTGATGGAGAGGAGTTATTGATGTTTGTAAGGTATGGAAATGAAGAAGAGAAGGCTGAAAAGATTACGAGTTCCTTTGATCAAGCGCATCTGGAGATTGCGAAGCTTACGCAGTCCCTTAAGATTAGAAAAATTAAAAATGTTGGTTTCAAAAAGAAATAATTTACTTCCTTAGCTGTGTATGGTAACTACGAAATATCTCAGATCCAAAATTAAAACTACGAAAAGCTTGCAAAAGATTATTAGTGCTTTAGAGTTTTCTTCAACTTCTAAATTGCAAAGACTTAAAAATCAGACCTTGTATTTTAAGGAATTTTTTTATGAATTTTTGTATGTGGTTGAATATGTACAGAAGCAGATTGATATTTTTGACACTTCTTTTCAAGAAGTAGCTACTAGTAAGAAAAGATTGTTGGTCGTAATTACGAGCGATAAAGGACTTTGTGGAGGATTGAATACGAATATTCTCAAAAGAGTAGTCCATAGCTATGGAACCCGTAAGGAAATGGTGGATATTATCGCGATTGGAAAGAAAGGAAAGGAGTTTTTTCAGAGGAATGGACGAAATGTGGTAGCCTCTCTGAGTCTGAGAGATAAGGTGTCTTCTGGAGAGTTAGTAGAACTGTATGAGTATCTTCGAAAAGCGTTGGACCAGAAACAGTATTCGAGAGTGAAGGTGTATTTTAACTTTTTTAAGAATACTTTACTTCAAGTTCCTGTCAGATTTCATTTGTTTCCTATGAACCAAGAGACTTTGGATGAGTTTGTGAAGGAAGTAGAAATGAAAAGTCCTTTGAATAGGAGAAGGTATCATGAACTGATGATTGAGCCTGATGTGGAAACTTATAAGCAACATATGGTGCAGAATATCTTGGAAAATATGATTTATTATACGGTGCTCAATGCAAAAACTTCTGAACATGCTGCGAGGATGCTTGCGATGAAGAGCTCAAAGGATAATTGTGTGGAACTAGAAGCACAGCTGAGAAGAGCTTACAATAAAACACGTCAGGGGAAAATCACTCAGGAAATCTCGGAAATTGTTGGAACAAAACTTGCTTTAGAAGGAAAATAATTACTTTATCTTTATGTCTCTTATCTTATGTCTAACTTTGGAACGATTCAATCTATTAGAGGGGTAGTTGTGGATGTGCATTTCCCAGATGTTCTCCCAAGTATTTATGATGCTTTACGTGTGAAATCTTTAAATTCTAATGGAGGGGAAGTCGTTATTGAAACCCTTCAAATCCTTGAGGATGGAGTGGTAAGAGGAATCGCGATGGATTCTACTGATGGATTGCGTAGGGCTGATGAAGTGGAGAATACAGGCTCTCCGATACAAGTTCCTGTAGGACCAGAAGTCCTTGGTCATGTCTTTAATGCTTTAGGACAGCCTTTAGATACCATTTCAGAGGGGAAAAAGAAAAAAGGAAAAGAGGAGAAAACTCAGACTCTTTCTTTTTCTAAAAAACTTCCTATTCATCGTTCGGCACCTAAGTTTACGGAACTTTCTACCAAACAAGAGATTCTTGAAACGGGAATCAAAGTTATTGATCTTCTTGCTCCGATTTTGAAGTGAGGGAAAGTGGGGCTTTTTGGAGGAGCAGGAGTGGGAAAGACGGTAGCGATTATGGAATTGATTCATAATATTGCAACTGAACATGATGGGGTGTCTGTCGTCTGTGGAGTAGGAGAAAGAACGAGGGAAGGAAATGATATGTATACCGAGATGAAAGAGTCTGGAGTGCTTCCCAAGACGGCGATGGTCTATGGACAGATGAATGAGACTCCTGGACCGAGGACGAGAGCAGCGTTTTCTGGGCTTACGATGGCAGAGTATTTTAGAGATACGGAAGGAAGAGATGTCTTGCTCTTCATTGATAATATTTTTCGTTTTACGCAGGCGGGCTCCGAGATTTCTGCACTGCTTGGAAGAATTCCTTCTGCGGTAGGATATCAGCCGACCCTTGCCAGTGAGATGGGAGCTTTACAAGAGAGGATTACCTCTACCCAAAAGGGTTCCATTACTTCTGTGCAAGCGGTGTTTGTTCCGGCAGATGATTTGACGGATCCTGCACCTGCAACGACTTTTTCTCATTTGGATTCCACGATTGTACTTTCTCGTGATATTGTAGAAAAGGGAATTTATCCAGCAGTAGATCCTTTGGAAAGTAGTTCATCTATTCTAACTCCTGATATTGTGGGAGAAGAACATTACGCGGTTGCTCAATCAGCTTTAAAAGTTCTTCAAAAGTATAAAGAGTTGCAGGATATTATTGCGATTCTGGGGATGGAGGAATTGGCTCCAGAGGATAAAATTACGGTAAATAGGGCGAGGAGACTGGAAAAATTTCTTTCTCAGTCCTTTACGGTAGCAGAGCAGTTTACAGGAGATAAGGGTGCCTTTGTGAAAATTGAAGATACGGTAAGATCTGTAAAAACTATCCTTGATGGCTCGGTTGATCATATCAACGAGGCTCATTTTCTCTATAAGGGTACTATTGATGATGTTCTTCAAGAGCTTAGATAAATGTGGGTATAGTAGCTAAATCAGATTTTTTATTTCTTTCTGTTTTTTTTGATGCATCATCTCAGTCCTTCCCTGTCTCCTGCTCAACAAGCAAAATTTTCTTTGGGAACCCCTCTCCATTCTTTTGGTCGCCAATCCCAAGGAATACTTTTCTTTTGGAAAGAGTGCTTATGATCTTTGATTGTTTTGAGTTTTGGAGGATGGATTATCTATCAGAGTGTTAGTAGTATTCTGTATTTGGGATGGGATTCTTATTTTACTCTGAGATGGCAAAACCTGCTTTGGTTAGGGATTTGGGTCTTTGCAATGTGGGGAACTTTTTCTCATCTGAGGTCAGTACTAGGGACTCATGCGGAGATTTTCAAGACGGGATTTTACCTCAAATTTAGGTCTCAAGAATATTGTTATGCTTTTGGTGAGATAGAACATCTCAAGATTGCCTTAATTAGGGGGAATAACAATACTATTACTTCGGTTATTTTGGGTTTTACTCTCAGGAGTGGGCAAGAGGTGAGCATTCAGGATAGTGGTCATGAAGTGATTTTGCAATTTATGCAGGCATTGAGTCTAGCTTATACTGATGCAAAAAAAGAAGCACTTCTGCAACAGTTCAGCAAAGGAGAAAGAATCTGATTCTGATCCGTAGAAATTGATACTCATGCTCTCTATTTCAAAGGAGAAGTCTATCCTTGGGCAGATATTTCTCAAGTAACAAAGGCTAGAGCAGATAGATATTTGTTGATTATGGATCACCATGCTAAGAAGCTTGCAAAAATTGATCAGAATACTCTTTTGGATGAGGGGCTATTTTTGGCTTGTTTGGAGTCAAAACAGCTTTATACAGAAAAAAAATAATTTCTCTTTCTCTCTTACAAAACAATACTTATATATGTCAACCCCTAAATAGGTAAGATTTTTTCATTTATTTGCAAAAAGCTGATGTATGGAATAGTATTAATTGTATATTTTTTATCTTTTTTGTGGTTATTCTCATGAAAATTAAACAACTCCAGCTCAAAAAAACGATAACTTGGCTGACGTTCTCGGTATTTTTGCTACACAGTACAAGTCCCCTTGTAGCTATAGAGCTCTCGCCCTTTGATGAGCACTATACCGTCTTCCCAATAGGGGAAGAACCACTTTCAGGTGAGGGAGAAACAATTCCAAGCGAAGAAGAAACATTTCCTCCGACAGAGGAAGAAACATTTCCTCCGACAGAGGAAGAAATAATCCCTCCAACAGAAGAAGAAACAACTCCTCCAACAGAAGAAGAAGAAACAACTCCTCCAACAGAAGAGGAAGAAATGACCCCTCCAACAGAAGAGGAAGAAATGACCCCTCCAACAGAAGAGGAAGAAA